>CAYQFU010000088.1:1434-20656 GCA_964416775.1 uncultured Ktedonobacterales bacterium
TCGTGCATGGCAGGCTGTGGGCGCCGCAGCCGGGCGTGTGCCGCACCGACCAGCCAGACCACACCGCCTGCGGCCATGGCGACGAGCATGGGCTCCATGGGAGCGCGCATACGCGGGCTGCCGTAGAAAAGCAGCGCACCGGCGACAACTGAGGCGGCGAAGAGCACTGGGATGAGGGCGTCGCGCCAGCGGCGGCGTACGGCGACGAGGCCCACGCCGGCGAGCAGTAGCACCATGGTGGGGTAGGCCACGGCGAACGGACGCCAGATAGGCATGCCAGCCTCTCCAGGCGGGGAGGCTGGCGTCCAGAACATCTGCATACGCAGGGTGAGCAGACGCGGGATGAGCCGGAGGTGGGAGAGGGCCCAGTCTTCGCCCATCTGTGTGGTGGCCCGATCGACGACGACCTCGCACGGTCCCCAACAGTCGGGCGGGAGGTTGCTGAGCAGATGGCTGTCGTGGGCGTCCCATTTCGCGACCGTGAAGGGATTCACCCAAAAGCCGCGGAAGCCGGGCAGGGAGTACGCCATATCGTTGTACGAGCCGGCGATGACGATACCGCTGCCGGTGGTGGCGGGTACGAAGGCGCCGTCAGTGACGCGGTAATTGCGGACCACCCAGGGCGACAGGATAAGGGCACAGCCGGCGAGCATCAGGGCAAAACCAAAAGCAGCGCGACGCAGCGAGGTGACGCGTGTCCACACGGCGAGGACCACCCACACAGCCACGGCGACGAGGGCGTAGAGGCCGTTTGGGCGGGCCAGCGCGGTGATGCCCAGGAGCACGCCCGCGAGCGCCCAGCGCCAATCCGGCGGTCGGCGCACCACGCGCATCACGGCCAGGCAACTGGCGGCGAAGAGGCAGATGGCGAGCGACTCACTGTAGAGCCACGCATCGTAGATGAAGAGCTGCGGATAGGTGGCCGCGATCAGTCCGGCGAGCACGCCCGCGCGGCCGCCGAACAGGTCGCGCGCGATGGCCGCCACGAGGACACAGGTCAGCGCGCCGACGACGCTGAGAGCCAGCCGGGCGTGGAGAGGATCGGGGCCGGTGAGGGCGTAGACGGCGGCGATGAAGAGCGGGAACAGAGGCGGCCGAATGGTGGTCGGCTGGCCGGGGGCATAGAGGCAGTAGCAGTGCCAGGCGAGCAGGTGTTGGGCCAGGGCAACGTAGGAGGCGGCATCGTGGAGGGGGACGTAGGTGCGCGCGACGGTCAGGTTGTAGGTAACGCGCACGGTGAGGGCCAGCAGAAAAATGCCCAGGGCGGCGAATGCGGTACGTGAACCGCGCAGGCGATGGAAGACGGGGAGGACGGCAGTGAACATCGACGGGGCGGCGATTCGGGACATTCGGGCCTGCTCTCTGGGGGGAATGCGGCACATGATCAGATCATGCCATGTCCGTAGATGTACAGCAGGAAGAGAATGCCTTGCAGCGGCAGCCAGGTGTACAGGAGCAGCGGGCGGAGGCTGGGCCAGCGCTCGCTCCAGGCACCAAGGAGCATGAAGACGGGAAAGGTGGAGAGAACGTAGCGGATGCCGGACTGCAGAGGCTCGTCATTCGGGATGGGCTCGATGAGGGCGAGCGTCAGCACGGCCAGCGAAAACAGCGTATATGCGACAGGGAGGCGTCGGATGCCCAGCAGCAGGACGACGAGCACCAGGAAGGTGGGCACGGCGTCCAGCAGATCGCGCGCGACGGCAAACGTAGAGAACGGATGGCGGCCCAGGACACCCAGGGCGAGGGCGAAGCCGCCGGTGGGCAGAGTGTGGATATGATTCCAGTAGAGGCGCTGGGCCTTGAGAAAGATGACGGGATTGCCCAGGCGCATCCACAGGTAGCCGGCGTATCCGGCAACGGCAACCGGCATGCCGGCAAGCGCGAGCAGGCGGCCAAACAGTGTGGCGAGAGCTGGGCCGTGGTCACGCCAGCGGGCCCAGCTGAGACCGCGAGCGCGCAGCTCCGAGAATGACACGGGCGACTGGCGGAGATACTCCCAGGCAAAGGCGAAGATGAGGAAGCCGCCGCTGGGACGCGCGAGCGTGGCAGCCGCGGCCAACACTCCGGCGGCGGTCCAGCGGCCAGTGCGCAGTGCCAGGAAGGCGCCCAGCACCAGCGCCAGGAAGAGCGATTCGGTGTAGGGGATCGTAAGGCTGAAGGCTGCCGGGAAGGCCACGAAGAGGAGCGCGGTATGCTGGCCAGCGCGTGCGCCCAGCTCGCGCTCGGTGAGACGGACGAGCAGCACGAGCGCGGCGAGCAGTGCGACGTTGGAGAGGAGCAGGCCGCAGGCAAGTGGTGAAAGCCATGGCAGCACGACGCTGAGCACGTGGATCAGCAACGGGTAGAGCGGAAAGAACGCGGAGGTCTGCGCATTGGAGTAGCCGTTGGTAGCGATGCTGAGGTACCAGTTGGCGTCCAGGTGCTGAAGGGCGGAGGCGAAGCTAGCCAGAGTGACGCCCGAGCCCCCGGCGGCAACGGCGGCAGGGCTGCCCGTAGGATTCAGGACGCTACCTAGCAGAAGGCCGAAATAAAGCGCGATGACGGTGCCGATGCGTGATGTGATCCAGATGGTGCCACCCCAAAGCCAGGCGCGAGTCCACTCGGGACCGAGACGAGCGGCGAGGCGTTCCAGCGCCGGGCGCGCGACGGGCTCCGCGGCGACGCCGGGAGGTGACGCGGTGGCGAACTGCGGCTCGGCCGGCAGCATCGAGTCCGGGACGCTCTGTGTCGAAGTGTTCACGCGTCGAAGTCCGTCGCCGCTCATCCCAGCCTCCATCTGACATGGTGATCAACTGCCACCTATATAACGGTTCAGGATCGAAATTGCCCCATGGAACGGGATAGCGGCGCATCTCGATGTGAAACGCCGTTATGACATGCGGCAGGTCCCTGCCGCATCTGGGCCGCATCGGGTATGAAGCCCGCTCGGCTTAGCGCGCGGGCACCACGTCCGCCTGTACGGACGACCGAGACGTGGTATCAGGCGTAGGCTGAGCGCCGTCATCCGCCCGAGGCGACGGCGAGCGGGGCAAGAGGCAGCGTGTACGTGCCGGTGGAATCGAGGCCACCAGGGGCAAGCGCGGAGCTGGGGACAGACGCAAGGCTGGCTGTCAGCGAAGCTGGAACGGTGCCGCTCGACTGAGCCGAGAGCAGGCGCAGGGGGCCAAGAGCGATCGCGCTCTGCCCGCTCGGGGCCGCGGTGATGGAGACGACGACCGATCCACCGGCCGGCGAGGGGACGGAGGCTGCCGGCTGCCCATTGGTAGAGGCGGGCGCCAGCGAAATCCAGGTGAAGAGCGTTTCGCCAGCTTGCCAGCGCTCAGGCTGGCACTCGGTGGGCACGTAGGCCGATGCGGCGGCGCCGGGCATCCCGGCCGGCCGGGCCAGCACACGAAACGACTCGGGCAGCTGACCAGTGGGAGTAGAGGCGAGGACAGTCCAACGGAGTCGCAACGTCGTCGGGGCGACGACGGACGCGGCGTCGAGGCGGAGGTCTGGACCGCTCGCGGTGCTGAAGACAGCCGGCGTCACAGGAGTCTCGTCCGGGAGAGGAGCGAGCGCGCCACTCACCTGGTAGGCGGAGAAAGGAGGGCCACCAGGGACAGGCAGGTCGGTGACGTGCGCGGCGGTGGGGAGGCGCGGGAGCAGAGCGGCAGCGGGGGTGCCGCTCTGAGTGGAGACGACGAGGGTAGGGCCGGATCCTGGAGCGGGAAGGACGAGGCAGTTGGCAGGGAAGCTGATACGGTCTGGATGCTCCCCGACGAGCAGATAGTCCAGAGGGGCGCGATAGCGGGCCTGGACGGGGGTGGCGACGAAGATGGTAGTGGCGCCGCGCTGCCGCTGGAGCGCGCCAAGGGAGTCTTCGAGCGGAGTCAGGTCACCAAGCGGATAGCCATAGAAGGTGTAGGCGTCGAAGTGGCCGCTGGCCAGGGCGGCCGGATAGAGGGCAGACTGAAGCGTCTGGCCGGCGACAAGCAGGCCAAGCAGCGTGAAGACGATGGCGGCGGTCATGGGCCGCACGAACGATATACGCAGACGCGGGAGATGCGCGGGGAGGTCCAGCAGCCAGCGCACGGCGAAGCCGGCGACGATGAATGCGACGGGGTAGAGGACCATGAGGTAGTGGACGTAGAGCGCACCTGAATGATGGATCATGAGGATGATGGGCGTCGCAAACCAGAGCCACAGCAGGAGATCGCGGCGCCAGCCGGCGTCGGCACGCAGGCCGCGCCAGCAGGACACGAGCCAGGAAGTCACTCGCTGATGGACTGGGCCGCCAGTGCGAGGGTGGGCGAGCCACACCGCGCGCGCAGGCGCAAGGACGAGGACGGTCAGCACGATGAAGCCGGCGCCAACGCACGTGGCGGCGGCGACATTGAGCACGGGATACCAGGCGCCGTACGCGGCGTAGAGCGATTGGGAGCCGAGTCCCTGGCTGTCAGGTGCACCAAGCGCCAGGTAGAGCATGTGGAACACAGTCGTACTGAACGACCCACGATGGGCGAGGTAGTGATAGAGGATGCGCAGGTCGGACGCGCGACTGACGGCCTCCCAGATCAGCGAGGGGACCGCAAGCAGAACGATCACGGCGGCGGCGACGGCATAGTCGCGGCGCGTGGGCGCGCGCGGTGCAAGCAGGATGGCGATGAGTGTGACGGGGACGAGGAAAACGGCGGTGGGGTGCAACAGCACGGCGACCACCAACAGAACGATGTTGGCAATGAACCAGCGGCGCCTGCCGCCGGCACAGGCGGCGAACAACGTGGCGGCCCAGAGCACCAGCAGCGGGGGCAGGTAATTCTGCTGCCAGAGGAAGCGGCTGTAGTTGACCGCGGCGCCACAGGTGGCAAAGAGCAGCGCGGCGGTGGCGGCGACGCGCCGGCCGAAATAGCGCAACGAGAAGAGGTAGCAAAAGGCGACGCCGAGGACGTTCCACAGGGCAATGGAAACGACAGCGGGGAGAGGGCTCTTGCCGAACACGGCGAAGGGCATGATGAGGTAGACGCTGAGCGGTGGGTTGAGCGTGCCGATGGACGAGGGAATTCCCGTGACGGGCCATGCACCGCGCAGAATGCCCCCACGAGCCAGGTTCATGAGACCAACCTGGTCGTCGAGGAATTGGGTGACGTCAACATGCCAGAGACGGAGAAAGGCCGCGAGGGCGACGGCGAGCCAGAACTCCCAGTAGCGCAGCCAGGCCCAGCGGTTTTCCCGTTGCACGGCCGGCGCCGTTCCTGATGCCGCGGCCGGCGCAGGCGTCGCCTTGCTGGCTCTCTTGCCGCGCTGAGCTTGCCGCAACATGATCGATTCGCCTTTCTGTGCACAGAGAAGGTTCGACGGGATTCAGCCTGGCAACCCGCGCGGCGTGTCCGTGCTCACGTAGTGGAGACGAATGGTGCGCGGCGCTGTAACGCCACTCGCACCTCTTGTACCGCTAGGGGAGCGGCACAGGTACCGCGAAGGCACAGGCAAGCGCCCTGGAGGAATCCTCCAAGGCGCCGCCGCAATGCCTCGTGCTCGTGAGCGGTCCTGTCCTGGCTTAGGGTTGGTAGCCGACGATGTCGCTGCCCCCCGTCTGGTTACCCAGTCCCGCGTTGAAGTTGAAGTACATCGGCCGCTCGGCCACGATCGGGACGTTCGAGAGCACCTGCATCGAGAACGACTGCCCGCCGATGACGTTGTTGGTGTTGATGGTGTAGCGGCTCTTCGGGCCGACCAGGTAGTCGCGCACCACGGGCGCCGCGCCTCCCTGCGGCAGGTAGGTGATCTGCACGTTGGCCGTCCGCGACGGGTCCGGGTTCTCGATGGTCAGCCACTCACTGAACTGCCCACCCGTGTAGCCCTCGGCGAAATCGAACAGGTTGGAGGGGGCAGCCGCTCCCAGCACATCGGACGCGCCAGGCACATTGATGCAGCAGGCGTTGTGGGCGCCCGCGGGGCCGCTGTAGCGGAAGCTGATGAAGCGCTCGGCCAGCACGGGCACGGGCGTGCCGGTGTGGCTGGCATCCACCGCCGTGACCACCGCGCTGTTGTTGACCCCAGCGCTGCCCAGCTTCGCATTGGCGCTGAAGACGTGCTGCGCGCCCGGGGTGATGGTGGCGGTATCGGCGGCGCTGGTGCCGTCGCTCCTGAGATAGGTGACGGTCACCTGAGCGGTGGGCGTGCTGCCGCAGCCTGCCGGCAGACAAGGGTTGGAGACTTCGTAGCGCTCGCTAAACGTCGCGCTGGTGTAGCCCTCGGCGAAATACCAGCTGCTCTGCGCCTGGCCCACACCGATGACGTCGGCGGAGCCGGTGTGGCCGGTCGTGCCGTCGACGAGGTACAGCGGCCGCTCGACCAGCCCTGGCTCCGAGAGGTGAACCAGCGCGCTGTAGGTGCCCGCCGCCGGGAGATCGTGCGGTACGTAGATCGTGCCGCGCGACTTGGCTGGGACGACGTGCTGGACATCGGTTTCGCCGCCACTGGCGCCGAAGTAGCGGATCGAGACGGTCATGTCGGTCGTGTTCTGGTTGAGGACCGTCAGGTAGGTGGCATGTCTCGCGGTCGTGTCGAGGTAGCCGAAGTCGTAATCGGTGCCCAGCAGAGTGGCGCCCAGCACGTCGCTGCCGCCGGGTATGACTACGCCTGGTGGGCCGTTGTAGGTGAAATACATCGGCCGCTCCGCCACCACCGGCTGGTCGGAAGTGACGACGGTGGAGACACTGTCGCCGTTGGCGCCAGAGCCGATGGTCTGGCCGATATTGATGGTGGCGCGACTGTTGGCCGATACCGTCACGACGCGGGTGGCCGGGGTGGAGCTGCGCTGCAGGTAATAGGTCAGCGTGACGTGAGCGGCCACCGCATTGGGATTGGCCAGGGTGATGTACGTGGTGAAACTGCCGCCGGTATAACCCTCGGCGAAGTACCACGTCTTCGACACGGCGGCGGCCACCACGGTCACGGGGACGCTGAACGGAGAGTTGTCCGCGTGCGGTGCGGTAAAGGTCAGCGTCGTGGAATACGTCTGCGCTGGGTCGCTCGCCGGGATGGAGAAGACCAGGCTGAGATTCTGCGAGGCGCCGGAGGCGATGGTGCCGGACGAGATGGTGTGACCCTGCCCGTCGGTAACCGCCAGCCAGGAGGGCAGTGTGGAGCTGAGCGTCCACCCCATGGCGCCGACCCCGGCATCGGCGAGCGTGAGGGTTTGCGCCGCCGGGCTCACCCCGGGAGCGGTGACCGTCTCGACGGCGGCCGGCGTGCTCTGGAAGTGAGGCATGGCGACGGCGAGGTCCTGGGCGAGATTCCACACGTTAGGGGTGCCAATGCCAGAGGCCTGGTCGTAGCCGCTGGTGGCGGGGTAGTAGAGGTTATTGCCCAACGTCACATCGTGATACGGGGCATAGGGCTGGGGGGTGTTGAACGCATGGTAGAGGGCCGCGCTGGCGCTGCCCAGCGTGGGCATGCTCTGGGCGGTAAGATACTGGTTCGTGTCGGCGGCAATGCCGGCCCACAGCGGCGCCGCCGCGCTGGTGCCGCCGACGGGGAACCAAGTGCTGCCGGCGCAACTGGTGCCGGCCGTGCAGTAGATGGAATAGCCGGTGTTCGGATCGGCGTCGGCGGAAACGTCGGGGACCTCGCGCTTGCCGTTGGAATAGCCGTTCTGGACGCCAGGACCAGCCTGGTAGGCGGGTCGGGAAAAGTAGACGCTCAGGCCGCCACCGCCGCCCTCATGTTGGGAAGAGTAGCTCCACACCGACTCGCTGCCGTTGCCGCCGCCACCGCTTGTGAGGTTGAGCGTGGTGCCGCCGACGCCGACCACGTTGGGATCGTCGGCGGGAGAGTCCACGGCGAGACTGTTGCTGTTGCTGCTTTGGTTGGGATAGCAGTCATAGGCGCCGGAATCGCCCGCGGCGGCGAAGATGGCCTGTCCCTGGGCGGCGGCCTGCTGGAAGATGCTGTCGAGCGACTGCATGAAGGCGTTGCCTTCGTCCTGCTCGCACTCGCCCCAGCTCGTGCTGACGACCTTTGCTACGTCGTCGCTGACGATCCGATTGTAGGTGTCAAGGACACCAGAGCCGGTGTTCGGCCCGATGTAGATGCGCTGGTTGGCGCCAGGGGCGATGGCCGAGACCGTTTCCATGTCCAGCTCGACCTCGATGGCGCCCGCTCCGGCGCTGTTGGTGGCGCTGTCCACGAGCACATCGGAGTAGCGAGCGGGGCCCAGGTTGTAGTAGCTGAGATAGGTATTGATGTCGCTGGTGGCGTAGCCATCCAACTCGAAGATGGCGACGGTTTGGCCCGCGCCGCTGGCCTGGCTGATGAGCGGGCCCATGTCGTACGCGGCGCGCAGCTCGCTCGGGGTGTAGCCGCCCCCTGGGCCACTGCCGACGTGGCTGGTAGGCCGCTGACCTTGTGGCGTGGCCGGCAGCAGGCGCGGCCGGTAGAGCGCGACGTCGTCGAGGCCCGCGATGCTGACGACGGACGTGGCGAGGGGTGTGGGAATGGACGGATCGACCGCCGGCGCGTAGACCACGCGTTGGGCGAGCGCAAATTCGTCGATCTGTGTGTCGAAGGCCCGCTCGACAGTGGAGACGGAGCCGGCGGCGCGTACGAGCAGGTGGTTGGAGGCGACGGAGCCGACGACGAGTCCCTGCGCGCGCAGATACGCGACGACGGCGTCCACGCTGGCCTGTGTGGGCGCGAAGCGTTGCGCGTACTGGGCAGGGGTCAGGTAGTGATGATACAGCGCGGAGTGGCGGTCGTTCTGCGCGGCGATGAGCGCGGCGAGTGCCGGCTGGTCGCGCGGAGCGAGCGCGATGGAGAGCTGGAGGACGCGCTCCGGGGCGGCCGCATGCAGCACCCTGGCGCCTTTGAGCGCGGGAACGAGATGCCCGCGCAGAACCGTGCGCGTCGTGTTGCCTGGCGTGGTGCCTGGCGTGATACCTGGCGCTGGATGCGAGGCGCTGGCGAGCCCCAGCCCCGAAGCCAGCATGCCAGCGCAGAGCAGCGCGACCATGGCGATGCCCAGCGCCCAGCGCGACGCCGTGAGTCGCCGCCACACTCGCCATCCCACGAAATGCCCCATGCTTCCTGTCCCTCCGAGGTCCCACGCTGGCCGGCGTGAGCTGTACCGTGTCCTCAGCGGTACAACGCGCGAGGGTGAGACGAGTCATCGCCATGCGAAAAAAGTCTGGCGTCCGAGAACGACCGGTCAGGTCACCAGCGCACGACGACTGGCTGGCACGTTGGAGACGAATCACGCCGGCAGGGGAGGGCGCTGGGGCGGCTCCAAATATAGATCAGCCCTCAGCTCGCACGAGGCGAGACCGAGGGCCGAAGCACAAGAGCCTGATGGGCAATGGCGAGAGGAGGAACGGGAGCGCCGCCGCCAATCAGGCGCGCAGAGAAGGCGGCTCCGCGATGGCCGGCCCGTCACAGCCTGCGCCGGCCGGCGCATCGACCACGGCACGCTTGTGCGCGTGCCCGTTGGCCCGCACCTGGAAGGTGGTAATGACGACCACACCGCCCACGATGACCGCCGCTGCCAGGAGCGTGCGCACCGTCAGCGGCTCCGCGTCGAAGGCCCAGCCAAGGAAGACGGCTACGATGGGGTTGACGTAGGCGTAGGTGGAGGCGAGCGAGGCGCTGACGGTGCGCAGCAGCCAGATGTACGCCGTAAAGCCGACGAGCGAGCCAAAGGTGATCAGGTAGACCAGTCCGAGCGCGGAGCGCGGCGAGACGGCGCTGAGGCGCAGGTGCGACCACTCGCCGATCAGGGTGCCGACGACGATCAGCAGCGCGCCGCCGGCGAGCATCTCGACCGCGGTGGACATCAGCGGCGCGGTGGGCAGGCGGCCCGAGCGTGAGTAGAGCGAGCCCGCGGCCCATCCGACGGCCGCGACCAGCACCACGCCGACGCCCACGGGATTGACGCCGCCGCCGCCTCCCAGCTGCGACGGGCTCACGAGCAGGACGATGCCCACGAAGCCGCAGATCAGCCCGATGACGACGCCGAGCGTGGGCCGCACGCCGCCGGGACGCAGCCAGTCGAGCAGGGCCATCCACAACGGCACGGTGCCGACGAGCAACGCCACGACGCCGGAAGGCGCCAGCCGCTCGGCGTAGACGATACCGCCGTTGCCGCAGGTCAGCAGCAGCCCGCCGACGATGACGGCTGCGCGCCACTGGCCGCTGGTGGGGCGAGGCGTCCCGCTGCGGCGCGACCAGGCGTAGAGCAGCGCGCCAGCCACGAGAAAGCGCGTGCCGGCCATCAGGAAGGGCGGCAGCGTCTCGATGGCGAAGCGAATCGCGAGGTAGGTGGATCCCCACACCACGTACACGGCCCCGAGCGCGGCGATCACGCGCCAGCGGGCAGGCACACTCGTCACAGGAGCATCAGTCATGTGCGGCCTCCAGGACGACCGGTGCCAGCGGGAGCTGCGAGGTTTCCTTGACCGTGGTGAGCACGATGGTGGTGCGGGTGGAGCGGATGCACTCGATTGCGCCGATCCGGTCACGCAGCAGGCGGCTCAGCTCCTCGGTGTTCGCCACCCGGACCTTGACGAGATAGCAATCTTCGCCGGCCACGTGATGGACCTCCTGCACCTCGGGAATGGCGGCGAGCTGTGCTCCGGCGCGTGGCTCGCCCACCCGCTCGTCGGCGCGAACAAAGATGAACGCCACGAGTCCTAGGCCCAGCGCGGGCGCGCACAGCCGCGCCTCATAACCGGTGATGATGCCGCGTGCTTCGAGCTTGCGCAGGCGCTCGTAGATGGCGGAGGGCGCCATGCCCACCTGGCGGGCGATCTCGGCGTTGCTCGCCCGCGCGTTCTGCTGAACGATCGTTAGTATTTGGGTGTCCACATCGTCAATCATGCGCTCACCTCCCCTGTTTGGAGACGATACGTCGTTCATTCGTTCGCTGTCAAGAAGGACAACACATACATGCCGCTAATGGTTGCACGATGGGGCGGTGGCAGAAGACATGGCGGCTTAACAAGCAGGGAGCGGCCACCCATGGGGGTGGCCGCTCCCTGATCGCGGATGGGTTGAAAGGTATGCCCCTTACTCGTCGAGGGACATGAACAGGTTGTTGAGAGACTCGGCCAGAGTAGGATGGGCGAACGTACCTTCCTTGAGGCTGGTGTAGGGCAGGTGGCCCATCATCGCCACCTCAAAAATGGCCATGATCTCGCCGCCTTCGAGCCCAAGCACCGCCGCCCCGAGAATCTCGCGGGTGCCAGCGTCTACCACGGCCTTCATGAAGCCGCGCGTCTCGTCCACCTCCAGGGCACGCGCCACATAGCTCATGGGCAGCTTCGCGACGCGGACCTCGCGCCCCTCCTCGCTCGCCTGCTGCTCGGTCAGGCCGACGCGACCGAGCTGTGGGTCGATGAAGACGGTGTAGGGGACGATACGGCCGCGCATGCTGGCATGGCCGCCTTCGAGCAGATTGGTGCGCAGGATGCGGAAGTCGTCGTACGAGATGTGCGTGAACGCGGGGCCCCCCTTGACGTCGCCAATGGCATAGACGCCGGGCACGTTGGTCTCCAGCTGCTCGTCGACGACGATCTCCCCCTGTTTGTTGCTGGCGATCCCCGCGGCGGCGAGATTGAGCGCTTCGGTGTTCGGCGTGCGTCCGGTGGCGACGAGCAGGTGCGAGCCGGTGAGGGTGCGCTCGCCCTCGGGGCCGCGCACAGTGAGCTGGATGGCGCCGGCCGGCTGCGGCTCGACGCGGACGGCTTGGGTATTCAACAGCACATCTACGCCGTCTTCGCGCAGGATCTTCGCCACTTCGTCGGAGACATCGGCGTCCTCACGGTTGAGCAGTCGGGCGCTGCGCTGGGCGATGGTGACTCGGCTGCCGAAGCGGCGGAACATCTGGCCAAACTCCAGGCAGACGTAGCCGCCGCCGAGGATGAGCAGGTGATCGGGGACGGTGTCGAGCTCCATGATCGTGGTCGAGTTGAGGAAGGAGACGCGGTCCATGCCAGGCAGATCGGGCACGCTGGGCCGGTCGCCGGTGTTGATGACGATGATGGGGGCACTGAGGTGGCGGACTTCGCCGCTGTTCAGTCGCACCTGGAGCGAATGCGGACCGGTGAACGACGCCTCTCCCATCAGCAGATCCAGTCCCCTGGTTTGCTCGATGCGGCGCTGGCTGCCGCTGCGGAAGCTCTCGACGATGTCGCGCTTGCGCTGCCGGACACGCACCATATCGATGGTGATGGGGCCGGTATGGACGCCATAGTCGGCGGCGCGCCGAGCCAGATAGGCGACGCGGGCGCTGGCGACCATCGTCTTGGTAGGCGTGCAACCCTCGTTGATGCAGGTGCCGCCGACGTGCTCGCGCTCGATCAGCGCGGTGCGCCGGCCGGCGCGAGCAAGCGCGATGGAGAGGGGAACGCCTCCCTGGCCGGCGCCGATGACGATGGCATCATAGGTCTGTGGCTCTTGCATGCGATAGCGGCTCCTCTCCCTAACCGCGGGCGGCCAACGGAGTGCGCCCGCACGTGTGTGATGTTCCAGAGTATTGACTCCGCAGGAGCCTGAGCGTTACTCGTGCCACCACGGAAGACGTGGCGGACGTGGCGGATGGGAGACACCGGTCGACCGTGCCGGCATAAGCCTTGCCACAGAACGCGAGCCGTAGGCGCGTGCGACTCAGCATCCCTGGTGCTGCGGGCGCCGGCCGGCACAGCAGCCGAGACCAGAGCGCCTGAGCGTGGAGTCGCGGCGCGCTTCACACGCGTGCTGGGGGATTGACATTTCCGAACAAATGTTCTATGATCTGCTCATCGCGCTGTTGGCGTGGTTCAGATAGAGTGGGTCCAACCCACAAAAGAGAGGCAGTCGCAATGCCCGACCATTCCATCGTGCACATCGAGTTCGCGTCTCCAGATCCCAAGTCAGAGCAGCAGTTCTACGGCAATGTATTCGGCTGGCAGCTCCACACCGACCCCACCGCCGACTACCACATGTTCCAGACGAGCGCCGGTCTCGGCGGCGGGTTCGTGCAGGTGAGCGACGGCGGCGAGAGCGGCGTACGCTACGCGCCGGGCGAGGTGTTGGTGTATATCGGCACCGACGACATTGACGCGACGCTGGCGCGCATCGAGGCGAACGGAGGCAAGGCGGAGGTGCCGCGCACCGAAATACCTGGCACTGGCTGGTTCGCTGTATTCACCGATCCGCAGGGCACGCGAGTCGGCCTCTTTACCGACATAGGGCAGCAGCAACAGCAGCAGAGCTAGCACTCAGGAGCCATCTTGGACCAGGCGGCATGCGCGCACGCGCATGCCGTTTTTCGTCTTGCCGACCGAGGACTGTTAGATCGGCGACAGGTCCTGCTTTGCGCAATCCGTTGGAGCGTATCGCGCTGCGTCCACGCCCCAGTGGATCGCCGCCGGGCGCACGTGCACCGGTTCCCCCTAATGTCGCATCTGATTATCCCCTGGCCGAGCACGACGAACACGCTCCATCTGCCCACGCTCCAGCTGCCCAGGAGCGCGGCGGACCCCGCCCGCCGCCGTCCCAGCCAGTGCGAGCATACTGGTCAGCGGCGTGTGCGCCGGACGATGGTTGGTACGCGGCGTGCGCTAGCATAGAAGGCAGGTGCGGGCGCGGACGCGCTCGGGCCATGACTTCTTTCCACTTCTTTCCGTTGGCGCTTGCGCCCGCCCCCCCGGCGGGTTTACCCTACTGTTGGGTGTCGTGCGCAGTCAAACAGCACTCGGCAGGCGCGGCAATTCCATCGGCTTCACCCTGGCTTCCAGGCGGACGTCCAGGGGGAGCGCATGCGCCGCGTGCGCAAACATCGGCCGGGTCCAACCGAGAGTCAGCCTTACAGCAGCGAGGCACAGAGAGGAGGCTGCCGCGTCGAGCAGAGATCGGAGTGGATTCGCGCGCGAAGCGCAGGCGAGCACGCGGCACGGGCGCCCAGACGGGTTGCACCGGCCATCTTGCCGGCGGACAGCCCACGGATCCGATCCGGGAGAGCCGGCGCGCACAGCTATGGATGCCCAGCATGTACACGCGCTCAACGAGCTGCTGGAGGATGAGCGCGCCAGCGTGGAAATCCTCATCGCGCTGACCGCCATGGCCACCGATTCGCTGGAGCGCCAGGCGCTCACGGTGATGGGCGGACAGGCCGCGCAGGCGTGCGTCGACGTGCGCGAGGTCCTGGCCCAGCGGCAAGCGGAAATCAGCCAGAAGGTGGGCACGGCGGCCGGGCGCGTAGTCGCACCTGATCGCCTGGACGAGCGCTTCTCCGCGTACGCCGAGCTGCAGCGGCAGATGACGGAGCGTATCGCTTCGCTGGCCCAGGACGAGCCGGACGCCGACACGCAGGCCATGTTGGCGACACTGCAGGCGATGCACCTGGCGCACGCCGCATGGGTGGCGCAGCGCGCCGACGAATTCGTGGCGAGCCGCCGCCAGGCGGAGGACGCCGCGGCTCTCGCGCATGCCGCCGCCCACGATGCCGCCCACGAAGCTGCGCCGGAGGGCGCGGGCAGCGCGAGCGGCGCGACCGCGGCCATGCCAAAGAGCGAGCCGGCGCCGCCTCCTGCCGGACCCACTGCCGCACTCCCGCAACTCGCCGCCGATCGCGAGGGCCCGCCGGTCGTCGAATCCGACCCGCTCCCGGGAACGGCCGGTACAGCTGATCCGGTCGAACCGGTCGAACCGGTCGATCCGCCAGACGTGGCGCCACTGGCCGCCGAGCCGCCAGTCGCCGAAGAAGCGGACGCGCTCGCGGAACAGCCGGCACGGCGAGCGCGCAGGAGCCGCACACGAGTGCTGGAGGACGTGCAAGAGGCTCACGACGAGCGCTAACGAGCACGATGCTGTGCGGGAAACGCCACCCAGTCGGTGGACCCTTGTCCCCACTCGCTATGAAGCGTTGTGACCGCGCTGCACCTGCGCTTCGAGCCGTTCCAGACGCATGACCAATGTTGGTCGTCGTGCCAGGAACCGCGCGACTGCGCGTTCGGCTTGTGCGTCTCAATGGGTGGGCTCATCGCCATCGCTCGATCCTCTCTTCGAGCCTCTCCTCGATCCGCGTCAAGTCAGCCGCTCAACGGGTTGGACGCATTGCTGCCTGCTAGTCTACCCGTTAGCATTCAGTGGAACCGCCGCATCTGCCCAGGACGCCCGTTTGTACAATAGGAGCGTGTTCGGCGTTCAATCGCGGTCAACGAGGACACACGGAGTGTGTAGCTAGCGTGTGGTGCAAACTGAAGCAACTCGCCTCGCCCAGATGGACGGGTGAGTTGTGGCTGAGTCCCCGCTATGCTAACGTAACCCAGTAGTGTGCACGTGCGACGACTTCTCCAGTGCGCACATGTCGGAGCCTCGTGGCGGGGCGCCGTCGATCTTCGTCATGCTTGTGGAGTTCGTTAGCGCTTTGCGGGTGGGGGCAGTGCCTTGCACAAGCGCACTGAGACCGCACGAAGGTGCGTTGCGGGATCATCTGGCAACCTGCTTGTGCTCGACCGACTACAACTGAGCGATTGTGCGTATGAACGAGGGACAAGGACGATGAAGCCATCCGCAGTGAGCGTGTCGAGCAGTTCTCAGGCCGAGAAGCCCGGAATTCTTGTGTCCGCCAGACACTTTTGGCGCAAGCATGGATGGGCGACGCTCAGCCTGGTAGGCATCGGCGTCTTCATGGTCATCATGCTGTACGATGGCTTCATGGTCAATGTGTACCCTGCCGGGACACCGGACGGCTATTGGGGAGACGTATACCGCTATCAGTGCTTCGCGACGATGTTCTGGCGGGGCCCGCAAGCTGTGGCAGGCCTAAATCCCCTACAGTGCAAGGCGGTCATCGACACCATCCACAATAACGCACTAATCCTTCCGCAGTCTCACTTCCTGCCCGCCCCGATTGTGCACTGGATGCAGGCGAACAGTGGCATTACGCAGCCCTTCCAGACCCTGCCCATCGAGTACCCGATCCTCTCGTTGATTCCATTTTCACTGCCCTTGCTGGCGCCGTCCCAGGTATATCCACAGGCCTTCGCGATTGAAATGGTCGTGTTGGGACTCGTGTTATATGGTGTGATCGCGCGCTTTGCCGGCTGGCGCCGCGCGGCATTCTATGGGGTGCTCATGAGTCTGGGTGCTTTCGCCACCGGCGCTGGCCGATTTGATCTCTGGCCGGCGGGTGTGTCGTTCGCGGCGTTGCTGCTGGCGGAGCGGCGGCGCTGGACCTGGGCATACGTGCTCCTGGCGCTGGGTGCCTTGCTCAAGTTTTACCCGGCTCTCTTCATGGCTCCATTGCTCATTGCACATATCCGTTCCATGCCTGCTCCTGAGCGCTTCTGGCGCTCCTGGCGCTCATTGCGACCGGTGTTGCTCCCTGTCTCGGTGTTTGTCGGCGTCTGCGTCGTGTTCCTGGGCATTTCAGTTGCCATCAATCCAATCGAGACCTATCGGCAGTTCGCCGACCTGGGACACCGGCCGATTCAGGTGGAATCAGTACCTGCCACCATTGTCTGGATCGGCGATCAATTTGGCATCAAAATGACGTCGTTCTTCTTTTACGGCTCTGACAACGTCAAGAGTCCACTGTCTGGAGTGGCGTCGGGGTTGATGTCTCTCTTGTTTGTCGTCGGCCTCGTCTATACGCTCGTAGCGATCTGGCGCGGCCAGTTGTCGCAGCGAAGAGCCTGGTTGATTGTCCTCATGCTGTTCATCACCAGCGGTAAGATCTTCAGCGATCAATACCTCATCTGGATGTTTCCATTCGTCGCGTATGACATGGCGCTCACTGGTCTCGTACCGACGATTTGGCTGATGCTCTGTGCGCTGACGACCTATAATTACCCATTCTTGTTCCATGCCCAGCATGCTTGGCACATGACGCTTGCGCTGCGCAACGCGCTACTCGTATTCCTCACGATCCACGCAATGCCACTTCTACACAGGAGCGGCGACGAGCAACGGGTAGGCGGCTCATCCGCCGATCCCGCGACAGCAGGTGCGCTCCCGAACATGCAGCCGGAGATGGCGCGATCGCTCGTCGGAAGTTCTGGCACCACTTCGTAGCCAGCGCATCCGCACCCTCTGGGCACGCCCAGCGCCAGCATCCAGGAGGCGGGTTGCCGCGCGACTGGCCCGCGCTGTAGGTCGGCGCGGCCCGTCGCGACCCGCTTTCTCAGCGCCAGCTCGTGGGCCAGCACCGCCTCCTGGCGCGGCACGAACGGGGAGCTGGCGCGGCGCTGCGACACTCATGTCACGCCTTGGCAATCACCCGCGCAGGGTAGGGACGCATGGATATGCACCCGCGTCCGGTGACGCCCGGCGGACGCAGGCGCGACGATTCAATCAGATTCCACATCAGATGTGGATGATGTGGTACGTCCAGAACTGATGCGCCCCGAGCAGATTGATGCCGATGCCGAGCAGTCCCAGTGCCACGAAGCGCCAATCTATCCGCGTCTCGTTCAGCGCCAGCAGCAGGAAGGCGTACGGATAGCCGTCGAACAGATACCGCGCCCCAAATTGATACCATCCGGCCGCGTGGAAGAGCAGCACCGCCACCACGAACAATCCCACCGTCGCCCACAGCGCCACCCGCAGCCAGCTCAGCCGCCGATTGCGCCAGAAGAGCAGCAGGAACAGCGGCGTCGTGAAGAACACACTGATGCCCACCCCATTGCCGTCCAACATATCGATGACCGGATGCCGGTCGAACGGGCCCTGAAACGCCACGTGCGGGAAGGTGAAGAAGTTGGCGACGATATTCGCGGGAATATACTTGACGTTGAAGACACCGTCACGCACCGCCGGATAGTGCTGTTGGACCAGAATGTCGTAGCCGGACTCGAACGGCGAGCCGAAGTTGATCACGTTGCGCACCGCGAACAGCGCCACCGTCACCGCCGCGATTAGTGCGATGGGCGTCAGCCGCCGCCAGGGCACGGCTGCCCAGTCCGGCTTGCGCCGCGCGAGCGAGCCCACAAATCGCTCCAGCAGGTGCTCCTTCCCGGCGTCCTGCCAGGCGAGGTAGAAGAGCACGGGAAAGCCAAGCGCCAGCGTCCCGCGGCTGAAGAACGCGCAGCCCAGCAGCACCGCGCTCCATGCGAACTGGTGGCGAAAGGCCAGCAGCAGCGACAGCAGCGTGCACGCCATACACACGATCTGCGCGGTAAACCACATGCCGCCGTGCAGCGATAGTACCAAACTGATCGAGCCGAAGAATAGACACACGCTGATGATCGCGTGTTCCACCCAGCTCCGCCGCGTCAGCCCATTCGCCCGCAGTTGCTCGAGCAACAGGTACAGCAGCGGGAGATTGGCGGCCGAGATCACCAGCGTGAAGAGCACGTCGCTCGTCTTCAGTCCCCAGATGGCCACCAGTGGAACCATCAGCAGCGCCGGAAACGGAGGATAGACGATGTATTGCTTCCCGTCCAGCAGCACCACATCAGGCACCCGAGGCGGCGCCACGATATTCCATCGCCCATGCAGAAACGCCTCGGCCTGATAGATGAAGTCCGGGCCGTTTGAAACGCTCCGCACGCTCTGATTGAGCGCATGGTCCAGGAGCACCATGCCTCCCAGCGCCACCAGATACAGAGCGACCGCTGTAATCAGATTACGCCGGCCGAATGCGGGTGCTGCCACGTCCGCCCGATGTGCCTCCGCGATTGCGTCTGCCGTGCTCGTCGCCGCTGCTATTTCCACTGCATCGTTCTCCTTAGCCGGCTGCTCGCCGCCATGCCCGCGCCCCTTCAGCCGGCGCTCGCGTCATTGAGGTGTCGCCGCACACAGGATACGCCTTGGGCTGGCGTACGACCACCCCCACAGTACCTCCTCCGGCCGGCACATACCCGTCCGCGCCAGCTCCCGCCGCGCTAGCGGCATGCTCGGTCGCCATAGCCCGGTCTGGCCACTCTGCTCGCGCGCCGGCGGCAGTTGCGCTATCCTTTGATCCCGACGACTAGCGTACACCCTTTGGTTGGGACTGGGCAAGACTCGAGCGCGCGGGGCCGGTTGTCACCAGCCGTATTTGGCGTTCTGGTGTTACTCTCGCCCCTCTTCAGGGGTCTCAATTAGCAGAGCACGCCACCGCAGGGAGGGGAGTGCGGCGTCCATCGTCGAGCAGCGACGTAGAGCAGCAAAGCGGCGAACGCGAACAGGGCGAAACAGCAGGTGAATAGAAGGAGCAGTAGGCGGATGAGCAGGATTTGTGTGGTGGGGACGGGCTATGTGGGGCTGGTGACCGGCGCCT
>CAYQFU010000089.1:0-4665 GCA_964416775.1 uncultured Ktedonobacterales bacterium
GCCGCGATCTCCGCGTAGGAGAAGCCTTCCTGTGTGTAGAGCAGCAGGGCCGCACGGTACTGGGGCGGCATGCGGTTCAGCGTGGCCCGCACCAGCTCCGTCGTCCCGATGGTTTCCTGTGGATCGGCGCTCTCCGTGTCTGCGGGCTCGTGATCCAGGTCCTGCCAGGGTAGCCAGGCGATCAGCTTGCGTCGCCGCAGCGCATCGTAGGCCGTGTTGGTCGCGATGCGATACAGCCACGCCGACAGCTTGAGACTCGCGTCCATCTTGGGCAGTGCCTTGAACGCCTTCAGGAACGTGTCCTGAGTGAGATCATCGGCCTGCTCGCGATTGCCGACCAGGTGATAGATGTAGTTGTAGATGGGCGTCTTGTAGTCGTCGTAGATCCGCTCGAAGGACCACGTCTGGTCCGACTCCCCCTTGGCCATGCGCGCGCGCCCCTTCGATGTCTCTGGCGGTTGATTTGCCATCCCATCGACACCCGAGCGCCCCGCGACGGTTGCTCCGGTCCCCAGGTCCATCCTCCGGCCCTCCTGCCGGTCCGGTTCCCGTTGACCAGAGGGCCACGCCTCTCTAGCCCTACTGTCGTGTGGAACGGACACGTAAAACGGGGGTAACATGCGCTCGGCTGTCTGCCGGAGCGTCCCGATGCCAACGTGGCTGAACGGTGCCATCCTATCATATCCGCAAGTCGTGCATCCAGGCAGGCGCAGCGCCCCTTGGCGACGCCCCAACCCGCTTCACAAGCCGCCTCACCGCGTGCGCGCGCGATCTTGTCCGTTTCCCGCGCCACAACGCGCATGGTAGAATTATCCTATCGGCGCCAGCTATTTCCGTTCGCTGGAGCCTCTCTCCGCCGGCTTCCGTGCATCGCCGCGACCGCATCCGCCGCGTGCGCGCCAAGCGTGGGACGCCCGCTATAAAGCCTGCTCGTACGTCTGTCACAGGAGTCTTCTATGAGCCGCGCGGGGCACGATGGGACCGGAGTGGACCTAAGTACTACACTTGTCGCTCCCATGCTGGCGGATGGGATGTTCGTCTCACCTGAGGGCATCCCCGTCGCGCTCTGGTGGGATCCAGTCGCCGGCCCCGAGGGCGCTCTGCGCCTGGTAGATCAGACGCGTTTGCCCGCGGACTACGTAGTACTCACGTGCCAGGACCCAGCCGCCGTAGCCCACGCCATCCGCACGCTCCAGGTACGTGGCGCCCCCGCCATCGGCGTCGCCGCCGCCTACGGCCTCGCGCTCGGCGCCCGCCAGACACTGCCCGACCTCCTCACGCCCGATGCCGCCCGCGCCGCGCTGGAGCAGATCGCCGCCAGCCTGCGCGCCACGCGTCCCACCGCCGTCAACCTCGCCTGGGCGCTCGAACGCCTCCTCGCCATAGCCAGCGCCCACCTCAACGCCGGCGCGTCCGTGGCCGATCTGCCCGCGCGTCTGCTGGCCGAGGCCCACGCCATCGCCGCCGAAGATGCCGCCGCCTGCCGCGCCATGGGCGAGCACGGCGCCACCTTGATCGCCGACGGCGACGTGCTCCTCACTCACTGTAACGCCGGCGCACTGGCCACCGCGGGCATGGGCACCGCTCTCGCCCCCATCTTCGTCGCTCACGCCGCCGGTCGCCGCCTCCAGGTCTACGTGGACGAGACCCGCCCCATCCTCCAGGGCGCGCGCCTCACCGCCTGGGAGCTTGCCCACGCGGGCGTGCCCCTCACCCTCATCACCGACAACATGGCCGCTCACTTCATGCGCCACGGCGGCATCCGCGCCGTCTTCGTCGGCGCCGACCGCATCGCCGCCAACGGCGACGTCGCCAACAAGATCGGCACTTACGGCCTCGCCGTGCTCGCCCGCGCCCACGACATCCCCCTCTACGTCGTCGCCCCCCGCTCCACCATCGATCTCGCCCTGCCCAACGGCGACGCCATCCCCATCGAGCAGCGCGCTCCCGACGAAGTCACCACAATCCGCGGCATGCCAATCGCCCCCACTGGAGTGCCTGCCGCCAACCCCGCCTTTGACGTCACTCCCGCATCCTACGTCGCCGCCATCATCACCGAGGCGGGCATCGCCCGCCCACCCTACACCCAGACTCTCCCCGCCCTGTTCGAGCAGCCCGCTCGCCCCCACTAACGTTCCTGCTTACGCATCCCGCGCGGGCCTCACATCCATATATCCATCGCGAGAAGGCAATCGACGGGCAACATTCGACTTGCACTACCCCCATCCCAGCCCACGCCCGCGCACTCACGTACACCTACGTCAATACTGATCGGTGCGACTCGCCTGCCATCCACTCTCGCCCCAGTCCGCCTTGGGCGGACTTCGCGGCCGCAGGCCATCCAGGCGCGATTTCAATCGCCGGCCCCTCGCCCCACCGCCTCCCTCGCCCCCATCGCTGCAACCGGCCGTCTGCGCTCTTTCGCCGTACCGCTGATCTCGCCCCCGCGGATTACCCGCGCGATCTGCGTCGCGCGGCTGGTACGAGTACCACCCATCTTGCCCCTGCCGCATCGCTGTGCAGTCTATGCCCTGTCGCCCCACCACCTCCCCCGCCCTCGCCGATTGCCCGCGCGATCTTCGTCGCGCGGCTGGTACGAGCGCCACGACCTCTCTCCCGCCGCGGCGGGAGAGGGGTGTGGGGTGGGCGCTCTACCCCACCGCGTGGAAGAGCGAGCCCAGCGCGAACGTAATCACCGCCTCGATCGCGCCTACCACCGTCATCTCCATCCCGCTGACCCAGGCCGAGCGGCCCGTCACCAGCGTCTTGGCCGCGCCTACCGCGAAGTGGGCCACCAGGCTGATTCCCGCCGCCCACAGGATGGCCGCGATGCCTCCGATGAAGAAGAACGGGATGATCGGGATGAACGCGCCGAGGCCCGTCGAGACGGCCGCCGAAAGCGCCGCTATCCCTGGATTGGGGAAGTTCGCTTCCGAAAGCCCCAGCTCCTCATGCGCCAGCGTGCGCAGGAACTGGTCCGGCTGCTGGCTCAGCCGGTTCGCCAGCGTCTGCGACTCCTCTTCGGTGAACCCCTTGAGCTGGTAGAAGAGCGCTAGCTCCTCCTTCTCCTCCTCCGGGTCCGCCTCGATCTCACCCTTTTCGCGATCGATCTCGGCCTGATACACCTCGCGCTCGCTCTTGGTCGCCAGGTACGCGCCCGATCCCATCGAGAGGGCGCTGGCCAGCATTCCCGCCAGCCCCGCGATCAGCACCGTCGTGTTCTGCCCGCCTGTCGCGCCGGCCACGCCGCTCACGATGCCGAAGACCGCGCCCAGCCCGTCGTTGGCGCCGTAGATCGCATCGCCCAGCCAGCCGCCGCCGCGCTTGTGCCAGCGCTCGCGCCGCAGCATCACGTCCAGCATGCTCTGGGGACCGGTTGGCGCGAGCATATCGCGGATGATGCGCCCGTGCGACTGCTCCTCCCGGCGCACCTCGCGCAGCATGCGCGACACCTCCGCGTCGTCCACCGCGCGCGCGTGGGCCTCGTACCGCGCGATGTCCACGTCCTCGTCGGCCTCCATCCGCCGCAGCGCCGCGTCCGTGCCCAGGCCGCGCCGCACCCACGTACGCGCGCGGTCCCACCACGTCACCTCCAGCGCCGGTGGCGCGACCCCAAGCTCCGCCAGCTTCGCCGCCCACTTCGCGGCATGCCGTTCCTCGGCCTCGGCCAGCTTCGTCAGCACCTGCCTCCGGCCGGCGTCGCGCTCGTGGGCCGCCAGATCACGGTACGTGCGCGCGCCCTCCTGCTCGCGCCGCCAGTTCTGCTGCAGCGCCGCGATGAGCGCGTTCCGCGTGTCTTCTCGAACGGGCGGCGTGGCCGTCTCCTGCGGCGCGCCCGCGTCGGCCATACCGGTCTGTGGTGTATCAGGCATGAGAATGTCCCTTCCTCCTGGCTTCGACATGCATCAAATGGTCAGCGTACGTATCGGCCATGCGCGTCACGTACGTCTAGCGCACCATCGCTCGCGCCTCGGCGTCCGGGGCCGCGCCTTCGACAACGTCACATCATGCTCCCTCTGTTCGCTCGCGCTGTCCACGACAGTCCGCGCACATGCCATAGTACCGGACCTCATAGCCCGCAACTCGGTGGCCGCGTTGTGCCGCCGCTTCGATGAATTCCTCGGGCAGCGCCGCCGCCGGCCGCTCGACGTCGCTCACGCGACCGCAGCACGTGCAGACGAGGTGGTCGTGGACGTCCGTGCGCGCGTCATAGTGGCGGCCTAGCTCGTCGCGCCAGACCTCCACTGCCAGCCCCGCGGTCTCCAGCGCCGCCAATGCGCGGTATACCGTCGCCTGGCCGAGTCGCGGATGTGCCCGGCGCACATCCTCATACAGCTCCGCCGCCGTGGGATGATGTCGCGCCGCCCGCAGCGTCTCCAGCACGGCGCGCGCGTGCGCGCTCAAATGCGCCGCCGCGTCCGCGTGCGCAGCCGCGGCCGGCGCCTGCTGCCCACCGGTAGTGTGTCCCATGGTGCACCTCACACGAGAATGAGAATCGTTCTCACCTATCCTACCACATCCTCGTCCTGACTGCCACCTGTCTCTCGCTCGTGACCGGGCTCCGCCCCTCACCCGCACCACACCTGTGCCCGTGTCCGCGTCCCTCACCTTACCCGCGCCGCAACTCCCCTCTCCACCGCAGTGGGGAGGGGTCGGGGGAGGGGA
>CAYQFU010000089.1:4765-13063 GCA_964416775.1 uncultured Ktedonobacterales bacterium
GAACGAGTCGTAGTGCGATGCACTCCGCTTGGCTGGCTGAAGGCATGCCCGCCAGCGCCGTCTCGCGGCGCTCGTGTGGTTCTCCCATCCGTCATGCCACTGACACTGGCTTGCACCGAGCATGAGCCGGCGATGGTTACGGCGGCGATCAGATGCCCCCGCGTGATACGGAGCACCCCGTTGGCTGTAGCCGACAGCGACGGCTCGATCTGGATAGCCGCCGAGTACGTCGGCCAGAGTTGCACCGATGCCCAATTCGCGGCAGACACCACCTGTGGTGGCACGCGCACCTTCTACGCCAATTGGGGCACCTTCATCACGCATGTCCAACCGTAACCGCCGCGCAACCCAACCCTGATCGAAGAGCCGGATCCCCACCAGGAATCCGGATCTTCTTCGTGTGCTTGCTGCGACCCCGCCTCCTGGAGGGGTCGGGCATCCTTGCCCGACACCCCCCGTGCGCCTGTAGCCGCCCTTGGGCCGCATACGCCTTTCGCGTTGCGCGCTGAGTGTGCATCCGAGCCCACATGCAGTGGGTGTGCCAGCATCCCTATGTGCCTTCACCTGTCGGCCGCGCTTGAGCTGGCGAGCGGACACTCGTTCAGCGCATCTTCAGTCCCGCCCAGTGCTCCGTTTAGCTTTCCATCGTAGCCTCGTGAGCGCGGCGCAAGGAACTCGCCGCACCACCTGGCTCTTGGCAAGGAGCCTGCGCACGCTCCTCAGCCGGCAGACAGGAAAGGCAATTGAACGATGGCCCAAATGACCGTGCGTCGCGCTTTTTCCCGTCTCGGTCCACTCCAGCTTGGCGTGCTCCAGATTGGCATCTTCCTGTTTGCCATCGTGACCGCATTGATCCATCTCGATCGCGCCATTGCGACGGGCTTCTTCGGCGGTCAGGCGCGACCGCCTGGCACGCGCCTGATAGCCGATCGGCTGGTCCCTCCCACCCCTCGCACACGACAAGGCGCCGGTCCACCTCGGACCGGCGCCCTTGCGTCGAGATGCCTGGGAACGTGCCTCAGTGCCGCTCCGCCAGCAGTGTCGCCAGCTCCACGAAGAGCCGCACGCCAGCCCCCGTGGCTCCCTTCGCCCCGTCGCTCTGCCGCGCATCGCGCCATGCCACGCTCGCGATGTCCAGGTGCGCCCAGGGCCTATCGTCCACGAATCTGCTCAACACCTTGGCCGCCGAGATCGCGCCGCCCTGCCGGCCTCCCACTTGCTTCATGTCCGCGATCTCGCTGTGGATCAGCTCATCGTATTCCGGGTCCATCGGCATCGGCCACAGGCGCTCGCCCGCCACCTCCGACGCCTGCTGGATCGTCTTCTGCAGCGTGTCGTCGTTGCTGAACAGCCCCGCGCGCACGGTCCCCAGCGCCACGCCAATGGCTCCCGTCAGCGTCGCCGCGTCCACGATCGGCGCCAGCCCCAGCCGCACCGCGTGCGCGAGCGCGTCCGCCAGGATCAGCCGCCCTTCGGCGTCCGTGTTGAGGATCTCGACCGTCTTGCCGTTGGACGCACGCAAGATGTCTCCTGGGTGATAGGCGCTGCCACTCGGCATGTTCTCCGTCGCCGGCACCAGTCCCGTCACATTGATGGCCGGCTTGAGCTGCGCGATGGCGCGCATCGCCCCAATCACCGCCGCTCCGCCGCACATGTCCATCTTCATGTCGTCCATGTGTTCGGCGTGCTTGAGCGAGATGCCGCCCGAGTCGAACGTGACGCCCTTCCCGACCAGCGCCAGCCCCGGCTGGTCAGCCGGCCCGCCGCGATAGCGCAGGATGATCAGCTGTGGCGGCTCCACGCTCCCACGGGCCACGCCCAGCAGTGCGCCCATGTTCAGCTCAGCCAGCCGGTCGCGCCCCAGCACCTCGCACTCCAGGCCCACTTCGGCCGCCATCGCGCGCGCGCGGTTGGCCATCTCCGTGGGCGTCAGCACGTTGGGTGGCTCGTTGCCCAGGTCGCGTGCCAGGTTGGTCGCCTCCGCCAGGATCAGCCCGCGCTCCACGGCCGCGCGCAGCGCCGGCTCGCGCCCCCGCCCCAGGATCGTGATCGCCTCGATCTGCTTGTGCCCGCGGCCATTCTCCGCTCCGCTCGGCATGGCGTTGTCGCTCTGCTGCTTGTAGCGCGTGAACTCATACAGACCCAGCAGCGCGCCCTCCGACGCCGCGCGGGCCGCGAGCGCCAGGTTTACCCCCGATTCCGCCCAGGCCAGCGCCAGCCCCACATGCCGCGCACCCGCCCGGCGTAGCGCCCGGCACACGATCGCCGCCGACCGGCGCACCCGGTCGGCGCTGAATCGCTCGCGCCTGCCCAGCCCGACGACGGCCACCCGCGCCACTTCGATCTTGCCCAGCGTATGCACCAGCGTCACTTCGTCAGCCGCGCCGGTGATCTCGCCGCTGGCGCGCAGCGCCGAAATCGCCCCCGCCATCGCCGTGTCCAGTGTCGCCGCCGGCCCCTCCAGCTCATCCGCATCGGCGAACACGCCCACCGCCACCGCGTCGCCCTCGAACTGCTGCACATCGCGCGTGCTCACTCGCACCTCGATGGTGCCCTGCGCAGTTCGCGCGCCCACTTCAGCAGCCAAGCTACACTCTCGCTTCCTTCAACAACCGCGCCACCACATCCAGCAAGTCACGCGGCCGGTACGGTTTCACTAAATATTCGTCACAGCCTTCACGCAGCGCGCTCTCGCGGTCGCCGCTCATGGCGTGGGCCGATACGGCCACGATCGGAACGCGCGCGCCCTCTGGTCGCGCCCGAATGGATGCGATCTCCTCGAAGCCCCCCATGACGGGCATCGAGATGTCCGTCAGCACCATGTCCGGCCGCTCTCGGTCGAAGATGTCCAGCGCCTCCTGACCGTTGCACGCGACCATACAACGGTAGCCAGCGAACCCGAGGATCTTCTCCATGAGGATGCGATTGCTGTCTTCGTTTTCGACGATCAAGATTGTATAGCCGCGGACCGGTCCGCTTGCGGCATCGGGCGACGGTTGGCTGGATCGGTTGAGGGGATGTGACAGCACGGGCACGACGCGTGGCGCCACCGGTGTGAGTCGCGTGACCAGACTGCTAGGAGTGGGCACGTCCGCCAGCGTGCTACCGTCGTGCGTGGCAGGCGTGGTGAATTCCGCCGCCTCCGAGGGTATGTCTCGGGAGACCCCGTAGGACGGACGTTGCTCTTGCTGCTCGTCCAGATACGCCATGCGCGGACCGACCTCCACTCCAGTCGGATGACGCGCCAGCGCCGAGTGTTTGAGAACAGCGCACGGCGCGGGGGGGCGCACATCCATCCCCCCACGTCCACACCGCCGCACCTACGCGCCCCGTTCGTCAGCCATTCTAGCAGATTTCGTCCCTGCCGCAAAGTCGGCATCGCGAGGTCGCCGCGCGGCCGGCCCGCTCACCATTCGCTTTCGTCGCCCCCGCGCCCAATCACCCCCACCGCGCCCAGCCGGCGCTGGGCGGCTGCCTGCAGGCGCCGCGCGTAATCTCGCGGCGTACCCGCGGCCACGAACAGGTGCAGCAGCCGCGGCGCGGGCAGCGGCGCGGGCAGCCACGTGAACGTGCCGGGCCGACCCGCCGGCGAGAGCGGCGGCAGCGTCCTCCCCGCGCGCGACACCAGCACCTCCACGATCACCGCCTGCGGCGCCAATCCGGCCTCCGCGGCCAGATCCGCCTCCAACCGTAACCGCGCCCGCCAATCGCCGAGCAGCCCACGCGCGGCGGCGGACTGCGGCACTTCAGCTTCCCACACACACGCATGCCGGTGCTCGCTGCCCGCCCGCACACGCTCGGCGAGCTCCGCGGCGCCGCGATGCCCGCTCTCGCAGAGGCAGGCCAGCGCCTGCGTATCGGTCATGTCGAGGAAGCTGCTGGGCAACGCATGCTGGGCGAAGGCCAGCTCCACAGACTTGCGCAGCATCGCGTGTGGGGCCAGGTTGCGATGTTCGCCGTGCAGATAGCCGTAGGTCGTGACGCGCGCCGCCTGCCATGCCAGCGCCTCGGCCTCCGCCTGCGCCATCAGATAGGTCGGCTCGTTCGGCGCCTCGCTGTTCCGGGCGTCCGCCGCGTCGCCCTCGCGCACCGGAGACGCTGGCATGAGGCGCAGAGCCCGTGCCAGCGTCTCCGGTGCGTACCCTGGCTCGCCCAGGCCGGCGGCGACCAGAAAGCGAGCCACGTTATCCATATTGTCGTAGTCCAGGCGACCGTTCAGCAGCGCCCCGCGTCCATCCGCGCCCGCTCCCACCACCAGCGCCGCCACCTCATCCCAGTCCAGCCAGGCCATGTGGCGCTGCGCGCTGGCCGGCAGCGCCATCCGCACGGCGGCCAGCCGCTGTGCCGCCCGCTGCTCGTGGTCCCGCCCCAGCCATTCGCGCATCAGTGGCTCGCAGACATGCCCGAACGGCCCATGCCCCAGGTCATGCGCGAGCGCCGCCGCCTGCAGCAGACGGTCGCGCGGCCGCGCGATGCGCGCCAGGTGATAGACCCCGCACGCATGGTCGAGGCGTGAGGGAAACGGCCGCCCAAAGAGCAGCTCGCCCGGCACATCGGAGAGCGAAACTCCCGCCAGTCGCTGGAACGGCGCCGTCTCCAGCAGCGCTGCGGCCCATCCGGCCACCCGCACCTCACCATACAGCGGATCGGGCAAAACTGCCCGGCGTATCCCGCTGCCCCCGAGCATGACGGTGCGCGGCTCCGCCGCGCTCGGCGCCGGCGGATCGGTCGCTCCCTCCCTGGAACTGGCCGAGCGAGGATTGCTCACACTCAACGCGCTACCTCATGCTCATATGCTTGCTGCGGTGTAGACTCAACGTAGACCCGGGTGATCGTCCCCGCCCATCGCGTATGGGTCGCGTATGGGCCCGTCGATTTGCCCTCACGTCCTGCGCCTGTCGGTGGGCGTGCATCGATATGCGCCCGTCCGCCCGTCCGCCCGCCCGGTGGGGTAGGGGCGCATCGATATGCGCCCAGCCCGCCACAGGATAGCAGAGTCGCGCTGACGATGGCAAACCTCTCCCGCGCATGGGCCACCTTGCCGCTTCTATCAGGAGACTCCCTACGCCTGATTCTCCTTTACGTTCGCGCTCGAACGTGCTATCCTTGTTATGTGGGGATGTGCAGCCTGGTCGCCGGTAGGCCCGCGCCATGTGCTGCACGTGGCTGTGGCGGAGGGGATTGGGGGGAACGATGCAAGTCAAGACCGAACCAGAACAAACAACCCTCAGCGACGGAGATGTCTGTCCTGTCGCCCGCACCGCCGAAATCGTCAGCGGCAAGTGGACACTGCTCATCATCCGCGATCTGGCGACCGGCACGAAGCGCTTCAGCGAGCTGGAGCGCTCCCTCCACGGCATCAGCCCCAAGACGCTCTCCGAGCGTCTGAGCACGCTTGAAGCCGAAGGTGTTCTGCGCCGCCAGATGTACGCCGAAGTGCCGCCCAAAGTCGAGTACACCTTGACTGAAAAGGGTCTCGCGCTGATCTCTCTCATCGAGACCATGCGCGAGTTCGGCCGCCGCTGGCTGATGTGCTAGCCATGTGTCCGCGCGGCGTTGGGCGCAAGGGAGCAGTGCGCCCAACGCGCCTCATTCTGCCGCGCTGCGTTCCTCCGGCTCCCGCCATCAATCACGCTCCACCAGCGCCACCGCGTAGCACGCCATCCCCTCACCTCGCCCCGTGAAGCCCAGCCCATCGGTGGTCTTCGACTTCACACTCACCTGCTCTAGATCGACCCCCAGTTCGCGCGCGACGTGCGCCCGCATCGCCGGCACATACGGCGACAACCGCGGCCGCTCCGCCACCACCGTCGCGTCCACATTGCCCACGCGCCACCCGCGCTCCGCCAGCAGGTCACGCGTAGCGGTCAGAAAGGCCGTGCTCGACGCGTTCAGCCAGCGCGCGTCGCTCGATGGGAAGTGCTGGCCAATATCCCCCAGTCCTGCCGCTCCCAGCAGCGCATCCACCACCGCGTGCAGCACCACGTCGGCATCTGAGTGGCCGGCCAGTCCCCGATCGTAGGCCACCTCTATCCCAGCCAGCATCAGCCGCCTGCCGGCGTTCGGCTCCGCGAACGCATGCACGTCGTACCCCACGCCGACCCGTACGGCCATCTGCTCGCTCCTTACCAGCTTGTGCTACCGTGTACGCCTGGACGTGACCCTCGGACCGCCAGCCCTTCGTTATCGCCCGCTGCACGTTGCCGTTGCCGTTGCTGTAGTGCTCAGTCCTGCTCAGTTCAGCCGCGGACATCACCACTGGCGAGCGCAATATGGGCGCGCTACACCAAACCGGGTAGCGACCTGACTACGGACTATGCACCATGGTATCACCCACGTCGTGTATGGCGACCCGAGCCAGAGGACGAGTGCGGCAGTGCACGCACCGCTGATCTGGTTGGTGACGTGACGGTCACGGCTGGGGAGCAGCGTTCCGAGGTGTCTACTCGCCACGCGCGTAGGCAAGCACCCGGTTCCAGTATGGGACTGTGCCAGCGACGAACAGCCCGATCACGACAAGGACGCCCGCGGCAACGGCGAGGCGGGCGTGGTCGAGCCGCAAGATGTCGTAGAGCGCCCACAGACCCAGGCAGAGAAGGATAGTGGCCACGACGAGCGCGGTACGGTACCGGCCTTGGACTTCGACCGCGCTGGCGACCTCCCGATTCTCCTCCCCAAAGGCGCCCGCCTGTACCCAGGTCCCCAGCGATGCGACAGCGCCGACGACACACGTCAGCCCTAGCGTGAGGAGCCACGCACGCAGGTCCTGATAAATGAAGTGCGCTAGGAACAGCTCACACGCCAGGAACGCGAACGGGATCGCCGCATCGAGCAGGGTCGGCACCCACACGTACGCGAGCACCTGCATCACGTACTCCTGCCACACGACGAGGTATAGGATAAAGGTGGCGCTGGCCAGCAGCCAGTCCGCCGCGTCAAGCTGAGGTGCTGTGACCTCGATCCGTTGCGCCAGGAACGCCAGGGCGACGCCCTGGATGATGCTCGCCAGCGTCAAATAGGTGGGAGCGAACTGATCTTTGAGGCGCTGGTAGACCCGTTCGGATCGAGGTGTCGTGCTCATCGGCGACTTACTCATCTAGTACCTCGCTCGTGACTCCGCCAGACGGCGTGGCGGGCGCACCCAGGCTCGTGTCACCACCGTCCCCGATCGGCCGATGCCTCGCGCCTCCCGCACGTTACGCAGCTCGCGGCTGAACAGGCGCCTACGGCACCTCTCAGGTGGGAGGCAATAGTTCCGTCCGGTACTGAGGGGCCAGCGCTTTCGCCTTGGCCAGAAACGCCGCCAGGGCCTCGCCGTCGAGCGGGGGCGGCGCGGTCGTTCGGCCCGCGACCGGAACGCCGACGGCGAGGAAGAGCTCTTCCTGCCCCGATGGCGCGCAGATGCACAGCAGGCGCGCCGGGTGTGCGCTGGTGTTCTGGAACGCATGCGGCGCGTTGGCCGGGATGTTGACGGTCTCGCCGGCTCGCACCAGCTCGTTCGTGCCACGGAAGGTCGCGGTGATCTCGCCCTCGAGCACGGTGAACGACTCTTCGAAGTCGTGGCGATGCGGCGCGGGTCCGCCACCAGGCGGGACGTGCATGTCGATGAGGCAGTAGCGGCCAGCCGTGTCCTTGCCCGACAACAGAATCGTGTAGGTGTCGCCCACCAATCCAATGTGGGGCAGCGCCTGATCCTCGTTCGGCCGCGCCAGCGCGAGGGTGCGTTGGAGGTCATCGGGGGGAAGCGGCGGGGTAGCCGGAGATGAGGCGCCTGATTGCTCGGCCATGACGTTTCTCCCTTGCGCACATTCGCCCACTCAGATTCGGCTCGATCGGCCAGGGGCACCTGGTGCCGCGACGGAACGCGTCACCACGACTCGTGGAGTATTCATGGTGTACCACGCGTGGCGTCAGTCGCGCGTCCGAAAATGTGCGCTCACCCCACGAAACTTTGCTGTCCGAGGAGTGAGCCGCGGTGAATAGCATCCGGGAGGGCTCTATGCCGAGCTCAGCCACTGCGATCACGTCCTGCGAGCAGCAGCCAGACTTCCCCTTCGGCAAGCGAACCAGCTCCGCCGCACAGCTGGCGGTGCCACAGCCAGCTCCTGGCAGCGCTACCCGAGCGCGGGGACCGCTCCCAGTTGCTGCATAAAGAGCAAACTGTCCGCGTTGGCCCAGTATTCGGCGAGCTGCCCGTCTGCGATGCGCAGGATATCAGTCCCGCTGAAATGAAAGTGGTCTTGTACCGGTATTGGGGGCCGTTCATGGATGCATAGGGAACATCAGAAGCGTGCTCTC
>CAYQFU010000089.1:13163-20568 GCA_964416775.1 uncultured Ktedonobacterales bacterium
GAGACAGATAGGCGAGACAGATACAGGAGCGCGGAGCATGGGCGAGCTTGACGGGCTGGTGGCGATCGTGACGGGCGCGGGCCGGGGCATCGGGCGGGCAATCGCGTTGGAATTTGCGGCGCAAGGCGCCCTCGTCGTGCTGACGGCGGCCCGCGAGCGCGGCGAGATCGAAGACGTTGCGCGCGTTGCCGAGGCCAACGGTGCCCACGAGCGGGTCCTGCCCTTGCTCGCCGATGTCACCGATGCGGCCAGCTGCGAACGTGTGGCAAACCAGGCGGTGGAGCGATTCGGGCAGATCGACGTGCTGGTCAACAATGCCGGACGGGGCATGAAGTTCGTCAGTCCGAATTTCGTGACCTCGCCGCCCCGCTTCTGGGAGGTGGACCCCGAGGTCTGGCAGCTGGTCATCGCGACCAACCTCACTGGGCCGTTCCTGATGGCGCGCGCCGTGCTGCCACAGATGCTCCAGCGGCAATCGGGCAGCATCATCAATATCAGCATCAATTACGAGACGATGAAGCGGCGCGGCTTCTCACCCTACGGCCCGTCGAAAGCCGGACTCGAAGCCGCCTCGGCGATCTGGGCGCAAGACCTGGAGGGGACGGGCATCCGCCTCAACGAATTACTGCCTGGCGGCGTGACCGCCACCGGGATGGTACCCCAGCAGCTCCCGGACGAGATGCGGCAGAGACTGCTCGACCCCGCGATCGTCGCCGCGCCAGCGGTGTACCTGGCCTCGCCACGGTCACGGTCGGTTTCTGGGCAGCGACTGGTGGCGACCGAGTGGACGCCCGAACACCCCAACGGCCAGCCGATTCATGTGGGCATTGGCGGCGCGTAGCCGCCTTCCCGGGCGTGCCTCGGTTGTGGCGCAGGAGGCCGCTCGTACGGCGGGAACTCTGGAAGATGTATGTGGTTGTGCGGCTGCGTGAGTGGCTATCCCGAGGTGAGCCTCCGCAACCGCGCATGCGCGGCTAGCGGTGCCCATGCCCGACGCCGAGGTAGCGCGCCTCGCCCTCCCCGATGTTCTCGAAGCGGTGGGGGACATCGGCCACGAAGTAAAAGGCGTCGCCCGCCTCAAGGTCGTAGGTCTCGTCGCCCACGGTGACGCGCAGGCAGCCTTGCTCGACGAGCAGATAGTACTCCACGAGGGAGATATGCGGGGCGAGGTCGCCCGTGCTGGACCCGGCCGGCATCACCACCTGCACGATGTCGACCGCGCTGCTCCCGAAAGCGGGGAACAGGCGCCGCTCGATGCCCGTCGCCGGGTCGCGGAAGGTCACCCGCTGCTCCTTGGGCAGCCGCAGCGCCCGCCGCCGCTCGTCGGCCCCGATGAGTTGCGACATGGTCAGATCCAGCGCCGCCGCAATCCTGGCGGCGACGACCAGTGTTGGGTTGTTCTCGCCGCGCTCGATCTTGGAGAGCATCGCCTTACTCACACCCGCCCGCTGGGCCAGCGCGTCCTGCGTCCAGCCGCGTCGGGTGCGCAGCTGGTGAATGCGTCGCCCCAGGTGGCGCGCGTGCGCTGCGTCGACCTCGCTCGTAACGGGCGTTTCTGTTAGCTCCTGCGCCATTGCTTGCGTTCCCTCTGTATCATATATTATCATGAAATCGCATATGTGAGAATGCGGGGCCGACGAGACCTCTCTGCTGGAAGTATAGCAAAGCGAGGTGCAACGATGGGTGCAAGAGGAATCGCAAGCGATGGGGTGGATGGCACGGCTGACCCGACACGGGGGCCGGGTCGCGCCGAGGAGTATGACGTGCTGGTCGTCGGCGGAGGCCTGGCTGGCCTGGCCGCCGCGCTGGTGCTGGGACGCGCGCGGCGCTCGGTGCTGGTGGTAGATGCTGGTCACCCGCGCAACGAGCCGGCCAACCATGCCCACGGCTATCTGACGCGCGATGGCGCCTCTCCCATGGAGCTGCTGGCGATCGGCCGGCGCGAGGTCAGGGGGTATGGCGGCCAGATCGTCGAGGGCACCGCCACGTCGCTGGTGCGGCTGCCCGAGGGCGGCTTCCGTGTCGCGCTGGCGGACGGGACGGGATGGAATGGGCGCCGCGTGCTCGTCACGACGGGTCTGGTCGACGAGCTGCCCGACATCCCCGGGCTGCGGGAACGCTGGGGCCGCGACGTGGTACATTGCCCGTACTGTTTCGGCTGGGAGATGCGCGACCTGCCGCTGGGGATCCTCGCGACGGGTCCCCTCGCCATCGAGCAGGCCTTGATGTGGCGTCAGTGGAGTGGGGACCTCATCCTGTTTCAGCACACCGCGTCCGCTCCGACTGATGAGCAGCGGGAGCAGTTGGCAGCCCGCGACATCCGCATCGTCGAGGGCGAGGTCGCAGCTATCCAGGTCACCGAGGACCGCTTGAGTGGGGTGCGCCTGCGCTCCGGGCAGGTTGTCGACCGCAGCGTGCTGGTGGTGGGACCGCGGTTCGCGGCCCGGCATGCGCTTCTGGACGACCTCGGTGTCACTATGACCGAACATCCCCTCGCCATCGCCTCCCAGGTCCAGGCCGACGCCACGGGGCGAACGGCGGCGCCAGGGGTATGGGTCGCGGGCAATGTCAGCGATGTGTCCGGCGGCGTCATGCAGGCGGCCGCGTCTGGCGTCACCGCTGGGGCGGCGATTAATGCCGACCTCACCGCCGAGGAGACCGCCAGCGCGGTAACAGCCGCGCGCGTGAGGACCGGCGACGCCAGATGACGTCTCCCTCGGGTTGCCCTCGCTGTGCGCTCGATCCCAGCAGACTTGTCATCCCTCTTCGGTCATCGGCAACATGCCGGGTCACGCTGAGCCGTGGTCAGCAAGAGGCTTAGCCATGAGAAGGACGTCCCCGGCTGCCCTTAGGGCAGCCTCTCTTGATCAGTACTGCGTGCAATCGCGGTCGTCGTTCAAGGACGTGCGCCACTGCGAGCGATGCACCGCCCTGTATCTGGGCCTGCTGGCTGGATGCCGTCATGACGCAGGATGACTGTCGAGATCGCGTCATGGCGGAGGGCGCTTGCCGAGGACAGAATGGACTCATCCGTCGGCGTAGCTCGAGACGCAACACCGAGAAACTGATGACCGGTGCGCAAGTCACTGGTGATCTGCAGCGCATCCTGAGAGGGCCGCCGCGGTGATGGTGGTCGCCAGTCGTGTAGCGCTGGCGATCGCGTCGTCGGGGCTGAGCCCGCATAGATCGGTCAGGGTGAAGAGCGCGTCAGCGCTCACGATGACGGCCAGATCGCGCTTGAGTCGGCTGAACGTATCGGGATCGGCGTGCTCGAACATGGCCTCAGCGGGCGCCAGCGCATAGTCGATCCAGGCAAAGCGGAACCCCGGCCGATTGCGGACGCCCCCGGGTCGCGTGCTGGTGGCCGCAATCATGGCGCGCACCGCTCCCTGGTACGCGAGGACGTATTGCAGGAAGACCTCGCACGCGCAGCCGATGCGTTCGATGGGATCGGTGGATCGCGCGATCGGCGCGAGCGCCTCGTCCGGACTGGGCCACAGGCCGTCGAGCGCAACGGTTAGCAAGCTCACGAGGTCGGGAAAGTAGCGGTAGGCCGTCGCCTCCGAGACGAGCGCGAGCCGCGCCACCTCGGGCATCGTCACGATGGCGCCGGTCCGAATCAGTTCGCGGCAGGCGTCGATAATCGCGAGGCGTGTGCGGGTCTTCTGGTTCGTGCGGCCGGTGCCGCTCTCACTCGGCATAAAATCCTCCCTCCACGCATGATACCACACTCTTATCATGAGATAGCACTTGCAAATACGACAAGACTGTGGTACTGTGGTGATTGTTCACTCTCATAGAGAGAGTTGGCTTACACGAAGGAGGGGGATCGATGACCCAGGTTTCAGTCGTGGGCCCGACGGACGGCGAGGTGATCCAATTGGGACCCACCCGAATGCGCATTCTCGAAGACGGGCGCACCACGGACCACCGTCTCGGGATGGGTGAGCTCACGCTTGCCCCGCACACCGACGGTCCGCTCCAGCATCGGCATGCCAGGCACGACGAAGGCTTCTATGTGGTCTCCGGCACAGCGCGGTTCACCGTCGGGGACACGACGTACGACGCTCCGGCCGGCACACTCGTGATGGTGCCGCCTGGTGCTCCACATACCTTTGCCAATCCGGGCGACCAGCCGGTCATCTTGCTGAACACCTTCACGCCCGACCTCTACGTGCAGTACTTCCGCGATCTGGGGGACATGATCGCCAACGGCCAGCCGTTGAATGCCGAGGCCAGCGCCCAGGTGATGAGCCGCTACGCCACCATTCCGGCGACAGACTTTGCCTAGCCAGCCCATCTTCGTGTAACTCCACGAGATGCCCATGCCATGACCGTCATGCCACTCCGGCCTGCCACCAGTGGTGGGCCACATAGTGCTCTGCATCCACGGAACCGTGCTCTCCCAGAAGGAGTACCACCATGACCGAACCCACCACCCGCACCGTCCACCTGCGCCCCGACCTGCCCATCACGATCACCGAAGCCGGCAGCGGGCGCACCGCGCTCGTCCTGCATGGCGGCGGCGGCCCCGCTACCGTGCAAAGCATCGCCACGCATCTGTCCAATACGATGCATGTCATCACCCCCACCCACCCCGGATGGAACGGCACCGAGCGCCCGGCATGGCTCACCAGAGTCGGCGACCTTGCCGCTGCCTACCTGCAGCTGCTCACAGACGAGGGACACCGAGACGTTGTCGTGGTCGGCTCCTCCATCGGCGGATGGATCGCCTCCGAGATGGCCGTCGGCGACGACGGCGGCCGCATCACGGGTCTCGTCCTCATCGATTCCGCCGGCGTGGCGATCGAGGGACAACCGATCCGCGACTTCTTCACCCTCGACGCCCGCGGCGTCGCCGAGTATTCCTACCACGATGCCGACCGCTTCTATATCGATCCCGCCACCGTCTCCGATGAGCAGGCGGCGACACGGCGATCTAATATGGCTGCGCTGCGCGTCTTCGCTGGCGACCCGTACATGCACGATCCGACATTGCTCAACCGCCTCGGACGGGTCCAAATTCCGACCCTGGTGCTCTGGGGCGATAGTGACCGCATCATCACCCCGGCGTACGGACGAGCCTTCGCCGACGCACTGCCCAACGCCGACTTCACGGTCGTGACCGAGGCCGGTCATCTCCCCCACATCGAACAGCCTGGCGCGACTTTTGCCGCGCTCGACGCCTATCTCCAGTCCGCAGCATAGCAGCACTCCAGACTCGCGATGCATGATGCTTCAGCGCTCATCCGGGGTGCGGCTGAAAGTGAGCGGGCTGAGGCACGCGCAACGGCCGCCCGAGGGGCGGCCGCTCGTGCGACGAGAACTGGGGCGCTCTTCCCGCGGCGCGGCACCGATCCTACCACGTGTGATGCTGGCCAACGTGAGCCGGGGGCCCCGTTGCGTCGTTGCCTCGCAGCTCTGCCCTAGAAGGAGATAAGCACGTGGACACGTTGCCAAAGACCTGGTTCATCACCGGCACCTCATCCGGCTTCGGCCACATTCTGACCGAGCAGCTGCTCGACCGCGGCGACCGCGTGGCGGCCACCCTGCGCCGGGCGGACGCGCTCGCCGATCTGCAGGCGCGCTACGGCGGCCGCCTGTGGATGGCGGCGCTGGACGTGACCGATGCTGCGGCCGTCCGCCGCGTGGTCGACCGCGCCTTCGCCGACCTGGGGCGCATCGACGTCGTCGTCAACAACGCGGGCTACGGCCTCTTCGGCGCTGGGGAGGAGGTCAGCGACGAACAGATCCGGCAGCAGATCGATACCAATCTGATCGGCTCGATCCAGGTCATCCGCGCCGCGCTGCCGCATCTGCGGGCCCAGGGCGGCGGCCGCATCCTGCAGCTGGCCTCGGAAGGCGGGCAGATCGCCTATCCCTATTTCAGCGTGTACCACGCGACCAAGTGGGGCATCGAAGGCTTCGTCGAGGCGGTGGCCCAGGAAGTCGCGCCCTTCCACATCGCGTTCACCATCGTCGAGCCAGGTCCCACCGCGACAGGCTTCGGTGCCGGCTTGGTGAGTCCGCCGCCGATGGCCGTCTATGACGAGACGCCAGCCGGCGAGATGCGCCGCGCCGTCGCGAATCACACGCTCGCGCTGACGGGCGATCCGGACAAGATGGCACGGGCGATGATCGCGAGCGTGGACCGCACGCCCCCGCCCAGGCGGCTCACGCTGGGCAGCACCGCCTACGCCTCGATCCGCGCGGCCCTGGCGGATCGGCTCGCCGCCCTCGATGCCCAAAAGGACATTGCGCTCTCGGCCGATGTGGACGCCTGACGCCATCGGGGAGGCGCCCCGCAACGGGACTGTTGGGACAGGTGAGCGGCTCATTCAAACGCCCGACGATGTTTCCTGATAAATTCCTCCAGGCCCATTGGCTTTTGACCGGTGATGCGCTCGATCACTTCATCCGTGCCGGAGAACACGCCTGCCGCGTGATCTTGCGCCACTTCAAAGAGATGCTGGCCAAGGAACGGCGAGCGCCGCTTCGACCATTGCTCGCGGAACACCTCATACGGGATTCGTTCGTAAGTGATGGGATGTCCTACGATCTGCGCAATGAGCGCAAACGCCTCGGGGTAGCTGTATTCTTGGGGACCATACAGGTGGTAGGTTTTCCCGATATGGGCGGCTGGATGCTCGAGAATGCTCGCGATGAGACGCGCTTGATCTTCTGCCGCGATGGGCGCATGCTTGCTTTCGCCAAACGGCAGTTGCACGAGCCCGTCTTTGATACTTTGCGCGTAGGAAAGAAACCACTCAGCAAAAAAGGTCGGTTGGAGATGGGTGACGGCCAGGCCAGACCAATCCAACACGCGGTCCGCCACCCAGTGATTGAAGGCCGCGTGACTCTTTGCTTCGCGTCTGGCGGAGACTTGTGACATATTCACGACCGCTGAAACAGCGGCCTCTTTGGCGGCTTGAGCGAAGTAGGCGGTTGCCTCGATGAGGCCCGGAGCAATGGGATACACAAAATAGGCTCCTGAAACGCCTTCGAGTGCGGGCCGAACCGTCCTGAAATCGAGCAGATCCCCCACGACGATCTCTGCCCCGAGTTGCTGTAAGTGGGCACTGTGTTCGCCTTCCTGATGCACGAAAGCCCGCACATGATGACCTCCCTCGAGCAGCAATTTGGTCGCTTCCCTGCCAGTGTTGCCAGTGGCTCCCGTAATCAAAAACAGTGGTGAACGCATCGTCTTCCTCTCTGGTGTCATTGATACCTTTGCCCTGTTTCACCTCATTGATGACCTCGGCCAATGACGTGCTTCCACGCTCGGTTTCTCGAGCGCGCTCAGCGTTGCCGCAGGCGTATTCGAGCATGGAAGGCATCATGTCTGGAAGGCGTTGCGCCCTCGTCTCACTCCGCCATCTCGGGGGTCAGCCTTCCGTCCTTCAGG
>CAYQFU010000090.1:0-3336 GCA_964416775.1 uncultured Ktedonobacterales bacterium
GCCTGGCGGTGCCGCTCGAGCAGGTGCGGGTCCGCGGCGACTTGCTGACTGGCGGGCTGGCCGAGCTTCCGGTCACGTGGTGATCGCCTACCCGGGCAGCTGTGGCGCGGCTGGAAGGCCAGGTGTGTGCCCTTTCTGGTGCTGAAGGGTTTCGTGCATGCGGATGAGGACGACCGCGCCGGAGGCGAAGGTGAGGGCGGCGATGCCCGCGATGGCCCAGGGCACGCCGAACAAATCCGCGAGCAGCCCGGACAGTAGCGCACCAACCGCATAGCCACTGTCGCGCCAGAGGCGGTAGACGCCGACCGCCGAAGCGCGCCAGGACGGGTGTGCCACGTCCGAGACCGCGGCCAGGAACGTCGGGTACACCAGGGCTGTGCCCAGCCCCAGCAGGACCATCGCCGCGGCCCAGGGAGCGAAGCCTCGGGCGAGCGGGAGCAGGGCCAGCGCCGCCGCCTGGAGCCACATGCCACTGACGATCAGGGGCTTGCGTCCGACCCGATCGGAGAGCGCGCCGGTTGCCAGTTGTGCCACGCCCCAGACGCCGGGATACAGGCCGGCAAGGAGCCCGATCTGCGCTACACCGAGGCCCGCCGCGGCGAAGAAGAGCGGGAAGAGCCCCCAGGCCAGCCCGTCGTTCAGGTTGTTGACCAGGCCCGCCTGGCTGACCGCCGAGAGGGAGCGGTCGCGCCAACTGGTCCGCAGCAGGACCTCGGCGAACGATGGGGATGGGGCGGTCTCCGGCTCGCTCTCCGGCGTGGCGTTCCCGTGCGTCGCGCGCGCTGCGGCGGGAGCCGCGACGAGGAGCTGGGCCTCGTGCCGGGCGAAGCCGTGGGACTCGCGCACGAACAACGTGGAGAGCAGCAGGCCCGCGAGGGCGAACGCGATGCCGGGCACGAACGGCCACGGGCGCAGGCCGTACGCCGAGGCGAGGTAGCCCGACCCCGCGGCGGCGAGCGCCACCGCCCCATACCCCGCCGCTTCGTTCAAGCCCATCGCGAGCCCCCGGCGCGTGGGGCCGACCAGGTCGATTTTCATGATGACGGTGGTGGACCAGCACAGGCCCTGGTTGACGCCCAGCAGCACGTTGGCGGCGACGATCCACCCCCAGGACGGCGCGACGATGAGCAGCACCGGGACGGGCAGCCCGACCAGCCACCCCGCCACCAGCACACCTTTGCGCCCAATGCGATCGGAGAGGCGCCCCGCGCCCAGGTTGGCGAGCGCCTTGACGACGCCGAAACTGACGATGAAGGAGAGCCCGGCCGTGGCCGAGGCCAGGCCGAACTGGCGTGCGCCCAGGAGCGGCACGACGTCGCGCTCCAGCCCGACCATGGCGCCGACAAAGGCGTTGATGAGCACGAGCAGGAGGAACTGGTTCAGGTTGGCACGCAGCCCGAGCGTCGGCGCCAGCGGTTGGGTGAGCTCGCGGCCAGTTGATCCCCGTGCGCTGCCTGGTCCAGGCGCCGCGCGTGGTCGCCTCATTGCCCCTCCTTGCCTTCCTTCCTTCCGGTCCCTCTTCTCCGTATGCCTAACCCTGCGCTCCGGCCGCGACGCTCAGCGCTCCCAGCCGATTCGCCGCCCGGATCGCGCGGTGGCCCGCCGGTGGGGCGGGCAGTCCGGCCACCATGAAGGCGACGAACTCGTCGGGGCCACGCTGCCGCAACGCCGGATTACACCGGCGCTCGAAACCCAGGGTCGAGCTCGGCTTGCCGCTCATGGCACGCCCGCAGGCGGAGCCCGCGAAGTGCGCGGGATAGATCTCCAGGTCGTCAGGCAGCGCGAGCAGTCGCTGCAGGCTGTCGTACAGCGTGCGGGCCGCCTGCGTCGCGGTCGTATCCATCTCCTCTGGGATGTCGCTCGCTTCGCTTGCATCGTTCACCGGGCTCGCCTTGCTCACACCGGCTCCCCCGCTCACTTCGCTTGCGGTGAGGTCGGGCCGGCCGGCGTCGCCTACGAAGAGCGTGTCGCCGGTGAGCAGGAACCAGGGGTCAGGGCCGCGGGTGCGGTCGCCCACCAGCAGGCAGATGCTGTCGGGGCTGTGCCCCGGCGTGTGCAGCACACGCAGATAGTCGTTGCCCAACGTCACCTCCTCGCCGTCGCGCAGCGTGCGGTGGGGGAAGGCGACGTCGGCCGCCTCGTGCAGGTAGATCGGTGCGCCCGTAACCGCCGCGAGCGCAACCGCGCCCGAGCGGTGGTCCGCCTGCACGTGCGTCTCGACGATGGCGACGATGGGTGAGGCGGCCGCCTCGGCCACCGCGAGATAGTCGTCGAGATGCTCGGCGTGCGGGTCGACGACCGCGAGCGCCTTCTTGCCCGTGCAGCCGAAGACGTATGACGCACAGCCGGTCGCCGGGTGCAGGATCTGGCGGAAGATCATGACGAAGCTGCTCCTCTCTGCTCCTGAAATGCTCACCTGATCGGCTCAGCGCCACGGCCTACCTCGCCGTGGATGCCGCTGTGGATGCCGCCGTTGGCCTCAGCGGCTGGGGCTGGCGTCGGCGTCTCCCGCTTCTCCCGCGGCCACCGCGGCCACCGGCAGGCCCGCCGCCGCCCACTCAGGGAAGCCCTCCGCGTAGCGATACGCCCGCAGGCCGCGGGCGTGCAGCAGCGCCACGGCTTCGTCGGCGAAGACGCAGTAGGGGCCGCGGCAGTAGGCGACGACCTCACGCCGCGGGTCCAGCTCCCCCAGACGCGCTTCGAGCTCGTCCACTGGGATGGAGCGGGCACCGGCGATGTGCCCCTGCTGGTATTCGCGCGCGGGGCGCACATCGAGCACGAGCGTGTCGCCGCGGGCAAGGCGCGCCAACAACTCGTCGCGCGAGAGGGGTTCGAGCGCCTGGCGGTCGTGCAGGTACGTCCCGACGAGGCGGTCGATCTCCGCGAGCTGCGATGTCCCCGCTTCCCGCAACGCGGCCCACAGGCGGTAGACGCTTGGGTCGGCGAGGCGGTAGTGGACGCGCAAGCCCGTCTTGCGCGACGCCACGAGCTGCGCGCGGGCCAGGACCTGGAGGTGCGCCGAGGCGTTCGCCACACTCAGGCCGGCCTCGCGGGCCAACTCCTCCACCGACCGCTCCCCCTGAGCGAGCAGGTCCAGCAGCTCCAGCCGCGCGGGGCTGGCGAGCGCCTTGCCCAGCCGCGCGAACTGCGCGTAGAGGCGCTCCTTGAAGGCGCGATCGCCCATGGCACCCTCCAATTCCATTATTCAATCAATCATTTGAATACTCGTGCGATAGATTATAGGGGCGGCCCGCGGGCACGTCAAGAGCGCACGCCTGCGCCGTGCTTTGGCCGTCCTGCTGGCTCTGGGAGCGGCCTCAGATGTCGTGGATGGGG
>CAYQFU010000090.1:3436-18270 GCA_964416775.1 uncultured Ktedonobacterales bacterium
CGTGCTTTGGCCGTCCTGCTGGCTCTGGGAGCGGCCTCAGATGTCGTGGATGGGGTGGTGGCGCGCCGGCGCGGGCAGGTGACACGTCTGGGTGCTTATCTGGATGCCGAAGCCGACTTCAGCTTCTGGGCCTCGCTCGTGCTGACGCTGGGCGCCCATCGGCTGCTCCCACGCTGGCTGATCGCGCTGCTGTTCGCGCGATTCGGCGCTCCAGTGGTACTGGCCGGCATCAGCTACATCGGACTGCGGCGCCCGGTCCGGGTTGGCTCAACCGTCGTCGGCAAGGCGGCGGCGGTGGCACAGCTGGTGGCGTGTGGGGCGGCGCTGCGGCCGCGGCGGCGGACCTCGTGCACGCCCGACGCAGGGGACGCCGTGCTCCATGCGGTGACAGCGGCCTTCCTGCTGGCCGCGCCGATCGCCCAGGCGCGGCGAATCTGCGGCGGGTCGCCATCTCCCCCCACCGGTGGGCGGTGAGACGCTCCGGTTCCGCATGGGAGCGTCCCAAAGACATACCACTCCTCACGCACCCGCCTGCTACGCGCGAGTCCAACCCGCGGCTGAGTCCACGCCGAACGACGGCGCATCTCCACGTGCGCGCTGAGGCCCACGTGTCCGTGACTGGCCTGGTGGAAACGGTGGATGCCTGGCATGACCTCTTGGATGCGGTGGAGCTGGGACCTGGAGGCGACCACGACGAACCCTATGTCTACCAGCCGGCCGCGCAGCGAGAGGTGGCCGCAGCCTGGACACACCTCGCGGCGCGCATGACACGGGGCGAGCTGGGAGGACCGATGGACGGAGGCGTTGATGCGCGACGGCGGGTATCGGCCGCGTGAAGTTCTCGAACCACGCTCCCACAGGGACAAGCCGCATGCCCGTTGATCTGCCCTCGCGTCGTCGCGTCGAATAGAACGCGAGGGGGGAGACAATGGCGACGACCTCCGCACGCGACCATGGCGGTCCGGCGGTCATGCCAGATCGACGTAGACGTTCTTGACCTCGGTGTAGAGCTGTAGCCCATGCATGCCCAGCTCGCGGCCGATGCCAGACTGCTTGTAGCCGCCGAAGGGCGCCTCCACGTGGACGCTGCTGTTGCTGTTGATGCTCAGGACGCCCGTGCGGATGCGCCGCGCCATGCGTAATGCGCGTCCCACGTCGCGCGTCCACAGCGAGCCGGACAGGCCGTAGGGCGAGTCGTTCACCTGACGCACCACGTCATCTTCATCGGTGAAGGCAATGATGCTGGCAACGGGGCCGAAGATCTCCTCGCGGGCCACGCGCATACTGTTGCGCACGCCACCAAGCACTACCGGGAGCACGAAGCTGCCGCGCTCCAGTCCCGAGCCTGGGGGAGGCTCGCCACCGGCCAGCACCTGCGCACCCTCGTCCTCGCCGATGCGCACGTAATCGAGCGTCCGCTGCTTCTGCCCAGGCGCGACGAGCGAGCCGATCTCCGTCTCGCGATCGAGCGGGTCGCCCACGCGAATGCGTTGGGTTCGCCGCACAAAGCGCTCGGTAAACTCGTCGAGCGCCTCGCGCTGGACGAAGATGCGCGTGCGCGCGCAGCAATCCTGGCCAGCGTTGGCGAAAACGCTGTATGGCGCACGGTCGGCGGCACGCTCCAGGTCGGCATCGGCGAACACAATGCAGGGGGACTTGCCGCCAAGCTCCAGCGAGACGCGCGCGATGTGCTCCGAAGCTGCCCGCATGATCTGGCGCCCGACCTCCGTAGAGCCGGTGAACGCGACCTTGTCCACGGCTGGGTGACTGGCCAGCAGCATGCCCGCGACCCCACCCTCTCCCGGCAACACATTCACCACTCCCGCCGGGATGCCTGCTTCGAGGCAGATGTCCCCAAGCGCGAGTGCGGTGAGCGGTGTATAGGAGGCGGGCTTGAGCACGACACAGCAGCCGACTGCCAACGCCGGAGCGAGTTTCCAGGACGCGATGACGATGGGAAAGTTCCACGGGACGATCTGCGCCGCCACGCCGACCGGTTCGCGCAGCGTGAAGTCCAGGCCGGACGCGTAGACGGGAATGGTCTCGCCAAAGAGCTTGGTCGCCGCGCCCGCATAATACTCGAAAGTGTTGGCGGCGCCCTCGACCTCATCGCGCGCGTCCACCAGCGCCTTGCCACTGTTGCGCGCCTCCAGCTCCGCCAGCGCATCCACCCGCTGGCGGATCAACTCGGCAACTTTGAGTAGCGCCCGTCCACGGCGTCCCGCCGGCCAACGCGGCCAGGGTCCATCGTCAAAGGCCCGGCGCGCCGCGGCCACCGCGCGGTTGACGTCCTCTGGCCCCGCGAGCGCGACTACCGCCAGGGGCTCTCCCGTCGCGGGCTCATAGGTCTGGAAGGTCCGGCCGTCGGCGCTGGCCACACGCGCCCCGTCGATGAGGAGCAATTCACGCCGTGTCACTGCGATCTGCGCCATGGTGTGCTCCTGATCCCACGCTTCACAGGCTGTCTGTTAGAAGTAGTTGATGGTGATGCCGCCATCCACCATGAAGGCGGTGCCAGTGATCCAGGTAGACTCATCCGAAGCCAGGAAGATGCCCGCGTTCACGATGTCTTCGGGGGTGCCGAACCGGCCCAGTGGGATGCGGTTGAGCCGCTTGTTGCGCTCGGCTTCGCTCGTCCACAGCATGCGCAGCAGCGGGGTCTCTACGGGCCCGGGGCAGAGGGCGTTCGCGCGGATGCCGTGCCGGCCATACTGCACCGCCAGCGAACGGGTCAGCGATACGACGCCACCCTTGCTCGCGGTGTAGGCATCCTGTGGGACCGTGCAGCCGACCTTCGCCACGAACGAGGCAATATTGATGATGGAGCCTCCTCCGGACTTCAAGATCTCCGGGATGCCAAATTTGCAGCAGAGGAAGATCCCTTTGAGGTTCACGTCCAGGACGCGCGCCCACGTCTCCTCGCTCGTTTCCTCTACGGACGTGTCCTCCGCCGGCATGATGCCAGCATTGTTGTAGAGCACGTTGAGGTGGCCGAAGGCGCGCACACCCTCCTCGACGGCATGGCGCACGTCCGCGGCGACGGCGACATTGCCCGGCACGCCGATGATGCTCCCCCCCGTGTCCCGCACCAAGGCGACCGTCTCCGCGAGCGGTTCTTCGGCGAGGTCGGTCGCCACTACTTTGGCGCCCTCACGGGTAAACAGGTGCGCGGCTACCCGCCCCATGCCGCTTCCGGCGCCCGTCACGAGGATCACCTTGTTGTCCAACCGCATGTCTGCCTATCCTCCTTCGCCAGTGCTCGTGGCGGCTCACTCCGTCGATGGCTGGCGCGGCCGATCTGCGAGCAGCCGCGCCATATGTCGCAGGGCGTCCCATGCCGTCAGATGCGCTCGAAGTAGCGGTCCAGCTCCCAGCAGGTCACGGCGTGGTCAAAGGCAGCCTGCTCCTCACGCGCGGCATTGAGGTAGTGCGCCACGACACGCTCGCCGAATGCTTCGCGAGCAAGCTGACTATTTTCCAGACCGTGAATGGCTTCGTGGAGCGCTCCGGGTACGCGGGGCACATTGCGGCGCGCCGATTCCGCCTCGTACGCGTCGCCGGTAAACATCTCGGGCAGCTCCAGCTGGCGCTGGATGCCGGCGATTCCGGCGGCGAGCGTGGCGGCGAAGGCCAGGTATGGATTGGCGTCGGCGCCGGGAACGCGGTTCTCCACTCGCAGACTGTTGTGCTCGCCGATCACGCGCAGGCCGCAGGTGCGATTGTCGTGGCCCCAGACCAGCCGGATCGGGGCGAACGTGCCCTCGCGATAGCGCTTGTACGAGTTGACGAACGGCGCGTAGAAGTACATCAGCTCGTGGGTATAGGCCAGCTGGCCCGCCAGATAGCACTGGAACGTCTCCGACATCCCGAGTGGCTGCCGCTCGTCCCAGAAGACGGAGCGCTCGCCGGCATCCCACAGGCTGGAATGCAGGTGGAAACTGCTGCCTGCCTGACCGGTGTTCCACTTTGCCATGAAGGTGAGGGCGACGCCGTTGAGCGCGGCGATCTCCTTGGCGCCGTGCTTGTAGAGCACATGCCGGTCGGCCATCTCGATGGGGTCGGCGTATTCGAGATTCAGCTCCTCCTGCCCGTGGCCCCACTCGCCTTTGGAGCCCTCGACGGGGACTGCGGCGGCATCCATGTGGTTGCGAATCTGGCGGACGATGCCTTCCTCCTTGGTCGTCTGCAGGATGTGGTAGTCCTCGATGTACGTGCCGTAGGTGCGCAGGTCGTGGTAGCGCTTCTCACGGGCGGACTCGTAGGTCTCCTTGAAGAGATAGAACTCTAGCTCGGAGGCGACTTTGGCGGTGTACCCCAGCGCGGCGAGCCGCTCGACCTGGTGGCGCAGGATGCGCCGGGGAGCCTCCTCGATGGGCTCGCCCTCGTCCGTGTAGACGTCGCCGAGCACAATGGCCGTCTTCTCCAGCCAGGGCGCGAGCCGCAGCGTGCTCAGGTCGGGACGCACCTTGAAGTCGTGGTAGCCTGTGCGCCAATTGGTGAGGGAGAAGCCAGGCAGGGTGTTCATCTCTACGTCCGTGCCCAGCAGGTACGAGCAGGCATGTGAGCCATCTCTGGCCACATGCTCCAGGAAGAAGTGGGCCGTCAGGCGCTTGCCCATGAGGCGACCCTGCATGTCTGGGAAGGTCGAGAGCACGGTGTCGACTTGTCCATCCGCCACCATGTGCTCCAGTGTCTCGAGATCGAGCCGTCCGTTGTTCGAGCCGGCCATCGTCGTTACCTCCTGCGTATGGGAGACGTGATTGGCGTCGAGCGAGAGCGGAGTCACGAAGGGGACGCTGGCTTACAGAAACGCCCCCCTGTTGCCGTGTCCGCACTGGCGAGGCATCACTCGCTCTTCGCCACACCAGGCTCATGATAAATGCTCTCGCGCTCGATTCGCGCCTCCATCCGTCCGAGCGCCGCCTCGTCACCCTGAACGACGGGGCCCTTGAACCACTTGCGCACGCTGACAAACCACCAGATGGTGAGTAAGATCAGCGCACCCAGGACGACGACCGGCGTGTAGTTGAAGTCCGCCGGGTTGGTGCGCCAATCCGAGATGGTTGGCAACATGAACAACACGGAGATGAAGGCCACCCAGACGATCGCGATCCAGCCGATGGGCGCACTGTACTTGCCCAGGTTCCACACACCCGGCCTGAAGGTGGGGTTCAGTCGCCTCAGCAGGACGGGAATCACGTAGGCGATGTAGAGACCGATGACGCTGATGGAGGTGATGGCAGTGTACGCTGTGAGGTTCCACAGGGAAGGCACGGCCAGCACGAAGGCGCACGCCACGGCCAGCCACACCGCGTTGGCAGGGATGCGCCGCCTGCTGAGAGCGTGCCACACCCGCGAGAGCGGCATGGCGCCGTCGCGCGAGAAGGCGTAGATCATACGCGAGTTGGAGGTGACGGAGGACATCCCGCAGAAGAACTGCGCGACGACGGCGAGCCCGATGAGCACAAACGCCGCGTCACTGCCCAACCGGGTCTGCAGGATGTACGGCACCACGCCATACCCGTTGAAGCCGCCGTTTGCCAGAACCTTGTCCAGATTGGGGATGGCCAGGATGAGGCCCATCAGCAGGATGTAGCCGGCCACCGCCGACACCACGATGGACATGACGATGCCCCAGGGCGCGCGGGTTTCCGCGCCGACCGTCTCCTCACTCACGTGGGCAGAGGCATCGTAGCCGGTGAACGTGTACTGCGCGAGCAGCAGGCCCAGCAGGAAGGCGTACCAGTACGGGAAGCCGCTCAGCGTGTAGCCCGTCTTGAAGGCGAACGCGAAACCACCCGGATTGTGTGGCGCGAAGAGCATCAGCGCGCCCACGATGACCAGGACGCCGACGATATGCCACCAGACGCTGATGTCGTTCAGCAGCGCCACCAGCCTGATGCCAAACACGTTCATCAGTCCGTGAATGCCCAGCACGATCGCGTAGGTGATGAGAATCGTGCGCGCATCGATCTGAAACTTGGGGAACTTCAGCTGCAGCCAGAAGTCCACGAAGAAGGCCAGGCCGTAGTCGATACCGGCGGTAATGGCGAATTGACCCAACAGATTAAACCAGCCCGTGTACCATCCCCAGCCCGGTCCACCCAGCTTCGAGGACCAGTAGTACAGGCCACCGGCCGTGGGGTACGCCGAGGCCAGCTCGGCCATGGCCAGGCCCACGATCACAACGAAGACGGCTACCAGCGGCCACCCAATCGAGCCGGCCACGGGACCTGCCGAAGACAAGCCTGTCGCGAAGAGCGTGAGCGCGCCGCTGAGGATCGAAATGATGGTGAAGGAGATGGCGAAGTTGGAGAACCCGCCCATCGCGCGGTAGAGCTCCTGCGCGTAGCCCAGGCCGTGCAGGCGCCTGACATCTTGCTGGATGAGGTCTTCTTTGCTCTTGGCTTGCGTGGACATGAGTAACACCTCCGTGGTGTGCGACCGGTCACAGCAAACGTTCGCGAACGGCCCACCGGGTGGCGAGCTGCTAGCATGGCCGAAACGACGTGGCCGAGATCTGTCGTCCCCCCTTTCTGCGTCATCACTGGTCGCCTGGAGAGCCGGGCGGGATTGCGGGCGGGATTGTGGGCGGGACGCGGCCGGCGTCTAATCGCTGGTGATGGACGCGATCAGACCTGCCAGGAGGGCCGTGCGCGGCGCGATGGATGGGATGTCTACATATTCGAGCGGGCTGTGATCGAGGCCGCCGATCGGCCCAAGCCCGTCCAGCGTCGGAATGCTTAGGACAGCCGTGAAGTTGCCGTCGGATGTGCCGCCGGTAGCGGCCGCCGCGACGTCGAAGCCCAGCATGCGCGCCACACGCTCGGCCAGCGCGGCCAGTCGCTCGGTGCCCGGGTTGCGCTCCCAGGGCGGCCGGAACTGGACGGGGGTCCAGGTGTAGCTCGTGCCGTCGATAGCTTCGCGCGCGAGCGCGGCGTCTACGTCTGCCAGCAGCGTCCGCATGTCTGCGAGCGTATGTGCGCGCAGATCCACTTCGGCGACGGCGCGATCGGGCACGACGTTGGCGCGCGTGCCAGCGTGCAGTGTGCCGGCATTGACCGTCTTCCCGGCGGCAAGATCGTTCAGCGCGTGCAGTGCCACGACCTGGCGGCAGAGCGTCAGGGCCGCGCTGCGGCCTTTCTGCGGCTCGACGCCCGCGTGCGCGGAGCGGCCTGTGACCTCCAGACAGTAGGTGCCACCACCCTTACGCTGCCCGACGATGTCGCCATTTTCGCGCGCGGCTTCCAGCACGAGCACCGCATCGGTGCCCTCCGCCATGCGCTCGACGAAAGCGCGACTGCTCGGCGCGCCCACCTCCTCGTCAGAGGTGCAGACGAGGCGGAGGGCGCCGAAGCGCTCGAAGCTCTGGCGCCGGAGCGCCTCGACGGCGTAGATGCCGACCAGGAGGCCAGCCTTCATGTCGCAGACGCCGGGGCCGAGTGCGCGGTCGCCCTCCACACGGAATGGGCGGGCGGCGGCCGTGCCATGCGGGAAGACGGTGTCCAGGTGCGCGAGCAGCACGATGCGCGCGGTGCCGGGGCCCTCGAGGGTGAGGGCGAAGCTGTCCGCGTACTCGCCGCCGGGATGGGTGTCAAGCGTTGCGTTCCATGAGGCGCAGCGTTCCTGAACCCAGGCTCCCACGCGCGCCACATCGGTCCGGTCATAGGTGCCGGAATCCAGGTTGACCAGCGCCGCGAGGTGGTGGAGATAGTCTGGCACGCGTGCCGTGATGTCGCGCAGCGCTTGCCGCAAGCTGCCCAACACATCCTCGGCGCGGCTAGATGTGGATGGTGGCTCCATTGCTGCCATGGGCATCCTCCTGACGCTCACACGGCCACCACAGGGTGTTGTGAGGCAGTATACGGCCAGGCGCCGCGCCGCAGACCTATCCACATGGATAGGTTTTTCGCGCCGGGCAGGAAGGCGAGCCTGGCTACCGACCTCCGCTGCGTATGGGCTCCGTCGTGATTGTGCTATAGTGGGGTGGAACCGAGGTGGCGTCCGGTAACCGCACGGATTCGAGAGGCTGGAGGGAGCTCTCAGATCATGAACGTCGCATCGCTTCATGCACCTCTCGCTCGTCGGGCCATCGAGGCGATCAACGAGGGACGGCTCGACGATTTTCTGGCGTTATTCGCCGCTGACGCCACGGTCGTCGATGATGATACCTATCAAGGGCATGAGGCTATTCGAGCGTGGGCGCAACGAGAAACGTTCGGGGTGCGGATGCATATTGACGTGGTACAGGAACAGAATACAGAGGGAACTGCTCTCGAGGTGCATGCGACTTCGAGAGACGGGTATTCCGGGCCGGGCACCTTCGTCTTCACCATTCGGGGCGACCTGATCGAACGTCTGGTGATCGGCTAGAGCGAGCGCGAAACCGGCCATATCTCAGCACGATCACAAATGGATCGGGAACCGCTGGCCCTAGCTCAACACGTCGTTTGAGTCGTCATTTACCCACCAAGCGTCGGCAATCATCGTTCGTCAGGCGAGCCAGGTAGGGTAGCGATCCTCTTATCACACCTCTCTAGTGACCTGGATGGGAGACGAACCATGCCGCGGATCGCTATCGTGGGCGCGGGCATCGCGGGGCTCAACGCGGCGCTGACCTTGCAGGACGCCGGTCTCTCGTGCAGCGTCTACGAAGCGTCCGGCCACGTCGGCGGTCGCATGCACTCGGATGGCGTGACCTGGGGGGATGGTACGGTCAGCGAGCTGTGCGGCGAATTCATCGACAGCAACCACACGACCATACACGAGCTCGTCAAGCGCTTCGGCCTCCACACCGTCAGCCTGGGAGGGAGAAGAGCGGGCCTCGCACAGGCCATCATGTATGTCTTCAATCGCTATTACAGCGCGGACGAATTGGCCAGGGACTTTCAGAAGCTCGCTCCCCTCCTGGAGCAGCAGGAGCGGGAGGCTGGCTTCCCCACGACCCACGCCCGATTTACTCCGGAGGGGTCCAGGCTCGATCATCTGAGCGTGTATGATTGGATCGAGCAGTATGTCGACGGTGGGCACAATGTGCCGATGGGGTACTTCCTGGATACTGCCTGTACCGGTTTCTACGGGCTGGACACTGGCGAGCAGAGCTCGCTCAACCTGATCTACATGTTTGCTTCGCGAGATCCGTCGCGCGATACGACCACGCCCAGACCAATGCAAGGTGCGAGCAAAATCGCGGGCGGCAACCAGCAGCTGCCGGTGACGATTGCCCGCAGTTTGCCGGAAGGGTGCATCCACCTGCGCCATCAGCTGGTGGCGCTCGAACGCACGGGCGACGCGTCGCTCACCTTGACGTTTGCCACCGCTGATGGCCCGGCGCAGGTGCAGTGCGAACGCGCGATTCTCGCCTTGCCGTTCAGCACCTTACGCCACGTCAATTACGGGCGAGCTGGATTCGATCCGCTGAAGCAAACCGCCATCGAACAGCTTGGCTACGGCACGATCTCAAAGCTGTTCTTGCAATTCGACGTGCCGTACTGGTTCACGGATGGTCCCTGGCCCCACCCACACGGCGGCTTTATCATCACGGATCTGGACATTCAGACACTCTGGGACGGATCCATTGGTCACACCGGCGCAAGTGGCTTGCTCGTCGATTATACGAGCGGACACCGAGGAGCCGCTTACGCGCCCCCAGGGCCCTATACCACGACCAGTGACTCCGCGGCCATCCAGCACTATGCTGAGAGCTGCTTGCAGCAATTGGAGCGTGTCTTGCCCGGTATCAGCGCGCACTATATCGGCAGGGCGGCGTTGAGCTACCCCACCGGCGATCCGCATCTGCTGGGCAGTTACTCGTGCTGGCGCGTTGGGCAGTACACGCACATTGGCGGCTACGAGCGCGTGCGCCAGGGGCCAATCCATTTCGCGGGCGAACATTGCTCGGTCGAGTTCCAGGGCTATATGGAAGGCGCAGCCAGGGAGGGCGCGCGTGCCGCTCGGGAGGTTGTACAGGAGTTGCGCTAGAAAGTGTACGAGACATGACGCCACTTACCGCCTGGGACAACTTCTACGTCATCGTGGGTTCCTCCGCCGGGACGCTGACCGGATTGACGTTCGTGGTAATCACCCTGGTTGTGGGGAGGCAGCAGCGGCAAAACGCGAGCTGGGGGATTAATGCGTTCACTACGCCGACGGTCGTGCATTTTGGCTTCGTGATCGTCCTCTCGGCGATCCTCAGCGCTCCGTGGCCGGCGTTCTGGCAGGCCGCCCTCGTGCTCGGCCTCTGCGGGCTTGGGGGGGTAGCGTACTGCGCCATCGTCGTGCGGCGCTTGCGCCGTCGGCTTAACTATCAGCCAGAGGGCGAAGACTGGCTGTGGTATGCGATAGTGCCGCTGGCCGCGTACACAGCGCTCGTCGTCCTGGCGATCATGCTCCCGGGCAATCCGACACCAGCGCTCTTCGGCATCGGTGCGGTAATGCTTGTGCTGCTGTTCATGAGTATCCACAATGCGTGGGATATCGTGACCTACGTTGCCATCGACCTCATGAACCCGCAGATCGAGCGTGAGGAGCGTGCGGAGCGTGAAGAGCGTGAGACGAGCGGGACGAGGCAGGAGTAGCATCGCCCAGCCCGCGGAGGGCGGCTCGTCGTGTGCCACACCCGGGGCGGGTGCGGAGTTGGAGAGGAGCTGGGGCGTTAGCCGAGGAGCCCCCACTCGCGAGCGCGATTGAGCGCCTCGACCCGCGACGAGGAATGCAGCTTCTGGTACAGATTGACCGTATGGAACTTGACGGTGGCTTCGGCGATGCAGAGCCGCTGTGCAATGGCGCGGTAACGCATACCTGTCGCCAGCATCTGGAGGATCTCGCGCTCGCGTGACGTCAGCTGGCCGGCGCGGACGTTGACCAGCAGGCCCACACGCTCACGCAGCCGGGATGCCACCCCAGGGGAGAACGCCGGCCGGCCTTGCATGACGGCCCGAATGGCCTCGACGAGCCGCGGCATCTCGATATCCTTCTGCAGGTAGCCAGCGGCGCCCGCGCGCAAGGCCTCGGCGATGTTGGCATCGCTGGCGTGAGCGGTAAGCATGATGACGCGTGTGGCGAGGCTGGCATCGCGCAGGCGGCGCAGCACGCCGAGGCCGTCCTCGCCGGGCATGTGCATATCCAGCAGGAGGACATCGGGGCGTAGTCCGCAGGCCATTTCCACCGCTTCGGGTCCCGATGCCGCCATGCCCGCGACCTCAACGCCCGCCACCTTTGACAGTCCGATGCGCAGGCCTTCGCGCACAGCTGGATGGTCGTCGGCCAACAGCACCGTAATCTTCGACGGGCGCGCTTGACGAGCGGCCGGCGCGGCGTCTGGCTCCGGCGCGCGCGATGCGGACATCCGCTCCTGAGCGTCGCGCGTGGCAGGCGTCGGCGAGTTGGACGGCGGCTGCCGGGTGTCGTCCTCGCCCGAGGCATTGGACGTGCCGCGCAGCACATTCGTGGGCACGGTGAGCACGATGCGTGTTCCCCAACCCGGCGCGCTCTCCACCTGCAGCCACGCACCGAGGAGCCGTGCTCGCTGGCGCATGCCACGCAGCCCCAGCCCCTGGTACTCGGCCGTATGGCTGTCGACGTGCTCCGGCTCGGGTAGAGGGGCCTCCATCAGCCGCTCCGGCTGCGTATTCGGATCAAAGCCAACGCCGTCGTCGGTCAGCGTCAGCCGCACACCGGCCGCGCTGAACCGCAGGCAGACGGTGACGTGTCTCGCCGCGGCGTGGCGGGCGGCATTGCTGAGCGCCTCGCGCGCGATGTGCAGCACGTCGGCTTCGACATGGGCGGGGAGCGGCTCCGGGGTGCCCAGGAGCTCGAAGTGCGCCTGGGCGCCGGTCTGCCGGCCCCAGGTGGCGACGAGCGTGTCCAGTGCTTCCCACAGAGATTGCCGGTCCAATTCGGCTGGCTGCAGATTCCAGACGGACCGGCGGGCCTCTTCCAGACATTGTCGGGCCAGCGCGCGAGCCTGCTCGATGGCCTCATGCAGCGTCGGGGGCACTCTGTCGGCGGGCGTGTCCACATCCTCCAGGCTGCGCAGAATCCCCACGACGGACTGCACCAACGTGTCGTGCAGGTCGCGAGCCAGCCGGTTGCGTTCCTCCATCGCCCCCAGCAAACGGCTGCGCTCGTAGAGGTCCGCATTTTCGATAGCAAGGGCAATCTGATTGGCGAATGTCGAGAGTAAGCGTACGTCCTGGTCGGTTAGGTCCTCGGAGGCATGGGTGCGCCCGACGTTCATCACGCCGATCGTGCGCTCGCGGACACGGAGCGGCACCGCCACGTAGCGCGTGATTTCGTTGCGGCGACAGAAGGTCCAGTCGAAGCTCGAGCGCGGCACACGGCTCAGATCGTTCATGATGACCGCTTCGCCAGTCGTGAAGGCTACGAACTGCGGGCCACCGTCGGTCGGGTTGGCCGCCTCGGCTGGGCTGGCAGCCATCCCACCGTGCAGGGCGCGGATGCGCAGGCGGCCGTCATCGTCGGGCAGGAGAATCCAACTCACCTGGCAGGAGAGAAGCTGAGCCACTTTGGCGACCGTGGTGCGCAGGATCACATCGAGTCGCAAACTGCTGCTCAACGACGCGCTAAGGTCGATCAGCGCCAGCAGCTCCGCATTGCGCTGCGACACTTCGGTGTAGAGCTGGGCAAAGCGCGAACGCCATTCTTCATGCCAGGCGTAGAGGAAATTGAGAGATTGCGCCAGGGGAGCCAGGGCGCTCGCAGCATGCACCAAACCGGGCCGCCAGGCCTGCAGGAAAGCCAGGGGGTCGGCGATGGCGGGCCCGAGATAGCGTGCGAACCCTTCGATGAACGCGGCATGCGCCGCGGTGAAGGCATCCACCCGCGTCGCGCCGGTATCGATGATCGCCAGCACGTCGTCTCCGAGCACCACTGGCACACACAGCTCGGCGCGGACGGCCGGGTCCGTTTGCACGTAGTGCCCGGCGGTTTTGACATCGTTGACCAGCACGGTCCGCCGTTCGATGTGGCATTGCCCGAGCAGCCCCGTACCGAATGGCTGCGTGTACACGCCGGGCCGAAACCGTGGGAAGAAGGCGCCCTCGCGGACGACCAACCGGTAAACCGCCTGCTCGTGATCGAGCAGGACGAAGTTCATCTCTTCGAAGTCGAAGAAGGTCGCCAGCGCCCTGGCGGAATCCGCCAGCAGAGCGGCCACCACCTCCCGTTGCAGGGTTGGCGGCAAAGCGGGCGCGAACAGGGTAGGCAGATAGCGATGCGGATCCACCAGGAGGGACGCGCCCTGGTCGTGATAGTACTGGATCGCCACCCGGTCGTAGGCGTGTGCGAGCAGATCGTAGACGGTGATGTGCAGCGCGCCTTCGGAGAGAGTCAGCAGCCCGCGAGACAGCTCGACCTGTCCTGGCGCTGGGGCGCCGGCAGCTCCCGCGGCGGGCGGGCGCGGTCGAGCGCGTGTCGAGGGGCGAGTCTGAGGAAGGCGCCGCATTGCTGGCACTCATTTCCATGGAGCACAGGACAGACGAGGTAGTACATTCCGCGCTTCGACAGCACACCTCGCTCGCGCTGCCGCTCATGCCGCGCAGTTTCCCTTCGCCTGTTCTTCGCACGAGTCTACCACGCCCAGGCGATGGTGGCCAGGCAATTGCACGGTGGACACGCTCCGACCCGCACCCCGAAAGGACGATCAATCTCCCTCACCGTTGTGTAGCCACATACGACATTGCTTCTGTCGCCAGCGGCAGCCATTCCACTTGAGACGTTGGCGCTAACGTGACCCACTCCTTCATGAGCCGGCCGTCATGACGGGGATCGTAGCGTTCCCCGTCTCCTGAGGAGACGAGCGCGTCCACCCGCGGCTTGGGCAGCTTGACCACGAGCTTGCCCCGGACGAGCATGGCGAAGATCTTGCCGCCGATCTTGAGTCCCGACGCGCCGAACCGGTTCCTGGGATTGGGTTCGTCCAAGCCGCCCGTAACGTCCGGATTGCCGACGAGCGCCGTGACCAGCGCGGCATAACGCTCTTCTGGTGTCGTGGGTGGGTGGGTCATGAACGGAATACCTCCTCCATACGTTGACGATGCGATGCCACGGCCTGCGTGCACATGGACCCTGGCAGAGAGAGGCTGGTGTGCCCCAATCCCCTGGATCCCGGCGATGTCACCTGCCTTGCCGGTTGCAGCCGTCTGTAGCCGCCGGATGTAGAGCATATCGGCGCTCCAGCGCTGGTCGCCGCACCCCAGGCGTCACTCCGACACGCCCGTTATCCCTGTTATAATGGACGGCATCGTCGGGGTACCAGTACCAGGGGGCTCTCCAGCAAGGCCATCGGCCGCCAGCTCTTCCTCTCCCCCAGCACGGTCAACTTCCACCTGAACTCCGTCTTCCACAAGCTGGGCGTTGACACCCGCGCCCAGGCCGTGGCGGTGGCGACGCAGCGCGGCCTCCTGTAGCCGGCTGGAGCCGGGCTGCTGCCGGCCCGCGACGCTCCGCTCTGGTCGGGTCGATTCGCCCGTGCGCCCGACCAGCAGGCGGCCTCCCGCAGACGAAACGGTTACTGGATCGTAAGGCCATGTAGGGTGCCCGCAACGTGTTGCCCCTATACTCGCTCCAGAGTGGTACGGCTGTTAGCGGCTGTCTGGCCCGTGGCAGTGACAACCTCGGCCGCTTAGGGCAACGAGCGCTCACTCGCTGCTGAGTTCGCCAGATCAGGCACCAGGGGTGATTCCACGTGCTCATGGCCCTTCGTGCATCGCGAATGCCCGCGGTCTCACCCTTTCTGCAAGACAACAGTGGCTTGTTGGTGCGGTTTCGTCGGCACGACCTCGGAGAGAGTGATTCGTCGGTTGTCCTTCAGG
>CAYQFU010000090.1:18370-20478 GCA_964416775.1 uncultured Ktedonobacterales bacterium
GTGCGGTTTCGTCGGCACGACCTCGGAGAGAGTGATTCGTCGGTTGTCCTTCAGGAGAGTGCGAGCCTCATCTGGAGATGAGCCTCACGCATGAGGCGCACTGTCCCATTACTACTCGCCGCTCAAACACGGGATTGACGGGCAGTAGGCACAACAAGGCGCAAGCGGCACATCGCCCTAAAGAGGTGGGGGCCGCATTCGATCCGCGGCCCCCAAAGTGGGAGGATATCATGACCACACCTACGAGAAACTCGCAGTTGATTGTCCATCAAGAATACCCACTCAACGCTGAACCACCAGCCAACCGCTTGCGTCAATCCTTTCTCACCCCACAGCCGCTTTTCTATGTCCGCACCCATGGGTCCATTCCAGCTGTGGACCCGACCAGCTACCGCCTTCTTGTCACGGGTCTGGTCGAGCAACCACGAGAACTCTCGTTCGACGAACTTCAGTCAATGGCTCCTGCCCACACCGTGACGGCCACCCTGGAGTGTGCGGGGAATCGGCGGGCGGAACTCATGGCCGTGAAACCGATTCCTGGCGAAGTGGCCTGGGGAGCAAGCGTCATCGGCACGGCCACCTGGCGCGGCGTCCCCTTACGAGAGGTCCTGCGGGCGGTCGGAGTGCAGGCCGATGCGCGCTACGTCGCGTTTACCAGTCTCGATGAGGCGCAATTTGCGGGGGAAACGGTGCATTTTGGCAGCTCCATCACGCTAGAGAAGGCCTTCTCTCCCGATGTGCTTCTGGCTTATGAGATGAACGATGAGCCACTCGCGCCAGAACATGGGTTTCCCCTGCGGGTCATCGTGCCGGGCTATATCGGCGCCCGGAGCGTCAAGTGGCTGCGTGAAATCCGGCTTCAGGAGCGCTCATCGACCAACCCATACGAGGCTCGCGACTATAAGCTCTTCCCTCCAGAGATTACCCGGCAAACCGTCGATTGGAGTCGCGCAAAGCCCATGGAAGATCTGATCCTCAACGCGGTGATCACGACGCCACAAGAAGGCGATACCCTCGCGGCAGGACCAACTCGTATCCAAGGCTATGCCATAACCGGCGAAGGCACTCCCGTGGAGCGGGTCGAACTCTCTGTCGATGGAGGAAAGACCTGGACGACAGCCAACATCGTCGAGCGCGCGGATCCGTATGCCTGGTGCTTTTGGGAGGTGACAGTCGCCCTGGCCCCTGGCGACTGCCGGCTGATCGTCCGCGCGTGGGACGCATCGAAGCAGACCCAGCCAGAGGACATGAGCCGCGTCTGGAACTTCGCGGGCTACATGAACAACGCCTGGCATCGAGTGAATATCCATCTCGCCTAATTGGAGGCCACCTGGGTCCCGCTCTCACCGACTCATCCATAGCGTCCATGGGCGGAGGCGTTGGAGCTGGCCCTCTTCGTGCTGCGATGCGACGTGAGGAGTGTCTGACTGGCGAACTGTCCTCTTAGCGGCGGCGTTGCTGGTGAGCTCAGAGGAGGGTCACATGTCACAAACAAGCATGCCGGCCGATGTCAGGAACGTCGTGCTCGTCCACGGGGCCTTCGTGGATGGCTCGGGGTGGGAGGGCGTCTACCACGCCCTGAAGAAGGACGGGTACACGGTCGCCGTCGTGCAGAATCCCAACACCTCACTGGCCGACGACGTCGCCGCGACCAAGCGGGTGATTGCCGCGCAGGACGGCCCCGTGGTGCTCGTCGGCCACTCGTACGGCGGTGCGGTGATTACCGAAGCGGGCACCGATCCGCAGGTCGCGCGACTGGTGTACATCGCCGCCTTCGCCCCGGACACCGGCGAGTCGGTGGCCATGCTGCTCCAGAGTTTTCCGCCTGACGGGCCGGTGTCGCCGATCCTGCCGCCGCGGGACGGCTTCCTCCTGCAAGACAAGGCGATGTTCCCCGCCTCGTTCGGCAGCGACGTGGCCGCGGAGAAGGCGGCCTTCATGGCCGACTCGCAAGTGCCATGGGGCGTGGACGCGCTCAACGGCACGATCAGCGCGCCGGCCTGGAGGGCCAAGCCCAGCTGGTACTTGGTCACGACCGCGGACAGGATGATCTCGCCCGACGCGCAGCGCACCATGTCGCGGCGCGCGGGCGCGACGGCCGTCGAAAT
>CAYQFU010000091.1:0-8338 GCA_964416775.1 uncultured Ktedonobacterales bacterium
CGGGAGCGCAGGGCGCAAAGTCGTGGGATGTGGTGACGAGATGTGGCGGGCGCTGAGCTGAGATGGACGCATTACCTGTGTAGAGCGTGGACGGCGGCGACGGTCTCGGCATTCATGGCCAGGGCGTTGCCGATGGCGGGCTGGTCGAAGGGTAGTGGCAGCTATCCTGGGGGCGGCTGTGACTGGAACCAGATGAGTGGCGGACACAACTGGTGCCTCAACGTGAGTATCACCAGCGCCGCCGACTGGATCATCACGACACACGCGCCGATGTGAGCGCCGGCGGACGGGAGCCAAGTACAGGCGCGCCCCGGGAAGCCATCACAGGCTGCCCGGGGCGCTTGGCTTGTCGCGATGGATGGTTGGGTGAGGTTAGCCGCGGCCGAACGCCGCGCGGACGCCGGGGGTGAAGAGATAGACGAGGACGGCTACAGAGATGACGATGCCGACGATTTCGCTGGCAATGGAGGCACCCTGGGCCACCTGCACGCCGTCGATGATGAGTGAGAGGATCTGCAGGCCAACGCCCAGGGTCCAGGCCCACGGCTTGAGCCCCCAAAGGCCCACGCCGAGCACAATGTCCAGCACGCCCAACACCAAGAGCAACCCACCGATGATGTAGAGGTAGGTAGCAGATGCATGGGGGATGGACGCGCCGGCTGCGGCGTACGTCGTGCTGGACAGTAACGCCACGGCTCCGATCGAACCGATGCCGCCCAGGATACCGAGAATGCCGCCGATGAATGCGAGGATTGCCAGGATGGTCACACCAACAGGTCGCTTCATGTCTCCACACTCCTGACTTGGTGAAGGACACTGCCCCCGGGGTCCGGGTGGCACGGCGGCGTTACGTCGAGGTGTCGGCTCAGGCCGACGTCGCCCCTCTGCCGCTAGCGAGGAGTATACCTGTGGAGCAGGCGGCGCGCAAGAGGGCAATTGGCGGCGCGGGAATCCCCTCTCCGCGGCTCGGCTCCGCCGCTGTGGGCCGGGTTGTCGCGCGTCCCACAGCAACCTCCTTCTCCACTTGGGTGGAGGTGGCCGGAACCTGGAGGCTTATCGCTGCGGCATGGCGAGTGCCGGGTGAAGATTAACAATGCGTTAGCGTCACATTAATAATGTGTATGACGGGCGGATTTGTTCTTGACAAAGTCAATGTGGTTATGTTACTTACAGTATCGGACTCGGGACGGACGAGTATCCCCGACCCGACTCAGAGCAACAGGCTGGCGCGGCGTGGCAGATGTGCACGCAGTTTCGCTCGGCCCAAGGGCACACGCGCGGTGACGACTCACCAATGTGGACCGTAAGCATGAAGACGACGATCGGTCCGGTCATGGAAACAGGAAGAGTGCCCGCAAGGCGTGCCGAGTGAAACCCGACCAGGCAGGTGCGGCGCCTGCGCTGGCCAGGCAGTAGGTGCTGGCGGTCGGGCAGGCAGGTCAATGAGCTCGGCGTCCTGGTAGTGGTTGAGGCCGCGGGCTCGCGCGGGATGGTGCACGTGGGCGCGAGGCGGCCTCGCACGGAAGAAGGGAGGTATGCACTATGCTGACGCGTTGGTTCGACATCGATCCGATTGGCGACATGACTTCGTTGCGCAGCGCGATGGATCGGCTGCTGGAACAGGCCGTCGTGCGGCCTGGTACATCTCTCTCACTGGGGGCGGGCGTGTTCACTCCGCCGATGAATGTGTACGAGCAGGACAGCCAGTACATCGTCCAGGTGTATCTGCCGGGCATAGACCCACAGCAGGTGCAACTGACGGTGCGCAACGGGACGGTCACGCTCAAGGGCCGATGGCCCACGTTCGCCCCTGACGAGCAGAAGGCGAAGGTGACCTGGCTGCTGCAGGAATTCGGCGGCGGTGAGTTCACGCGCAGCCTGACCCTGCCCAAGCAAGTCGCGACGGACGACGTGCACGCGCACTATGACCAGGGTATTCTGACCATCAGGCTGCCGCTGGCGGCTCACGAGCAAGCGAAGTCGATTGCGATTCAGGCAGCCTCGATCCAGTCTCCCGCAAAGACGGTGGAAGCAAACACGTCCGCTCCGCACTCAGAGCTGGTCGGCACCGGTAACCGCTAGTCGCGGCTGCCAGTCTCCGATCGGCTTGCTTCTTGCACGTGCTGCTCTGCTGATGGCGGCAGCACGGCTCATGCGCCCGGTAGCATCCCCCCGTGGGATAGTGCCGGGCGCTTTCCGTTTCGCGCGCGTTTCTCGAGCAGTGCAGCGATTGTCGTGGTGGTGGAGTTCACGACGCAGGCTGTGTCGCAGTGAGCATGCCCGGTGGCGGATCGTAGGGCGGACGCGGAGGGGATCTGCCGGCGAACCTGGGGTGGCATGCGTCTTGCCTTACGCTACTCTACAGCAGGCACCACGCCTGTCAGCGTGGGCGTCCACGCGGCGCCGAGATTGCGCCGGGCCTGGCGTTGCTTGGCGTTTGCAGCAGCAGGAAGGAGAGGGCGCTATATGGTGCATACGTTACTCGTCATCGCGGTCGCTGTCTTTATTATCTGGCTGGTGCTCAATCTCATTGGAGCCGTGGCTGGTGGTCTGGTTCATCTGTTGTGGATCGTCATCATCGTCTGTCTGGCGGTTTGGGCCTTCCGGTACCTGACAGGCTCGCGGCGCCGGTCTCCGCTCTAGGTCAGGCGCGAGCGCGAGCGTGCACACGAACGACACGAGTTGAAGGCGATTCGACTCGTGTCGTTCGTGTTGTGGGTACACCAGGGTGCTGGACATCTGGATGAGCCATTGCGGATCCATTCGCCGAACATCTGCCAGGTTTGTGCATGGCGGGAGCGGTGACCGAAGCGGGCCGTTCCGCATGACATGAGCGGGCGCGATAGGCGCGATGATTAGCCAACGGAGGGGCCGGCGGCGGCACAAAGCCGTTCAGATAGCGTGGGTATTGCGGTGGGTGGAGGGGCCGGCGGCGGGGCCGGTGCAGGGGCAGCGGCCGCGAAGTCCGCCCGGAGGCGGACTGGGACGCGGCTCGGGGGAGGGGCGCAGGCGCGGGGCGGGTAGGGTGTAGCGCGCCGGGAGCGGCTGGCCGTGGAATCCGCGCCGGTAGGTTGGGATGCCGGCACCCGACGACTATTCCTGTATCTGGTCCTGCCCGGCAGTGTGCCAGGCGCGCTTGAGGTACGCCAGGGCCTGCGTGGCATCGCCGCGCTGCTCGTAGATCGCGGACATGCGGACGTACGCGGTGGCCAGGCGGTAGCGGGAGCCATCGGCTTCGAGCAGGCGGAGCGCTTCGCCAAGACGCGCGTCGGCATCGGCGTGCGCGCCGCGCGCATTGAGCGCCTCACCCAGCGCCAGCAGGGCGTCGGCGCGCTCGTGGGCATCGCCGCGGCTGCTGGCGGAATCCAGCGCCTCGCGGGCCAGCGCCTCGGCGTCGTCGAGCCGGCGGCGGCGCAGATACAGGGTGCTCAAGCCAGTGGCGGCTTCGGTGAGAGCGTGCGCATCGCCCAGGGTGCGGGCGGCGTCGTAGCCCGCTTGCAGGTGGGCTTCGCCTTTGTCCAGCTGACGGGACTGGACGTACGCGAGGCCCAGCCGGCTCTGAGCGGAGGCTGCGTAGCGCTGGCTGCCGGCCACCTCGTAGGTGTGCAGAGCACGGAGCGTGTAACGCATGGCGCGCGCGGCGTCGCGCTGGTCCGCGTACTCCGTAGCGAGACTCCAGTAGAGCTGCCCCAGCCGCTCGGGCGCCACGACGTCGTCGGCGAGCTGCGCGGCTTCCTCGAAGAGCTCGACGGCCTTCTGATCTTCGCCAAGCATCCAGTACTCATCGGCGAGACTGCCGACGACATTCAGCCGAAAGAGCGGGTCGCGAATTTCGCCGCGTTGGGCGGCTTCGTAACCCTGGCGGTGGCATTCCAGTGCGAGCAGAGGCTTACGCTGCTGCAGATAGGCGTTGCCGAGGGCATTGCGCGCCTGTTCGAGCAACTCCCGATCGCCCGCGCGCTCGGCGAGTGTCATGCTCTCCATGAGCTCGTCGCGAGCCAGGTCGGAGTTCTGCTGGGCCAGATAGCACTCGGCCAGCTGGAAGTGTGCGGAGGCCAGATCACGGGGCAGACGCGTGCGGTCCAGTACCGAGCGGGCGATGTCGATGGCGTCGTCAAGCCTGCCCTGGTACGTGGCGATGCGAGCGTTACGCAGGGCGGCGGCGACCTCTTCGCGCACTTGCTCGGTTTCGGTGCCCATCCCAGGGAAGGGGGGCACCCCGACATCCATCTCGGCATCCTGGGTATCCGCCAGGAGGTCTGAAACGGGTACCTTCAGCCGCGTGGCGAGGCGTTCCAGGGCCCCGAGCGACGGCCTGATCTGCCCGCGCTCGAGCGCGCTGACGTAGCTCACGCTGAACTGTCCGCTAGCTAGCTCGCCCTGAGTAAGGTTCTGGAGCAGGCGGGCGCGGCGGATACGCTGCCCGATACGCGACGCGGGCGTGGGCGGAGCCGGAACTTCACCGCCGGTTTCCTGGTCGGTTTCCATGGAGCGTGTCCCCTTTCCTGTCAGAACTCATACCACATTAAGAACGGTGGCAGTTGCGATTGCGGTTGCGATTGCGGTTGCGATTGCGGTGGCGTTGGAATGTCTGGGTCCTCGAAGTGCGGCCATTCGCACTCTCCAGGTGTGGCGCGGCACGATAGGTAGTGGCCTGCCTATACATTCGTGCAATACTCGCGCCAGCACGGCTCGTCACGCGAGAGGGCCGCCAGCCAAACGAGCATCGCGACGCATCTTTGCTCGCTCTGGCTTACTCGCCTGGACAATACGTATCGCCGTCGGGATCGCCGGGTAAGTAACCAGGTGGCTTTGTGTGTTGTCGTGCGGGACAACACACCTCAGCTTCAACTATACTACAGTTACTGATGTGATACAAGTTAAAACTCAGGCGACTGGTACTTTCTAGCGCGCATTGCCAACGCGTTCGCGTGCAGACGTCACACGTGCCCTACTCAGCCACGTTCGTCGCCCACGCCGTGCGCCTACATCGCGCTGCTGGCCCGCGTTGACGAGCATGGGAGAATTGAACTGCTACTGCATCTGCTCTCTTCCTGCGTCTGAGTGGCCCACCTGTGTAGGGCTCTCACTGATTTCCGTCTCACATAGTACCAGGTCAGCACGGACCAGCGCAGCCAGATCGTGAGCGACCCGAACCGCCAGGACGATCCGCAGTACATCCCGCGGCTGGTGGCGAAGGTCGTGACGGTGAGCGTCGAGACGGGGCGGCTGGTCCCCGAGCTGGAACGGGCGGTGTCGCTGGCGGAGGGCGCGGAGGCAACGCTGGCCGCGGTTGGGCAGGACGCGAACAGGCAGAGTTGACGAGGGCAAGCCGAGGCGCATCCCGTACCATGCTCTCGGTCACTTTGCCGCTTGACGGCACCTCTACAATGGCGTTAGCGAGTGACCAGTGAGAGGAGCCCAGCCGTGAGCGAGGAGCAGCCGCAACGCCCCACGACCGACGACCGTGACGCCTGGCGCGCCTACTGGACGACCCTGGAAATGCCGTGGCGTACAGAGCCAGAGATTGATGAGCAGCGGCAGGCGTTCCTGACTGAGCGACGGGCTGTCACTCCCGACATCGAGAAGGGCATCTACCCATTCCGCGACCAGAACGGGTCCATCAAGCTCACTCGCGCCGATGTGGAATGGCTGCTCGCGACGCATGAGAGCGGCGGGATGCGTGGGCCAGTGGACTGGAGCGATGCAAAGCAACGCTTCCGTAAAGGGTTGGATGTGCGCGGAGCCGACGTGTGCGGTGTGGATCTGGGGAGTGAATTTGAAGAGCCTGGCTTACCCTTGACATGCCTGCGCGCAGGATTGGCGCTTAGCGAGTGGGTCAACTCGCCTGTACAGCAGCGGAATATGGTGGCAGCCCGCCTGCAGGAGACCTCGCTCAGACACACGCATCTGGAACAAGCTGACTTGAGAGGTGTGCGCCTGGACCGGGCAGACCTGAGGACTGCACAACTCGTGCAGGCAAATCTGACGGCCGCCCACCTTGAGTGTGCCGACCTGCGATTAGCCCACTTGGAAGGTGCCTACATGCGAGGGGCACGTTTGGATGGAGCTGACCTGCGAAACGCCTTCTTGAACACTGGCACCCGACTCGATGAAGTCATGCTGGGAAGCAAGGGGCCTATTTTTGCGCGTTTAGCAGATGTTCGCTGGGGCAGCGCCAACCTGGCCGTCGTGAGCTGGGCGCCCTTGGCGAGGTTGGGAGACGAGTACGCTGCGAGAACACCGCCAGGGCAGGACGGAGAGACGAAAAAAGAAAGGCGGACCATAGACTTTGAGGCTGCTGTCAGGGCCAATCGCCAATTGGCGACCGCGCTCCGTGACCAGGGTTTGAATGAGGATGCGGACCGCTTTGCGTACCGCGCTCAGGTACTCCAGCGCGTCGTCCTGTTTCGCCAGGTGTTCCTGCGCGTGGAGGGGCAGCCACATGGTCTGTGGTGGCAGCTGCGGAAGCTCACCGCCTACCTCGGCTCCTGGTTTCTGGCTATCATCGCGGGCTACGGCTACCGGCCCGGTCGCAGCATCCTCGCCTACCTCCTGCTGGTCAGCGGGTTCGCCGCCGCCTATTTCGTGCTCGGCGCGCCGTCCGGCGCCCACCTGAACTGGTATGAGGCGCTGGTCGTGAGCCTAACCGCGTTCCACGGGCGGGGCTTTTTCGCGCAGCAGTATGCGCCGGGCGATCCGCAGTCCATCATCGCCGCGGCGGAGGCCGTCGTGGGGCTGCTCATCGAAATCAGCTTCATCGCCACGTTCACCCAGCGCTTTCTTGGAAAATGACCGAATCGGGCTTTAGCCCGCCGCAAGCCACTGGGCTGCAGCCCAGACGGTTCGGCGCTCTGCGGGCTTGAGCCCATGCGCCCGGCAGCCCATGGTGATACCATGTCACGATGAAGCATGAGCGAGACGAGACGCGCATCACCATTCGTTTCCCGCGCCAGGTGGCCGCAGCCATCAAGCAGTTGGCGACGGAGAACGACCGCTCCATCAACAGCGAGGTCGTGCGTGCGGTCCGGGAATACATCGCCCGCCAGCGTCGCCGCGCGCGGTCGGTAAGTGTCCAACCTCTACACAGCCACGATGCAACGCCGTCTACCTGAGCGCGAGGGGCATCGCCACCTTCACGCAGCGGTACTTCGGCAAGTAGGTGCCGAGCGCGCATGATGCTGGAGGGGTGTGTCGTCAGCTGGGGGCGAAGGGACGAGGACGATCCAGCCGGAGCCAGATCGTCCTCGTGGAGAGCCCCCGCCGGCACACATCCGCGCGGGCAGGCGAACGTCCTGTCGCCTTGCGAGTTCTTCGCGTGTGTGGGTTACAGGCCCTTCGTCCGCGGGGCGACATATCGCGCTGGATATTAGCGAATGCCGGCGGCTGCCCAGAGCCGCCCGCCGATGGTGACCAGAACAACCAGGCCAAGCAGGAGTCCACCGGCGATGGGCAGCAGCAGGGCGGTCCACGCGCGGCGGAGCGATACGCGGTGTGCCGAGGCCAGCGCCAGCCCGCACAGGCAGAGCGCATAGACGCGCAGGAGCAGGCCGAGCAGTGCGCCGGCGCTCGGGATCAGCTCGACGATATCCGAGAGCCCTATCAGCGGCACCCAGAACAGCGCGAGCAGATAGGACTGCGTGTTGAAGGCGCCGCGACCGCCCAGGAGGTGTGCGCTCAGATACAGCAGGCCGGAAAAGACGAAAAACTGGGCGATGCTGCCTCCCAGCGCGGCCAGCGGGAGGAGCGGGGTCTGTGGCAGGTGTAGCTTGGGCCCAACCGGGAGCGACGAATAGCCAGCGGCGGCACTCGGGCCGTAGGTGAGGTAGGCCACGCCCAGCGCCTCGACCACCGCGAGTGGGAGCAGGCCCAGCCAGACGGCGGGCCAGCTCGCCGCCGGTTGCTGGCGATCGAAGCTCGCCACGTGTGGATGCCGTATGACCTCCCACCAGCGCTGTGGCAGGTCGCGCACTATCGCGGTTGGCGATGAGCCAGTCGGCATCTTCGTCGGGTCGTGCTGGCGTCGCATGGCCATCCGCTCCCCCTCTGCACACGCAGGCGCGCCGGCTCTCGAAACGGCATCCCGGCTGACGGCCCGAGCACACAATCGGGCGCCGGTTGCCGACCAGGCTTCCCGGCGCCCCTTGAGTGGATATGCGTGCGTATGCGCTAATATTGTACGCGCTTCGTGCATTCGGGACTGCGTGGTAATGGCATGCGTCAGCATATTGCGTACTCGGGCGGCGGGGGCAAGCGGTGCGCTAGGGCAGGCCGCGCAATTGAAGTTGCGCGGGTAACCCGCGAGGGCGAGGGCGAGGGAGGGTGGTGCGGCGAGGCC
>CAYQFU010000091.1:8438-9838 GCA_964416775.1 uncultured Ktedonobacterales bacterium
CCAGCGATCTCGCCGGCAGATGGACGCACGGTGGGTGTATGATCTGCTGGATAGCGATGTCCCTGGCTGGCTCCATGGGCGCCTTGCCCGTAGCTCAGGAGGCTCAAGCGATGGCGAGCGAGCTCACGACAGCGCCGATGCGTGTGTTGTTCCTGTGCACGCACAACTCCTCGCGCTCGCAGATGGCGGAGGGATTGCTGCGCGCGCGGGGCGGTCCGCGGTACGAGGTCTTCAGCGCGGGCACCCACCCGACGGGGGTGCATCCGCTGGCGGTGAAAGCGATGGCCGAGATTGGCCTGGACATCAGCGAGGCAGCGGGTCATCGGGCCAAAGGGATGGATGCGTTCGCCGGCCAGCCGATGGATCTGGTGGTGACCGTCTGCGACGAGGCGGCGGAGGAATGTCCCTTTTTCCCCGGCGCGCGGCGGCAGGAGCACTGGGGATTCCCCGATCCGAGCGCCGCGAGCGGCACGGAGGAGGAGCGGCTGGCGGTGTTTCGCGAGGTGCGGGATGGCATCGACGCGCGCATCGTGGAGTATCTGCGGCGGCAGCCTGGCGATTGACCCGCTCATCAGCATGCGTTGTGCCTGGAGCAAGGATCGAGCGATGCAGGTCTACCTGGAAACCGAGCGATTGGTGCTGCGCCGGTTCACCGAGGCCGACACGAACAACCTGTTCGACCTCGACAACGATCCGGCTGTGATGCGCTATATCACCGGCGGCACACCCACCCCCCGCGAGGTGATACAGCACGAGATCCTGCCGCGGTTCCTCCGCTCCTACGAGCGGTCGGACGGGTTTGGCATCTGGGCGGCCATCGAGAAGGCCAGCGGGGACTTCCTGGGGTGGTTCAGCTTTCGGCCGTCGGAAGGAGCCGGCCCGGCGGAGGTCACGCTTGGCTACCGGCTGCGCCAGGCTGCCTGGGGCCAGGGCTACGCCACCGAAGGCGCGCGAGCGCTGATCCGCAAGGGGTTCAGCGAGCTCGGCGCGCGGCGCGTGGTGGCCACGACCTACCAGGACAATCTCGCCTCCCGGCGCGTGATGGAGAAGGCGGGCATGACGCTGGCGCGGCGGTTCCGTCTGACGGATGCGGATCTTTCGGCCGCGAGCACCTTCCACGCCGCGTCGCAGGACATCTGGGACGGGGACGAGGTGGAGTATGCGCTGGAGAAGGCCGACTGGGAGCGGCAGGAAGCGGCTCGACAGGCTCGGCTTCCAGGCCGTGAAGGACCGGTCGAGTAGGGGTGAGCGGACGCGTGCTGGAGCGCGGTCCCGCCAGAATGGGCCCAGGAAGGCCGGCTCAGATCGCATCGGGTTGAGCCGGCGCGCCTGCGTTCGCCGGGCGTCCACCGGACGACGGGCGTCGCGACGCGCCCGTGCGGCGCGCCCGTGCGACGCGC
>CAYQFU010000091.1:9938-14360 GCA_964416775.1 uncultured Ktedonobacterales bacterium
CGCGCCCGTGCGACGCGCGAGCAGTCATGCCGATCTGGTGTCACCGCGTCGCCTGGCCAGGCGGGCATTACGGTGTGGTGCTATAGGCACGGGATATGCCGCTCGCGATCTCTGCGTGGCGCGCCGATGGATGGGCGCCGCGCTCATGAGGCAAGACCAGACGCACGACGAGACTCCACACGTGTAGCGTGCCCTGAAGAACGAGTGGATTATGGACTCGAAGCAACAACAGGCGCCGCTGCAGGGACGCTACTGGCTCACCGTCTTGTTCGTGCTGCTCGCCCTGGTGCCCGACCTGCTGCTGAGCACAGGCGTGCCAATGCTGCGCCAGTCGCTCGCACACCAGCTACACACAAGCATGGCGACGATCGATCTCGCCGAGACCTTCAGCAACGCCGGATGGGCGTTCGGGGCGGTGCTCGCCTCGTACCTGGCGCTGCACTATCCGACCTATAAGCTCAATCTCCTGTACGAGGCGGTGTTCATCCTCGGATCTCTGCTGGGGCTGGTCGCACCCGCGGCTCCGTTCATCGTGGCCGGACGCATCCTCCAGGGGACGAGCACGGGCATGCTGCTGGTCTCGACGCTGCCGCCGCTGATCCGGAACTTCCCCAAGGAGCGGCTCACCTCGACGGCGGCGGTGGTGGACATCGGTTTCTTCAGCGCCATCGCCGCCGGTCCGATCGTGGGCGGCTATGTCGCGGCGACGGGGACGTGGCGCTGGTTCTTCGGGATGGTGGGGGTGATGGCGCTGGCGGGCTTCGTCCTGGCGTACCTGGTCGTGCCACGCAACCCCGGCTACGACCGCAGCTTCCCCTTCGACTATCGCGCCATCGGGCTCGCCGCGGCCGCGGCTGGTCTCACCTTTTACGGGGTGGGGGCGATCGAGCAGGGTACGTGGACGTTGCCACAGGTCTGGGTGCCGACGGCTCTGGGCTTGCTGTGCATGGTTGCGTTGATCGTGGACCAATACCGGCGCCAGAACGCGTTGATGCCTGTCAAGCCGCTGACCAGCACCTACCCGCTGATGGGCATCAGCGCGGGTATCGTGGGCGGTCTCGCGTTCACCACCCTGGCCAACGTGCTCCTCGTCGTGCTGATGCAGGGCTACGGGTATGGTCCGCTGGGCGCGGGTCTGCTGTTCTGGCCGGCGCTCTTCGCATCGCTGGTGGCCTCGCTCATCTTCGGCGCCCTCTTCCCCACGCGCTATGTGCTGCTGCTGCCGGCGATGGGGCTCACCGCGCTGGCGGCTGGCGCGCTGGTGCTGACGACGACCATCCCCAGCGACGGGATCGGCAAGTATCTGTGGGTGACTGGGCTGATCGGCCTGGGGGCCGGGCTCACTGTGTCGCCGGGCCTGTTTATGGCCGGCCTCAGCGTTCCTCCACCGCTCGTCGGGCGCGCGTTCGCGCTCGTCGAGCTGCTGCGCCTGGCGGGCGCGTTCGCCTTCGTGCCGGCCTTCACCTATTTCGCCACGATCTATGGCACGCGCCTCCCGGAGCTGATGCGGGGCGCGCATATCGTGTACTGGGTGACCTTGATCGTGGTGTTGGTCAGCATGGTCGCCATCACCGCCATTTTTGCCCTCGGCGGCGCGCGCATCCATGCGCCGAACTTGCGGGCATACCTGGAGGAGGACCAGGCCGCCCTGGAGTCGCCGCCGGTGGTCGGCCGGGTCGCCTGGCCGAATCTCGCCGAGACCCTTCGCTCCGCGCTGCGCAGCACCGCGGAGCCACTGACAGGGAACTACCAGCGACAGGATGGCGCAGCCGGACAGTCGGCCGGCGAGCGGGATCGGCCGCGTGAGCAGAGCGAGTCCGAGAACGAGCGCCGACCAGCAGAGACGAGCTGACGGGGCAACCTCGTTCGCCACTCGCTGTGCCTAATCGACCTAGGGCGACCTTATAGCCCACGCGCCAGACGGTGCGCAGGCGGGCCGGCCTGGCGGGGTCGCGCTCGACCTTGGCGCGCAGCTGGCTCATGTGCACCGTCACGGTGGTCTCATCGCCGAACGCGTACTCCCACACCTCAGGCGCTGCACCGTGTCGGGAACGAAACCGGCGATCACGGTATGCGCTGGGTGAGTGTTGGCCTCGGGTCCTCGGGTGACATCGATGGTCTCCTGACCGAGATGCAATAGAGCGAAGGCCGCATAGACACTATGAGTCGTACGTTCAAGTGCACCGGTCTGCTCTGGTGCGGCTACCAGTGCGGAGATCGCTCTCAAGCTGGGTAGCGTACGGCGTGGAGCTGTGCTTCCCCGTCGGCTCGGGCGGCTGGCAGCGCGAACCAGAAGGTAGAGCCGTGGCCCGGCGCGCTGCGCACCCCGACCCGGCCCAGATGCTGCTCGACGATCATCTTGGAGATGTGCAGGCCCAGCCCCAGGCTTTGGGCGGCGCCGCGCTCGCTTTCGCTCACGACCCGGATCCCGGCGGCGCGGTGGAAGCGCTCCCAGACGCGCTGCTGTTCTTCGCGGGGCAAGCCCGGCCCCTCGTCTCGCACGGACACCCGCGCCCAGTGCTCCCGCACCTGGACGCGCACCTCCACCGGACGGTCGTCCGGCGAGTATTTGAGCGCGTTGGTCAGGTAGTTCGTCACCACCTGGCGGATGCGGTCGGCATCCGCCCACACCGGCACCGACTTCTGAGCCGGTAAGTGCAGCCGGATGGCGCGGGTGGGCGCGTGCTGGCGCTGCTCTTCGACCGCCTCGCCGACGAGGTCCCTCAGGTCATAGAGCGCCGGACGTAGCTCCAGCTGGCCCTGGCCTGCCTGGATGCGGGAGACGTCCAGCAGGTCAGTCACCAGCCGGCTGAGGCGGTCCAGGTCATCCTCCGCTCGCGCGAAGAGCCTTTGGAGCGGTTCGAGCAGGCCGGCCAGCTTCGCATCGCGGGTGGACACGGGCTCCAGCAGGGTGTCCAGGCGCCGTGCCGCCAGGCCCAGGCTGAGGCGGCCGCTCGTCACCGGCGCCCGGAGCTCGTGGGTGGCGATGCCCAGGAACGCGTCCATGCGCCGGTTGGCCTCGGCCAAGGCTTGCGCCTGCGCGCGGGCTTGATCGAGCTCGCGCAGCAGGTGCTCGCGCTCGCGCAGGAGCCACTCGCGCTCGCGCACCAGCGAGGTGCGATCGGCCTCCGCCGGCGCGGCCTCCGTCAGCGCAAATACGACAGTCGCCATATTCGTCTCCTTCCGTCCCATCCGCCGTGGATAGTTCCCAGGCGGCGCGGGGCGAATCAGCGCTCGCTAGTAGGATCGTCTTCCGAGGCCATGGCCTCCAGCGCAGTCAGGAGGTCGCGGACTCCAAGGTTGAGCAGATCGGGATATACCGCACTCCAGCGGATGATGCCCTGGCCATCCAGAAGGAAGAGGGCGCGCGCGCTGACGCCCTGGCTCTCGCGGTAGACGCCGTACTGACGCGCGACGGCCCCTCGCGGGTGGAAATCCGCCAGCAGTGGGAAGCGGAGCCTGGCATCGCGGGCGAAGGCCACGTGGCCCACCGCATGATCCACAGAGATGGCGAGCAGCAGGGCACCCAAACGCGCGAATTCGTCCGTGTAGTCCTGGTAGAGCGCGAGCTGCTCGCGCGAGACCGGCTCCCAGTCCATGGGATAGAACACCAGGACGACGGGCTTCCCGAGCAGGCTGTGCAGCGCCAGGCGCGCTCGAGGAGTGTGCGCCAGCGTAAAGTCGGGGGCGACGGTCCCTGGGGGGAGCGGATCTAACTGTTCATCCATCGCATGTCCGCGTCCTTTCTACAGTACCAGCCGGTTGGTCTGGTAGAGCCAGCGCAGAAAGCGCGGGTGGGCAATCTCACGTGCGGTCCTCTCGACGACACACGGGACCAGCCCAAATCGACGGCTATGCGGGGCAATGCGCTTTGGGCTTCTCCTGAAGACACCGCTACTCGCGCCCGCGGGGCCGCGTGCCGCAGCCACTGTCTGTTTCTCGGGACTGGCGCAAGAAACGTCCAGAGTGGGTGTGGGTCGGGGGGACAGGGCCGCCCCATGGCTGAGTTCGTCGTCTTTCTCCTGTCACGACCCTGCCCGTTCCTTCCTCATGAACGCCAGGTATCCATGACAACAGCATACGCGCGCTACGCGACGCTCACATCCTGCGGATGCACAGTCCTGGTTAGATGGGCAGCGCTGTGTGACCTGGTGAAATTACCAGTGGGGGGCGCGATGCGCTTCCTGTGCGAATGTCCGGGTTGCTGGGCGTGCGTTGGCGCGCATGCGCCGGTTGGACCTGACCGCCTGGGCGGTCGTCCTGTGCATCTCGTTCACTTTAGTCAGTTGGCTAACTTACACGGATGATTATAGCGGTGCCGCGGGGGGAGCCGTCAAGGGGGATCGTATTCCTGGTTCCACCCACGATTGGGGGCTGGCGGCGGCGGGCGTGCACCGGACGAAGGCGGGCGTGCACCGGACG
>CAYQFU010000091.1:14460-20342 GCA_964416775.1 uncultured Ktedonobacterales bacterium
TTGGGGGCTGGCGGCGGCGGGCGTGCACCGGACGAAGGCGGGCGTGCACCGGACGCCCCTACGACGCCGGGCGAGCAGCGTGCGCCTGCTGACTCCCGATGCGTGGTGGAACCCGCATTCTTACGCTGGCGTCGACGCTCTTCGTTGGGTGCAGAGGAAGAGCCAGGCGGCTCTCGCCGACGGGGGAGTGGGGAGCTACAGCAGGCCGCGCTGTGCCGCCACCGCCACGGCCTGGGCGCGGGACTTGACGCCCAGCTTGCGGAAGATGGCGGTCAGGAGGTGACTGACGGTGTTGGGCGAGAGGACGAGCTGGCGGGCGATGGCTTGATTGGAGAGTCCCTGCGCCACCTGCCGCAGCATCTCCCGCTCCCGCGCGCTCAAGAGGCCCTCCGGCTGTTCGGACTGCTCCTGGAGGGCGTCAGGGCGCCCGGTACCGGCGAGTGGCTCGGCGGCGAGAGAGCGGGCGAGGTCCTCCAGCAGGTGGCCGGCCAGGGCGACCACCTCCCCCAAGGGCAGCGACCGTCCCTCGCGATACGCCGCGCCCAAGCGATCCGGATCGAGCCGCTCGCGCAGCGCCGCCAGGCGCTGTCGCATCACCGCCACCCAGGGGCTGAGCGGCGCGCCGATGGCCTGGTTCAAGGCGTCCACCGCTCCCAGGAGGCGCGCACGCTGCGAGAGGTCGGCGCGCTCACCGACAAGCCAGAGCGCTCCCTGTGCGCCAATGGCGATGAGCCAGCGTTCTTTCAAGTACGCGCTCGCCTGGAGGCTCTCGCGCGCGTGCGCTATGGCGCGGGGGAGCTCGCCCAGCTCGCGCTGCGCCAGCGTGAGGCCGTAGTGCGCCAGGCTGGCAAAGCGCACGTCCCCGACCTGTTGGAACCGGTCGAGCGCGTCCGCCGAGCAGGCCGCGGCCTGCGCATAGTCTCCCCGCGCTACGGCCGCCATGCTGAGCAAGACGTAGGCGTGGCCGATCCAAAACGGATCGCCCATCTCCTGCGCGCGACGCAACCCCGCCCGTAGCAGCCGGACACTCTCAATGATGTCCCCGGCATAGGCGGCGCGGGCCCCCATCTGGGTGAGCGCCTCGACGATGCCTGGCCGGTCGTGCCGCTGCTCGGCCAGGGCCAGCGCCTCCTCCAATATGGCCTGGGCCCGGTCGTAGTCACCGCGCACCGTGACCAGCCGCCCTGCGCGGATGAGCGCCTGGGTGCGCACGCCGGGGTCCGCCGCGGGCGCGCGGGCCAGCGCCTCCTCCAGCCAGCGCCACCCCTCGGCATGGTAGCCGCGCACGAACCAGAAGTAGCTCAGCGCGCCGGCCAGGCGCAGCGCCTGCTCCCGCTCGGCGGGCGCCTCCTGGTCGAGCAGCCAGCGCAGCGCCGCCCGCAGGTTGGCGTGCTCGTGCTCCAGCCGCAGGAACCAGGCTCGTTGGCCATGCTGGCGCAACAGTGGGTCGGCCTGCTCGGCCAGGGCCAGGAAGTAGTGGGCGTGGGCGCGCTGGGCCGCCTCCAGTTCGCCCTCCGCGGCGGCGAGCTGCTCGCCAGCATAGGCGCGCACCGTCTCCAGCATGCTAAACGCCGGTTCGCCTTTCTCCGCGTTACCCTCCGCGTCCTTCTGATCCTCCGCGTCCTTCTGATCCTCCTGGTCCTCCGCATCCTCCACGTCCTCCTGGCGTTCCGGCAGGACCAGGCTCTTCTCCTCCAGCGACGCCATCCCGGCGAGCGTGCCTCCCTTGCCCCCCTCGTCCCCCTGGTCGCCCGCGCCGCCCGCCACCGCGGCGATCGCGGCGAGGGCGACGCGGCCCGCGAACACGCCCAGGTGGCGGAACAGCCGCTGCTCTCCGACCGACAGCAGCGCGTAGCTCCAGCCGATGGCCGCCTCCAGGCTGCGCTGCCGCGCGGGCACGTCCGCCGCCTCCCAGCGCAAGAGGCGCAGCCGATCCTCCAGCCGCCGCGCGATCATGGGGAGCGAGAGCGCGTCCAGGCGGGCGGCGGCCAGCTCGAGCGCCAGCGGCAGGCCATCCAGCTGCACCACCAGCTGGGCCGCCAGCGGCGCCTGCGCCGCGCTCAGGGCGAAGTCGGCGCGCCGCGCCCGCGCCCGCTCCACAAACAGCGCCACCGCCGGGACCCGCACGAGCTCGTCCAGGGGGGGCAGCGCCGTGGTCAGATCAGGCACCGAGAGCGGCGGGACGCGCAGCGTCTGCTCCGCTGGCAGCTGCAGCGGCACGCGACTGGTGACCAGCAGGACCAGCCCAGGACAGGCCGCCAGCAGCTCGGCGAGCGGGGCGGCGGCGGCCAGCACCTGCTCGAAGTTGTCCAGCACCAGCAGCAGCGCGCGCTCGCCCAGGACCGCCTGCAGGCGCTTCAGCAGCGGCTCGTGGCCGGTGTCGGTGACCCCGAGGGCATGGGCCAGCGTGGGCAGCACCAACTGGGAGTCGCGCAGCGGGGCGAGGTCAACCAGCCCGACGCCGTCGAGGAAGCGGTCGGTGAGCTGGGCAGCCGCGGCCAGGGCCAGGCGCGTCTTGCCCACCCCAGCCGGCCCGGTGAGCGTCAGCAGGCGCACCCCCTCGTCCGCCAGCCGCCGGCGGATCGTCTCCAGCTCGCTTGCCCGGTTGGCGAGCGGAGTCGGTTGGGCCCACATGCGCAGGGAGGCTGGGTGCATGGCCTCGACGCACCTCCCAGGAAAATCGCGACCCGTGCTGCTCGAGAGACCGTCTCCATTATAGCAGGTGTGATCGGGTGGGTCGGGTCGTACGACCGGGACGCGTGAATGAGCGCCAGGGGGTATCCGGCGACGCGCGGCTCACATGGCGCACCGCGGACCAGGCGGTGTTGCATGGCACAGGGTGTCAGCCGAGAAGCGGGCCGCGGTGCCCTGCCGTGCACAGCCTGCGCTCCTGGCGGGCGCACGCCTGGGCAGGGAGGAGGAACTTGCCTACAAGAGGCCACGCTGCGCCGCCACTGCCACGGCCTGGGCGCGGGTGTCGACACCCAGCTTGTGGAAGACGGAGGTCAGGTGGTAGTTGACGGTGCTGGCCGAGATGAAAAGGCGCGGGCCGATGGCCTTGTTGGAGAGCCCCTGGGCCACCAGCCGCAGCACCTCCCCTTCGCGCTCGCTCAACGGGCTCTCGCGCCGTACATGGGCCGGCGGCTCGTGCGGCAATGCGCTGGGCTCCTCCACAGGCTGGGCAAGGCTCTGGGCAAAGTCCTCCAGCAGCGTCTGGGCCAGGGCGGCCACCGCCCTGAAGGATAGCGCCCTCCCAGCCCGGTACGCCGCGCCCCACCCCTCGCGCTCGAGCTGCTCGCGCAGCTCCACCACCCCCTGATCCGCCGTCACTTGTTCCCACAACGGCGCCGCGCCTGTCGCCTGGCTCAGGGCGTCCTGCGCGCCCAGCAGCCGCGCGCGCCCGGCGGGGTCGGCGCGCTCACCTAGCAGCATCACCGCCTCGCGCACCCCGATACTGAGGAGCCAGCGATCCTGGAGGGCGACACCAATGTGCAAACCCGCATGGACGTGCTGCACGGCGCGGAGCAGATCGCCCTGCTTGCGCGCGATCAAAGCGAGCTGGAAGTGAGAGTTGCCGGCGAGGCGCGCGTCCCCCACCGCCTCGAACCGCTGCAGCGCGTCCGAATGGATCGAGACGGCCTCCGCGTCGTTTCCTTGCCCGAACACCGCCGCGCCGACGAAGTAGAGCGTGGCACCGATGGCATGGGGATCGCCCAGGTCCTCCCAATGGGTCACGGCCTCGCGCAGCACCTGGACGCTCTCCGCCCAGTCCCCGGCGAAGACGGCACGAGCCCCCAGGTAGGTGAGGGCGAGCGCGGTAGCCGCGGGGTGGTGCTGGCGCTGGGCGAGCTCGAGCGCCTCCTCCAGCACCGCCCGCGACCGATCGAAGTCGCCCTGCTGCGCCAGGAGGGCTCCCGCGGCGAGCAGCCCCCGCGTGCGCACGGCCGGAGTGGCCGCATCCGCCTCCTCCCCCTGCGGCGCGCGGGCGAGCGCCTCCTCCAGCCAGCGACACCCTTCGGCATGGTAGCCGCGGAGCCACCAGAAGACGCCCAATGCGGCGGCCAGCCGCAGCCCTGCCTCCCGCTCGGCCGGGTCGTCCTGGTCGAGCAGCCAGCGCAGCGCCGCCCGCAGGTTGTCGTGCTCGCGCTCCAGCCGCAAGTACCAGGCACGCTGAGCGTGCCCGCGCAGCTCGTGATCGGCACGCTGCGCCAGCGCCAGGAAGTAGTGGGCGTGCGCACGGCGGGCGTCGGGCAATTCCCCCAGTCGCTCGAGCTGTTCCCAGGCATACTCGCGCACCGTCTCCAACATGCCGAAGGCCGGCTCGGGGTAGCCGTCCTCCTGGTCGTTCTCCTCGCCTGGTCGTCTCGTCAGGACCAGGCTGTTCTCCGCCAGCGACACCAGCCCCTCCAGCGTGCGTCCCTCGTCTCCCTCATCTCGCGCGTCCGCCATCCCCACCGTCCCCACCCTCACCGCCGCAGCGACCTCGGCGATGGCGTCGAGGGACACCCGGCCGACGAACACCCCCAGGCAGCGAAACAGCCGTCGCTCGTCGGCGCTCAGCAGCTCGTAGCTCCAGCCGACCGCCGCCTCCAGGCTGCGCTGCCGCGCGGGCAGGTCCTGCGCCTCCCAGCGCAACAGGCGCAGGCGGCTCTCCAACCGGCGGGCGATGGTGGACAGAGGCAGGACATCCAGCCGGGCGGCGGTCAGCTCCAAGGCGAGCGGCAGGCCGTCCAGCTGCACCACCAGCTGGGCCACCAGCGGCGCCTGCTGCTCGGTGAGGGCGAAGTCGGCGCGCCGCGCTCGCGCCCGTGCCACAAACAGTGCGATCGCCGGGATCTGGGCGAGCTCGTCGGGGGGTGGCAACGCCGTGGAGAGATCGGGGACCGCGAGCGGCGCGACGCGCAGCGTCTGCTCCCAGCGCAACGCGAGGGGTACCCGGCTGGTCACCAGCAGCGCCAGCCCCGGACAGCCTGTCAAGAGGTCAGCAAGCGCGGCAGCAGCGGGCAGGATCTGCTCGAAGTTGTCGAGCACCAGCAAGTGCTCCCGCTCACGCAACAAGGCGTGCAGCCGCTCCGGCAAGGGCGGCTGGCCGGTGTCGGTGAGGCCGAGGGCGTGGGCGATGGTCGCCAGCACCAGCGCCGGGTCACGCACGGGGGCCAGGTCGACCAGCGTCACCCCATCGGGGAAGCGATCGGGGACCTGGTCGGCGAGCTGTTCGGCCGCCGCCAGGGCCAGGCGCGTCTTGCCCACCCCGGCCGGGCCGGTCAGCGTGAGCAGACGGGCACCTTGATCCGACAGGCGCTGGCGGATCGTCGCCAGCTCGGCTGTCCGGCCGATAAGCGGGGTCGGTTGGGCCGGCACGGGGGAGCGGGTGGCGAGGGCCATGACGCACCTCCCGAGCAGATCGCTACCACGGAACACCCCGCAGATACCGGCCATTATACCTGATACCAGGCAGTACCAGGAGAGATGGCGGACGGCCGACAGGGTATGGCGACCGCTGCTGGAGTCTCGGCCGCGGCCTTATGCCGCCTCCTGCTCTACCGTCTCGCTCTGTGTGTAAAAACCTGATGCGCACCCCTGGAGAGCGGGTGTCCGTCAGAGTTTTGCGGAGAGCTTCTGGCCGTAGGTGCGCCAGGGATGGGTCGGAGGAGGGGCGTGTGGGCCCGGCGGAGAGGCCGAAGGCGGCGAGAGCGGGGGCGCGGCACACAGGGCGGGAGGGGCGACGGCGAGCGGCGGCACGGGGCAGCGGGGGAGCGGGTGGCGGCGCAGGTAGGCAGCACTCAGCGCCCGGGCTTCGTCCCAGCGGTCGGTGGCGAAGAAGCTCTCCGCCATCGCGTTGTCGTCGCAGGCGCCCACCGACCCCATCGAGCGGCGGATGC
>CAYQFU010000092.1:0-2756 GCA_964416775.1 uncultured Ktedonobacterales bacterium
ATCCACGCCACCGCCCGGGCGCGGAGCACCTGGCCGCGCCTACCCTGGCAACATGGTCTCCGGCGGGCCGGCCACCACCTGCACGCCGGGGCGCACCTGGTGCGCGGCCTGGTCGTCGAGCATACGCACGACGATCACACTGACGTTGTCCTCGCCGCCATTTTTGTTCGCCTCCTGGATCAACAGCTCGGACGCCTGGCGCGGGTCAGCCGCGTTGCGCAGGATGGACTCGATCTGCGGGTCGCGCACCATCTCCCACAGGCCGTCCGAGCACAGCAGCAACCGGTCCCCCGGCTCCAGGACCACCTGGAAGAGATCCACGTCGGTATCCTCGTGCTGGCCGCCAAGGCTGCGATAGATCTGGTTGCGCCGGGGGTGGGTGTAGGCATCCTCGGGGCGGATGACGCCGGCCGAGACGAGGCTGGCCACCACGGAGTGGTCCGTGGTGATCTGGCGCAGGCCAGTGTCCGGATTGAGGACGTAGGTACGGCTGTCGCCGACGTTGGCGATGTAGGCCATGTCGCCCAGGATCAGCGCCGCGGTGAGCGTGGTGCCCATGTCGGCGCGGCGCGTCAGGTTCTGCTCGCGCAGATCAGCATTGGCTTTCATGGCGCCCTCGCGGAGCAGAGCGCCGAGCTGTGATCCTTCTAGCGGCTGACCACTGTTGAGGGCGGGCACGACGTGGCCGGCGACGACCTCGATAGTGCGCCGGCTGGCCTCTTTGCCGTCCGTGTGGCCGCCCATGCCATCGGCGACGATGAACAGGCCGTACGGCTGTGGGCGCCCGTTCACCAAGTGTGTGCCGGTGAGGGCGAGGATGTTGTCCTGATTGGGCTCGGTCGAGCGCCGGCGGCCAGGATCGGTCAGCCCCGCGGCCTGCGGGATCAGCACCGCGCCGCGACTCAGCGGCCCAGCGGCATGCGTGGCAGGCATAATGGCGGTGGGCAGGTTCTCGACGGCGGGACCGGCGCTGCTGGCGCGTGGCGGCGCGGTGACGGCGGCCGCGCCGGGCAGCGAGCGCTGCGGCTGCGTGGAGAGGGAGTCCGCCGCCGGCGGCGTCCACAGATTGGGCGCGGGCATGGGCGTGGCGGCGCGCGGAGTGGGCCGGGGCGTCCGCCCGCGCGTGGGCGGATCGGGCGACGCTGGCAGAGCGCGGCGTCTACCCTTGAGCGCGCGGAGAATGAGGAGCACGACCGCCAGCAGGATGGCGAACAACACGAGCCCGACGGCGGCGATGAGCACCGTCGCATTCAAGCCGCCGGAGCCACCAACGGAGCCGCCAGGAGTCGCCGTCGCGGTGGGCGTGGATGCCGCGGCCGCGCCGGGCAGCACGACGTCCGTCGTCTTCGCTTTGGCGGCGGTCGCGAAAGGGGCGGCTCCGGCGAAATCGGGCGCGGACGAGCCAAGCGCGCTGAACGCCGCCGAGGCGGTGGTGAAGTCGGGCGGAGTGGCGTAAAAGGCCGTGACGCCCTGCTGCCAATGCTGCATCAGTGGACCAGGCTTGCCGGAGATAGGACCGATCGCCTGCGTGACCAGGCTCAGCGGCGCGATCACGTGCGCGCCTGTGCTGTCCGCGATGACCATGCCGACGATGGCGCCATTGCTGTTGACGACCGGCGCGCCGACACTGATCTCGGCGGAGAGCGTGGTGGGCGTGCCCTGAGCAGTCGGGCTGCCCGCCGGCGCGTGCGTTGGGACCGCCGTGCCCCCGACCACGGTCTGCTGGGGAGGCGTGGGCGTGGGTGGCTTGGTGGGAGAGGGAACGACCACCTGATTGAACTGGGAGGCGTCTACGGCAACGGGATACAGCGAATCAGGTGCTTCGCTGGTAATGACGGCATCATGGCCCAGCGGCTGGTCGCCCGCGAGGCCGAGATCGATCACGGTCTCGTCAGGGCCGGCGGGCGGATCGGAGGGCTGGGGCGTCTGCAGCACGGGAAGGTCGTGGCTGGGCGCGCCACTCAGCGACTGCAGGGGGAGCACGAGGAGCTTCGGCGCGTACGGTCCGCCTACGTTGGCAATCTGGGAGGCGTCAATCGCGTAGCGAATGGACCCGAGCTGCCTGGAGGAGGAGCCCGTGTAGGACTCGCCCAGCCAGACCTCGATGCGCAGAATACCCCACCCCGAAGCGGCGCCGTTCAGCTGCTGGAACGCGGCTTGCGCGCCTTCGCAGGGCGTGAGGGCATTGACGGCCGAAGAGGCGGTCAGCACGTAATGGAACGAGTTCTGCCCGGTGGTGCCAACCAGCACACCCGTAGCGGCGCACGCCACTGGCACTTCGATCGAGTCGCCACCGCGCGTCGTGCCGAAATAGTAGGTCAACACGCGCACGACGGCGGGATCGGCATAGGCAGCGGCCTGGGAAGGGCGAGCGGACCGCTGGGCGCCCCTCCCAGGGACACTGGCCGCCGCTCTGGCTGGAGTGGTGGGAGCGGCCAGCAGGGCGACGAAGCCCACCAGGCACGCTACCGCCAGCGCCAGAGTCCCAAGCTGATACCTGCTCCTCACTGTCATCGCCACGTCCTCCCGCCGGCTGCCCACACTCCCGGTGCGCCACCCTGACATACACCTCGCCGCATCCCAATTCATCCTCGGCGTCTGGGCTCCAAAGCATTGATTGGCTCCGGCGCCGGTTCGGCACGGTGCCCCGCCGGGCTGGAGCCAGACTCCTCACTGGTGTAACGTGCATGGAGGCATTTGAGGTACATGAGTTCCGCGGCCGCATGCCAGGATGGCCAGAGCGGACGGCCGCGTGC
>CAYQFU010000092.1:2856-10509 GCA_964416775.1 uncultured Ktedonobacterales bacterium
ATGGCGAAAGCGCGGCGGTGGCGACGCTGGGCGATCCTCCGCGTGCGCTCATCACGGCGCTGGAGCAGTACAGAGAGATCTGGGTACGCTGGTTGGCCGGGGGCATGACGGTGGACGCGGCACTGGCCCACGCCATGGCGCGGGAGGCCGACGTGCTGCTCGTCTGGATTCCCGCACAGGCGGATCACGACGCGGCGGCAACAGGCGCGGAGTCCTGGCCGGCGGCATCCCTGGCGCGGCTGCTGGACCAGGCGGGCGCCGATGAGCTGCGCGACCCCTGCGTGCTGTTGCTCGTCGGGCCCGGGGCATCGCGCGCGCTCGCCCGGCGGATGGGCTACGCTGACGGGCTGGGGCCGGAGGCCTCTGCGGCCAGGATCGCGACCGTGGCGGCGCGCGAGACGCTGGCGCGTGAGGAGTTTCGCCGGACGGGCAGCAGCCCACCGTGCTATCTATGATCGCGCGTCAGGTGGTGAGGTCACCGTGCCCGGCGATCAGCCGAGACGCTCGATGACCTCCCAGAGCAGCAGCGGCAGCGTCCCAAACGAGTACGACATGAGCGCGGCTTCCCCGCGCTGGTGCGCGCCCCGCCCATACGGACCGAAGTTCGCGACGGGCATGTCCAGCGCGCGGATGGCATCCAACGGCAGCGAGTAGGCGCCCGGGCGTGGCGGCGCATCGGGCGCCCGCCAGACGGGCATGTTGGCGGTGAGCGCGCCCGTGCTGATGCCAGGATCGAGGCGGAGATAGCTCATGTCCGAGATGTACGGGTAGTAGTCGCGGTGCACGAGCGCCAGCTCAGGATGCGCGAGCGCGACCGCGCCGATGGCCTCGTGCAGTGGTCCGTGCGCGGCGGCGACATGCGGGTAGAAGGGCGGCGAATAGTAGAGCACCACGGCAGGCCCGCGCTCGCCACTCACCTCCCAGAGGCGGCGCACGAGATGCAGGCTGCGCTCGCGCTTGTCAAGCGCGGCGGGCCAGCGCGCCCACTCGTCGGCCAGCGCGTGCGCCACGGCGGATGCGCCGGAGCGCTGCTCGGCGAGGGCGCGCAGCCCCGTATACGTATGCACCGACCCCTCGCGCGGCGGACGCTGCGGCTTGCCGGGCCGCCCGCCGGTGCGCCAGCGCACCTCCGTTTGATCCAGGTGCTCCAAGACGCGAGCGAGCGACAGCTCGGCGCTGCGATGCAGCCGGGCCAGCAGCTCATCAGGCGTCGTAGTAAAGGTCAGCACATTGAGGTAGAAATACGCGGCGAAGGGCAGCTGCACGTCGTAGCGCGTCTTGAGATCGGCCGCGCGCAGGGTGACGGGCGGTGGCGTAGCCTGCCCACCGACGCGGTCGCAGAAGCCTTCGTTCATGCACAGGTCGCGTATCAGCTCGGCGGCGAGCAGATTGGCGTCTACTCCTTCGAAGGGCTGGCCGGCGTGGGACTCGCGCCCGACGACGAAAAACGACGGCAGCAGCTTGCCCACGGTGCCGCCGTAGATGTAGCGGTGGGGGTCGCCAGGATGCTCGGCGGCGGTGTAGTCCGTGTTGATCGCGCCCAGATAGGTGAGCTGGCGCTCTTCGCGCAAGCGCAAGAGGAAGCGCACGGCCTGGAGGACGCCGGCGGACTCGGTTTCCTCGTCGGCCGTGGCCAGGAACAGGACGGAGATGGGCGGTGAGGCGCCAGCCGCAGCCCGGACGGCGAGGCGGCGAATGATAGCCAGATTGACGGCGATGCCGCACTTCATGTCAATCGTGCCGCGGCCGAGCATCCAGTCGTCGGGGTGGGCGTCGAGGTCGGCCTGCAGCCCGGGCGTGGCGTCGGCGAGGGCCTGCCACCGCTCGGTGAGGCCCGCGGGGTCGGTGGCCCACGGCTCCAGCGGGCCGTAATCGCTGGTATCCACCGTGTCGAAGTGGCCGAGCAGCACGAGCGTGTCGGAACGCTGGCCCCGCACGAAGGCGTAGACATTGCTGCGCTCGAACGGATCGCCCTCGATGGGATCCAGGCCTGCGGCCGTATAGGCGCCGCCGAGCCCATCACCAAGCAACAGCTCGTGGATGGCGTCCGCCACCATCCGCTCGTCGCGCGAGGGACTGATGGCACGCAGGCGCACCAGCCGCTCGGTATACTCGCGCACCGTCTCGAACCAGCCCGCTGCACGCTCCGCCATGCGCCGCTCGCTCCCTCCATCGCGGCGGGCGCAGGGAACGGCCCGGCCGCGGACATCGATCCATGGTGACATGGTGAGAGCATTGTATCCTGTGGCCCGGCGCGCGTGTCGCGTGCAGCCGGCTGAGCGTGCCTGGACACCGTGGCGTCGCTGGTCGCGGCAGCGCGATGCGGTGCATGCACGGCTCGTGGTATCGTTAGGGCAAGCAAAAGATCGCAAGCAAGGGAGTATAAACAATATGGCAGGTGAAAGCTCGTTCGACGTCGTGTCACAGTACGACGAGCAGGAGCTAGTCAACGCGCTCGACCAGGCGCGGCGTGAGATTACGCAGCGGTACGATCTCAAGGACACCAAGACCGAGATCAAATATGACAAGAAGAGTCTGACCATCACCACTGCCAGCGAGTTCACCCTCAAGAGCGTGATGGATGTGCTGGAGTCGAAAATGGTCCGGCGCAATCTCTCGCTCAAGATTCTCAAGCCGGGCAAGGTTGAGACGGCCGGTGGTGGCACGGTACGGCAGACGATCGAGCTGCAGCAAGGCATCTCGCAGGATCTGGCGCGCGAGATCAGCAAGCTGATCCGCGACAACTTCCCGAAGGCACGGCCGCAGATTCAGGGCGATGCGGTGCGCGTGGTGGCCAAGACCCGCGACGAGCTGCAGAGCGTCATCACGTTGCTCAAGGGCAAAGACTTCCCCGTGCCCTTGCAATACGTCAACTACCGTGGATAGCTTGCTCGCGCAGGCGCCGGCCCTCGGCAGCCTCTTTCGCGCGACCGAGATCGTCGAGCAGGTGGATCTTGCTGGTCCAGGCTTTGAGGTAGCGGGGGGCGAGCGCCAGCGCGCGGTCATAGGCGGCCAGGGCTTCCTCGTAGAGCTTCAGCTGGTGAAACGTGCTGCCGCCAGTCGGTGAGCCGTGCGTGACACGATGCGAGGGAACGCGCGCGCCATCGCGTTGCCGGCCCAGCTCCCGCAGCGCATCGCCCTTGTGGCGCCAGGTGCGCGCGTCCTCCGGTGCCAGAGCCAGCGCACGATCGTAGCAGGCGACGGCCTCCTCATAGCGCTCGAGCCGGGATAGGATGTCGCCCTTGCCGGCCCAGGCGGGCGTCAGCCGGGCGTTGATTCCGAGGGCATGATCGCAGGCGTCCAGGGCGTCGTAGGCCAAGCCGAGGGCTTCGAAGGTGACCGCCTTGCCATACCAGGCGAGCGCAAGCATGGGATCGCTGGTCAGGGCGTGATCGTACGCCGCGATCGCCTCCTCATGGCGCTCGAGATCCAACAGCAGGTTGCCCTTGCCATACCACGCCAGCGACGAGAGCGGGTCGAGCGCAAGAGCCCGGTCGTAGGCCACGAGCGCCTCCTCCAGCCGTCCCTGCGAGCGCAGCACGTGAGCGCTCTCGCGCGCGCCCTCGGCGGTATCGCCCCCAATGCGCACGGCCGGCGCGCGTCGCGTGCGGATGGCGATGGCTTCGAGCACGCTGGCGGTGCGGCTGGCTGCCTCGAAGGGCGTGAGGCCGCTCTCGTTGAGCCCGCTCACCAGCTCGCCCGTACGCCAGGCAGGTGGGATGCTGCACTGCGCGGCCACGACTGGCAGTAGCAACCGCTCAGGATCGTCCCGCCGCAGCTGGAGGGCCAGCTCCACCGTATGCTGAACGGGCGGCGAGTGGACGGCCGCCGGAGTCAGCACCAGGACGACGACCGGCCGCGTGCGCAGCGCGCGCTCGATCTCCTCATCGCCCTCGCCCGCGCGGCCCCGCTGAGCGGCGCCCGGGTGCACATCCGCGCCGCTCCAGCGCAGCGCCTCCACGAACTCACGGCACCATGCGGTATCGTCGGGAGCGTGGCACATGTAGACCCGAGCCAGGTGGGCCATGAGCTGGCCTCCGCGTGTAGTTGGAACGCGTCGCGAACCCGTGTTCAGGAAAGACCCGAGCGGGGACGCGCACGCGTATTCTACGGCAGCCGGCCAGGCGGGTCAATCACCGCGTCAACGGCGGATGATCCACCCGAATCGCGCATCAGCTAGCGACCTACGCCGAGCTGCGCGCCGAATAGCAGCACGGCCGCCGCGCTCCACGCCTGTACGTCGCAAGCTCCCCCGTAGCGCGCCAGCACTTCGCCGTCCACCTCGGGCGCGCGGATCCATGTGCCGGGCAGCACGCAGTACAGCTCCACTGGCGTGCCGAAACGGCCGAGCGCGTCGAGCACGCGGCGTCCGATCAGGCGCGCGTCATCATGGCGGCCCATACGCCACAGCGCCCCAGCCGCGATGGCGTTGTCGAACGGCCAGACGCTGCCACGGTGATATGAGCAGGGGTCAAAAGCGGCCGCGCGCGCCGAGAGCGTACGCAAGCCCCAGGCGGTCAGCAAGTCGGAACGCATGAGCCGGCGCGCGGTGGTCTCGGCGCGCGCGGCCTGGAGCGCATCACACCAGAGCAGGTGGCCAACGTTCGACGAGACGAGCGGGAACGGCGTCTTCTCCCGCGAGAGCGCCATCGCCGGGCAGTCCTCGTCGGGCAGCCAGAACCGCTCCAACTGCTCCCCGATGCGGACGATGCGGCGCTCCAGCTCCCGTTGGAGCGATGGCTCTTCGCGGCGGGCGCGCAGGATGGCCACCATCCCACGAAACGCCGCGATCGCATAGCCCTGCAGCTCCACCCAGGCCACGGGCGGCGGTGGCAAGGCACCTTCCGGCGTCAGGAGCGCATCGCTGCTATCCTTCCAGATCTGGTGGCGCAGCCCGAGCCCGCGCGGCTGGCGCGGCTGCACCTCCATCAGGCCGTCGCCATCCACGTCGCCCCAGTCGAGCGCCCAGTGGAGCGCCGCCAGCGCGTGATCCCACAGGCCTTCGATCACGTCCCGCCCGCCTTCAACCTGCCCCCAGACCGTCGCCGCCGTCATGAGGAACAGGTACGTGCCGTCCGCCGAGCCGTAGTAGCGGCCGTCCCGCATCGGCCACTCGGCCTGCACCAGGTGCGCGGGCGGCTCGACCCAATATTCATGGACGATCTTGCCCGGCTGTTCTTCGGTCACATCGTCCTGTCGCGTACCCTGAACGGCAGCCAGCGCCGAGAGGCTGCGCGCGGCAAGTTGTGCCGTCCAGCGTGCCAGCTCCCTGTCCGCCGGCCGGAGGCGCGCCGCCTCCAACGCCAGCATGACGCTCCACAGCGTGTCGCGCCCGAAAAGCGCGTGATAGCGCCCCGCCGCGCTGCTGGCCCGCAGACCGGTGGGCGTTTGCAGCTCATCCAGCCATGCCCGCGCGCGAGCCATCGACTGTTCAAAGCGGTGATCATCCGCTCCTGGTGCGTGCGCCTCGATAGCACTCATAACTGCCCCTCTCCCACTCAAGTAGATGTCACCACGTCACTACAGGGCTCCGCGGCGGCCCACAGCCGCTTCCGGCCACCCAGCCCAGAGAGCGAGATGCGCTCGATGAAATAGCGCTGGAGCAGGACGAATAGCACTACCAGCGGCACGACGGTGATCATGGAGCCTGCCAGCAGCATATTGTACTGCTCTACCCCCCAGCCAGTCCCGATGTCGAGATCCCCTTGAGGAAATAGCGCTGGAAGATGAAGAAGAACACCACCAGGGGGGTGATGTTGATGGTGGCGCCGGCCAGCAGCAGGCCATACTCAGTGTAGTGCACGCCCTTGAAGAAGGCCAGGCCGACGGTGAGCGTGTAGTTGTCCCGGCTGGACATCACCAACAGCGGCCAGATGAAGTCGTTCCAGGCGCCCTGGAACTGTAGGATCGCGACGGTGATCATCGCCGGGCGCACCAGCGGCAGAATGATCTGCCAGAAAGCGCGGAAGTGCGAGGCGCCATCGATCCTCGCCGATTCCTCCAGCTCTCTGGGCAGCGTCTTGAGGAACTGGGTCATGAGGAGGACCGAGAGAGGGGTCACCATCCCCGGCACGATCAGCGCGGCGTAGTTGTTGGTCAGGTGCAGCGCGTTGGCCACGAGGAACTTCGGGATCACGATGAGGTAGCCGGGAATCATCATGACCGCAAGAGTGAGAGCGAAGAGGACGTTCTTGCCCGGGAACTCCATGCGTCCGAAGGCGTAGCCAGCCAGCGCAGCGAGCAGCACGTTGAGCCCGGCCGTCCCGCCGGCGTAGATAAACGACGTGAGCAGGTAGTTCGGGAAGGGGAAATCGGTGCTGGTGAAGATGTCGTGGTAGTGCTGGAGGGTCCACACGGTGGGGATTAACGTGGGCGGCGTCGCGAGCACTTCGCCTTCGACCTTGAACGACGAGAGCAGGGCGAACACAAATGGGGCGAGCGAGAAGATGCCGTAGCCGATCAGCACGGCATAGAGCAGCGTTTGCCCTGCGCTCAGGCGCGGGCGGGAGCGCGGACTGGCGGTCTCGCCGCGAGCCTGCGCGTCGGCTTCGCTTGTGCGTTGGGTGGTCGTGGCCATATACGTCACCTTGCTATTGCTACTGACGGCTGGCGTCGGGCAACTCCTGGCTTCTCCCTGGCTGCTCTTGAACTGATCGTGAGCTAATACTGGATGTTGGTGTCGATGAAGCGCTTCTGCAGGGCGGTGAAGGTGAAGATCACTGCGAAGAGCACGAAGGCCTCGGCGCAGGCCAGGCCCATGAGGTTGTTCTTGAACGCGGCGTCGTAAATCTCGAGCACCGGCGACACCGTCGACTTGAGCGGGCCGCCGTCGGGGCCTTGCATGACGTAGACCTGGTCGAAGACCTGAAACGCGCCGATCGTGCCCAGCGCGACGACGAGGAAAGTGACCGGCCGCAGCAGCGGGATGGTGACCCAGCGGATAATCTGCCAGTCGTCGGCTCCGTCAATACGCGCCGCTTCGTAGAGCGTCTCGGGGATGTCCTGCAACCCCGCGAGGTAGACGAGCATGAAGGTCGGCGCGGTGGTCCAGATGGTGAGCAGCATGATCGCGGGCAGCGCCGTAGCGGGGTCGTTGAGCCAGTTATGGCTTGGGATGTGGAGCAGTGAGAGCAGGTAGTTGATCGCGCCCTGCTGGTTGTAGAGCCACAGGAAGATCAGCGAGATGGCCACCGACGAGGTGAGCGAGGGGAGAAAGAAGACGGTACGGAAGATGCCCCGCCCGCGCACCTTCTGGTTGAGCAGCAGGGCGAGCGCCAGCGCCAGGATCGTCTGTATCGTGACGACGCCGACGGTGTACTTCACGCCGTTCTCCAGGCTGATCAGGAAGTCGCCATTGTGGGTGAGGTCGTACCAGATGATTTGATAGTTGCGTAGGCCAGTGAATACCGGCTCGGTGAAGCCGAAGTCCACGTAGTAAAAGCTGAAGACTAGCGCGGTCACGGTGGCGATCAGCGTGAAGATGCCGAGGATGATGAGGTAGGGCGCGAGGAAGGGGTAGGCCGACAGCGCCTGACGCAGCCGGCGGCGGAATGTTCCCTGTCTGCCCCGTTGCGGGCGCACGGGCAGGCGCACTGGCTGCTGCATCTCATTCGCTCCTTTGCGTTCGTGTGCGTTCGTGTGCGTTCGTGTGCG
>CAYQFU010000092.1:10609-20040 GCA_964416775.1 uncultured Ktedonobacterales bacterium
TGCGTTCGTGTGCGTTCGTGTGCGTTCGTGTGCGCGGCGTCATTGTGCGTGTTAGATCGGACAGGCAGGCGAGAGCACCGGCGAAGACTTCGCTAGAACCTCTCGAACGCCGCGAGAAAGCTCCGCCGCTGCTCTGCACTACGATACGATCGCGATGGGTGCCAGCTCTACCCCTGCGGGTAGAGCTGGACGGTGAGAGGCCTAGGGCCCGACGTTCTGTTGGATGAACGTGTTGACGTTATTGGCCGCGGTGTTGAGGGCATCCTGCACGGAAGCCTTCCCCAGCATGACCGACTGTAAGGCGTTGGCGACCTCCGAGTGGACTTTGCTGTCCGCCGCGCCATAGAAGTCAGCATGGGCTCCCTGGTTGCCGCCCTGGAGCACCTTGACGTCGGGGTTTTGCGTGAAGTAGGAATCGCTGGAGAGCGAGCTAATGGTCGGCAGCGCGAAGCCGTCGTGGAGCACCTGAGTCTGATAATCCACGCCGGTCATGAATTGGATGAGCTTCCAGGCGGCGTCGGGGTGCGCCGTGCCGGAGTAGGCGCCCCAGCCGTTGGTGAAGACCAGGTTCGAGCGCTGGCTGGTGGATGGCGTTGTCGGGATCGGCGCGACGGCGTACTTGATGTTAGGGAAGGTGCTCGACATATAGGGGATCATCCAGCCGCCCTCGAAGGTCATCGCGACCTGGCCCTTGCCGAAGGCCTCGCCGTCCCACCCGGCGCCGATGTCGACAGGCATCTTACCGGTGTGGTTCGCCTCGAAGCTGGTATAGAACGTCGCCGCCGCGACGCCGGCCGCGTTGTTGAAAGCGGCGGTCTTGCCATCGGCCGAGAGCATCTGTCCGCCGTTGGAGAAGAGGAAGGCGCCGAAGCGCGACGCGTCGGCCGGGAGCGCGAGACCGTAGACGCTGGTCGCGGTCGAGCCGGTGACCTTCGTCAGCTTCATCGCCGCGTTCTGCAGGTCAGTCCAGGTCCAGTTGGTCGGGTCGCTCAGGCCGGCGGCCTGGAACATGGTCGTGTTGTAGAAGAGCCCCAGCGAGTTCCAATCCTTCGGGATGCTGTAGACCGTGCCATCGGCGCAGTCGAACGGCGTCTGCAGGGCGGAGTAGTAATTGGACGGCTGGACGTTGTCGCGCTGCATGTAGGGGCTCAGGTTGAGCAGCTTGCCCGCCTTGATATACTCCTGCGACATGTCCGGCGAGACGTAGAACACGTCGGCGACGTTGCCAGCGGCGACGTTCGCCCGCATCTTCGTCTGGTAGGAGTCAGGAATCGGCGACCAGTTGGCGGTGATGTTCGGGTACTTCTCGTGGAAGGCCAACAGGCCGGCCTTCACCAGGGTATCCTCCGCCGGCGAAGAGGACCACCCGGTCACGTTGAGGGTGATGTTGCCTGTCTCAGGCGCGGCAGTGGTGCCGTTGGTGCTGCTAGGGCAGGTGATGAGGCTGTTGTGTGGGCCCTTCAGGCCGGCAATACTGCCGGTGGTCTGAGTGCTACTTCCGCAGGCCGCGAGCAACCCGAGCGTGAGCGTGAGCCCCACACTCCATAGGCGCCGGAAGCCTCCAGTGCGTGACATTCCCAGTCGCTTCATTTCGCGAGCTCCTTTGTCATACTCGTGTCGTACTTCGACTCGCTGGGTCGGCGCCAGCGCCATCCCGGCGCGATGGTCTCCAGATGGATTCCAAGCGGTAGGTCCGTTTCCACGGGATCTCCAGAAGCCGCGTCTCTGCTTGCTCGTAGCACCTCCTCACCCGTCGGCTTGCTCGGTCTGGTGGCTGCGAGCGCGCTAACCCGGCGCCTCTGCTGCCGCTAGTTCGCCCACCTGACCGACGGACCACGACACACACAGCTCGTAGCGGCTCGCGCCACTGCGCGCCGGCGCGAGCCAGGTTGCCCGCCCCTCGGGCTCTGAAAGCCGGGCGGGGCGCAGGGTCACCTGCTCCGTGTTGGACTCGCCCGCGGTCGTGCCGCGCAACGGGGCATCAGACGAGACATCAGGCGGGGCATCAGACGAGGCGATGGATATGGCGCTCGCGATGCCCGCGCCCTCCGGCACAACCACGCCCAGGATCACCTCCCAGGTAGGATCGGCGATCTCCACCACCACCCGCACACCATCCGGCGCGCTCTCGACCATAACGTTGAGCTGTGTCCCACCGAGCGGGACCGCGCGTAGCTCCGCCTGCGGCCAGTCCGCGGGCAGCTGGGGCACGCAGGTCAACCGGCGCGTGGCCGCATCGGGCCGGAGGCCGAAGAAGTAATGCACGACCGGCCAGATGATGCCGTAGCTCGACCAGAGTTGGAGGAAACATCCGCCATCGGGCGAATACTCGCTCAGGGCTCCTGGCATGGCGGCCCCGAAGGTCGCGGCGATGCGGCGGATGTAGTCGAGCGCGCGATCCGCGCGCCCGTAGCGCGCCTCGCCCACGGCCAGCGCGCCCGTCGGCAGCGTCATCACGCGCCGGTTGGTGGTCGCGTTCAGCACGAGGCCATAGCGCTCCGTCCATTCCGGCGTCTCCAGCCGGGCGAGCAGCTCTTCCGCCTGCTCCAGGGACGGGAGCCCGGCGTCGGCCGCCAGCGCCTGCACCATGTGCAGCAGCAGCCAGGGTCGGCGCGCCGTGGGCGGCGCGTGCGGGTTGGGATCGGCGTCCAGCGCCCGCCGCAGCGTCTCGATACCGCCCCGGAGGCCCTCATCGGGGTTGGAGTGGGCGCGCAGTCGCGCGAGCAACTCCTCCAGCTCGCGGCGCGACGCCCGCACGTCGCCAAACAGGCGCTGCGCCGGCATCCACCATTCGCTGCGCACATGGCCGCGCGTGCTTGCCGCTCGCTCGCGCAGCCGTGCCGCCACGTCGCGCTGGTCCAGCTCGTCCGCCAGCTCCGCGAGCAGATCCAGCGCCTCGACCAGGTAGGCAGCCACATCCAGCGCCTGGAGGTCGCTCGCCATCTCAGTCGTCTCGACGATGCTAGGTCCGCTGGGGACATGTTCGCCCGGCTGGAGAGACTGGTCGAGCAGCCACTGTTCCAGGCCGCGCAGGCAGAAGGGATACAGGTCCTCAAGCAGCTCGCGATCGCCGGTCCAGCGATACGTATAGTAGAGGGCGCGGGCGTAGAGCGGCGTCTCGACGGGATTGCCGTCGTGGAACATCACCCCGTTGGTCACCACCTCGTGTGGCACCTTGCCGTCCCTGCCGTGCCTGCGGCTCATCGCCGCGAGCGTGCGCAGACTGGCTGCGGCATCCGCCGTCTGGCCCGCCGGCAGCATCGGCAACACGCCATACGCCAGGTCAACGCCGAACCACCAGGGAAACTCCGGCAGGCCGGCCATGTTGGCCCGGCCAAGCCCAGGCACGTCCAGCGCGAGCATGGCCGTATCGGCCTTGGCCCAGGCGAAGACCCGGTCCAGCTCCGCATCGGGCGAGTGCAGCACGCAGCGCCTGAAGGGCTCCTCGAAGCGCGCCACGGCTGTGCGCTCGGCCTGCTCCAGCGCGACGTCGCCATGTTGCCCCGCGCCGGCGCGTGCATATCGGGCGAAGAGGGCTGCGGCTTGCGCTGGCCCCTCCGCGGATCCGGCGATCAGGAAGCGCAGGCGTGTGGGTCGGGCGGGGTCCACCTGACAGGGATACCAGAGGACCACGCCGGTGCCCCGCCCGGCCGTGCGCTCGGGTCCCCACACCTCGTTGCCAGCTCGCCATCCGGCCGGCGCCTGTGTAGCGCCAACGCAGACCGCCCACGGATGGAGCGCATCCGCGATCACTGCGGCCGCGATGCCGGCGTCGTACTTCGCGACGTCATCGCCATCCTGCCAGCCCAGCCGCTCCTCCGATAGCCACACGCCGTGCAGGTCACTCCGCGCCACGAATCCGCACTCGATGGCGAGCGGCTTGCGCCACGCCGCACCGTCCTGTTGATCCAGCGAGACGTCCACCACCAGCACGGGCTCGTCTGGGACGATCCACTCGCGGCGCCGCACGCGAAGCCCCAGCGCAGGCACGGCATATTCTAGCGTGACACCTTCGGGCCCGAGCTGCCAGGTGCTGGCGCTGGTGAGCCAGTGAACGCAGGGCTCGGCCGAGCGGCGGCCCAGTCGCGACAGCCAGCCGCCCGTCCGTCGCGTGGCGCGCAGGCCAAGCCAGTAACCGTCCAGCAGCTTGATGGGAGGGGCCCACACGCCTCCCATCTCGTTAGGTTGATGGCTGCCCATGTCGGGGAACAACCCCGCAAGCGTGGCGACGCTATACATGCGGGTGCCCGGCATGGCGTACCACTGCCGCCCGTCGACCTCACCGCTGAGTTGTGGCGGGATGTCATCTCGCCGCAATATGTCGTTCGCCATGATCTCGTCCATCCTGGCACCGCCAGCGTACGGCGCCCGTCGTTCCCTCGCAACGCTCGATTCTGCCCCGCGCCGTCTGCGCCAAGAGCCGGTTTCCTTTCCAATGGTCAGCGGCCCAAGGGATCCCCCGTGGAGGCCCGCACGATCAACTCAGGTTGCAGCAGCACATGTTTCTCGGGAAGCGATGCCCCGGTCAGCACACCAACCAGCAGCCGCACCAGCAAGTGGCCCACATAATCGGTGGGCTGCCGCAGCGTGGTGAGGGGAGGGGTCAGGTACGCACCGAGGCCCACGCCATCGAAGCCCATCACCGGGAACTCGCGCCCGATCGCCCGGCCGGTCTCGCGCGCCGCGCGCATGGCCCCGACGGCAAGCACATCGGAGATGGCAAAGATAGCGGTTGGGGGATCGGATTGCTCGAGCAAGCTGAGCGTAATCTGATAGCCGGTCTCCTGTGAGGAGTCGCCCGGGACATACAGGCGTGGGTCGAATGGGATATCCGCCTGGTCCAGTGCGTCGCGATAGCCGGCGAGGCGATCGAGCTTCCAGTGGAAGTCGCTTCCCCCGCCGATGAATCCGATGCGCGTGTGCCCCAGTCCGATGAGATGCTCGGTGCCGACGCGGGCCCCCGTACGCCCATCCACCTCAACCCATGGATATGGGTAACGGTGCGACGCCGCCAGATCCTGTGCGGGGCGGCCGAACAAGACGTGCGGGAACCGGCACGCGCTGAGATAGTCCACGCGTGGATCGTTTGGCCGCAGATCGGCGACGATTAATCCATCGGCGTGACGGCCCCCGAGGATGCGCGCGTAGACTTCGAGCTCGTCGGCGTCGTCGTTGGCCTTGGAGAGCAGGATATCGAAGTGGAGCTTCGCCGCTTCATCGGTCAACCCGGCGAGCAGCTCCACCAGGAACGGATCAGCCGCTGTATCGGCCTGCTGGAGCACACGCGGCGCGAAGGCGATGGTATCGGTGCGCGCCCGCGTGAGGCGCTTGGCGCTGGCGTTCGGGAAATAATTCAGCTGGGCGGCGAGTCGCTGAATGCGCTGGCGCGTCTCGCGCCCGACGGTGGGATCGCCGCGCAGGGCACGCGACGCGGTGGACTTGTTGACGCCGGCTGCGCGGGCCACGTCGGCCAGGGTAGTTCTGGTGACGACCCCCGTCATAGCCGAACCCGTCGAGTCTTCCATAGACCGATCTCCTGCACCATTGCATGGGAGCACGCTCTCGCCGTCCGTACGCCTGGCAGTGTATGCCTGATTCCTACAACCGGTTGCACTCTGCAGTAAGAGGAACACCGTCCACTCGTGCCGACACCATTCTGCTCAGGATTGCGCGTCGGGACATCCACACCCGCGGCCGAGACGGCAAGGGGAACACCTGCGAGAGCGGGCCAGCCGGAGCGGCTCGACGCGCAACTCAATCGAGAGCGCAGCCGCGCGAGCAACCTTGCCGCCGGCAGCTGTGCCGAGCGGCAACCTGGAAGAAAGTGCCCCGACAGGGGATCCGATGCTACACGAATCAGGGGATTGGGACACTGGGTGCTCCGCAACCGGTTGCTGCAACCGGTTGCGGAAAGAATGCCATAAACTCATGCGCTTGTCAAGGGCTCCGCGAAAACTGGTGCTACCCCAGGAGGCGGGGGTAGGGAGCGAGCGGTAGCGGCCTCTCGCTCTCCTCTCAACCTCCCCGTTCTTGGTGGAACCGTCAACGGCTAGGAGTCAAGCGCCACGGCACGCTCGTACGCCGCGGCGGCCTCGGCATGGCGGCCGAGACTGCGCAACGCGATGCCTTTGCCGTGCCACGCGGCCGCCAGAGCGGGATCGAGCACCAGGGCGCGATCGAAGGCGGCAACCGCCTCGCGGTAGCGGCCCAGGTCGCGCAGCGCGATGCCCTGCTCGCACCATGCGGGAGCGAGCCGCTCATCCAGCGCCAGGGCATGGTCGAAGGCGGCGAGCGCCTCTTCCTGCTGCCCCAGACTGCGCAGCGCGACGCCGCGCGCGTGCCAGGTGAGAGCGGAGTGCGGGTTGAGGGTCAGGGCGCGCTCGTAGGCGTTGAGCGCGTCGTCGTACCGGCCAAGGAGGGCGAGCTCGTTGCCCTTCCCGGTCCAGGCGCGGGCCAGCCCCGGATCGACGTCCAGCGCGGCCTCGTAGGCGGCCAGCGCCTCCTGGTGCCGGCCCAGCGCGGCAAGGGCGTTGCCTTTCGCCTGCGCGGCGGGCGCCAGCACGGCGTCCAGGGCAAGGGCGCGATCGAAGGCGGCGATGGCTTCGTCCAGCCGGCCCAGATGCACCAGCGCGATGCCCTTGCCGTGCCAGGCGGGAGCCAGCGCGGCGTCCAGGGTCAGCGCGCGGTCGTAGCGCGCGGCGGCTTCCTCATACCGGCCCAGTTGCCACAGCACTTTGCCTTTGTTGCTCCAGTTGCGCGCGTCCTGCGCATCGAGCGCCAGGGCGCGGTCGAACGCCTCTTCGGCCCGCTCATACCGCCGCAGGCCCCACAGCGCGTTGCCCTTGCTCGCCCAGGCGAAGACGTGGCGGGGGTCGAGGCTCAGCGCGCGGTCGAAATTGGTGAGCGCTTCGTCGAAGCGGCCGAGGTCCTGCAGAGCAAGGCCCTTGCTGCACCAGTAGGCGGGCTGGTGGGCCGCGAGGGCGAGCGCGCGGTCGAAGGCATCCAGCGCCTCCTCGGGCCGGCCCTGGGCGCGCAGCGCCTTGCCGCGGTCCCACGCCTGGGGTGGCGCCTCACCACTCGCCGGCTGCACCGGTGCGTAGGTGGCGTCGGCGGGCGCGAGGGCCAGGGCCAGGATGACGCGCGCCGCGGCCTCAACGGGAGCCAGGCCGGCATCGTCCGGCCCGCTGACGCGCGAGACCAGCCGCCACGCCGGGGGCAGGCTGCACGTTTCGGCGACGATGGGGATGGTGACGCGCTCGGGATTCTTGAGCTGGAGGCTCAGCGCTTCGCTCACCTCGTGCTGGACCAGCGGCGAGATGGTGGCGGCGGGCGAGAGCACCGCCAGGAAGAGCGGACGGGCGCGCAGCTCGCGCTGCGCCACATCGCTGACACGCTGATACATGGTGGATTCTTCGAACGTATCGTACCAGGGATCGGCGCCAGCCCGGCGCAGCATGGTCACCAGCTCGCGACACCATTGGGCATCGCGCTGGCTGTGGCTGACGAAGATGGGGGCGGGCTGCGGCACAATGCCTCTCCTTGGAGTATGCTGGGGCGTAGAGCCGCCCGAGCGCGGCCGGACGGCGCGCTTCGATTCTAGGGTGCGCGGCGGTCGACGTCAACGCGGGCCGACGAGTGGCGTCGTCTGGCGTCGTCACGGGCTGCTGGCACTCATCCTGCACCGACCGTCGATGCGGCCTGCAGGTGCGACGGGCACGCCAGGGAGCTGTGGCAAGGCACGGTAAGGTGAGGCGAAGAGAGGGCGCCATGGAGCAAGTGGACGCATCGGCCGTCCCGGATGTCCTGGACGTTCTGGACGAGGTCGAGTCGGAGGTGGCGGCGAGTGCATCGGTGGGCGGACAGATGGCTGTCAACGTGGAGCGCATGAAGACGCTCACGGCGCGGCTGCGCGCGGCGGTCGCGTACGCGCGCGAGCACCCGGTGACCCCGGCGGAGCGCCAGGCCATGATCAAGCAGGCGGAGGCGCAGGCGGCGCTGGTGCTGGAGGAGGCGCGGCGCAAGGCCGACATGCTGCTGGACGGCACGCGCGTGAAACAGTTGCGTGAAGAGCATGTGCAATCCATCATCGCGGAGAGCCGGCAGCGAGGCGAGCGACTCGTCGCCGATGCGTATGGGTATGGGCGGCAGCGCATGCAGGAGGTCATCGTGCGGGCTGAGGAGGCGCGCCATCACGTGTCACTGGCGGCTGAGGCCGTGCGGACGGAGCCGGAAGGCGCCGGACGCAGGCTGGCCGACGTGGCGAAGCAGCTGGTCGCCGGGCGCGGAGGGGTGTTGTCCAGCATGATCTCACGCCTGTTCCCCTCGTGAGGCGGAGGGCGGCCCGTTCGGGGTATAATGGAGGCAGATGGCGCCCGGCTCGCGAGTCTTCGGCCGAGGGCGCGAGCATGAGACGCGGGAGGCGCCGCCCATGAGCCAGCGCGGTCGCATACGACTGAGCACAATGGAGATTGTCCTGATCGGCGTGCTGATAGGCTCGCTCATTCTGAGCCTGCTGCAGGCGCGACACGACGAGCAAGAGTCCCGGCGCGAGCACGAGCATTAACACGCGACCAGCAGCGCCCCGCCCCTCCGCGTCTGAGTGCGCGGCCGGCGGGGCGCTTGTGTGTGTTCGAGATGCGCCAACGGCGTCAATCGCGGCGGTGGGCTGACCGCGCGGGGGGAGAGCATGATAGAGACAGATTTAGATCGCAAATTGAATGCGCTGGAAACGCGCTATGAAGAACTGAACGCGCTGATGGCGGCGCCTGAGACGACAGCGGACGCGTCGCTGCTGCAGCGCTACGGGCGGGAGCACTCCAGCCTGAGTGAGGTCGTCACGGAGTACCGCGCCCTCAAAGAGGTGCGCCAGCAACGCGACGACACCGAGCAGATGCTCGCCGATGGGCTGGACGAGGACCTGCGGGCGCTGGCCCGCGAGGAGCTGGAGCAGCTGCGCAGACGCGAGGAAGAGCTGCTCGCGACCGTCAAGCTCGCTCTGCTGCCCAAAGACATCATGGACGACCGCAATGCCATCGTGACCATCCAGGCGGGCGCGGGTGGGGATGAGGCGGGGCTGTTCGCGGCCGACCTCTTCCGCATGTACACGCGCTACGCCGACATGCGCCGGTGGCATGTGGAGGTGCTTGACGCCAACAGCAGCGGCATCGGCGGCTACAAAGAGGTCGTGATGGAGGTGCGCGGCCGGGGCGCCTATGCGCGGCTCAAGTACGAGGGCGGCACGCATCGCGTGCAGCGCGTGCCGGCCACCGAGTCGCAAGGCCGCATCCATACTTCCACGGCGAAGGTGATCGTGCTGCCGGAAGCGGAAGAGGTGGAGGTGGAGATTCGCCCGGAGGACCTCCGGGTGGACGTCTATCGCTCCACCGGTCATGGCGGCCAGAGCGTCAACACGACCGACTCCGCCGTGCGCA
>CAYQFU010000093.1:0-5641 GCA_964416775.1 uncultured Ktedonobacterales bacterium
CAGGCAGCGCTCGTAGCGGCGGACCGCGTCGTCTAGCTTGCCGGTGGATTGAAACGCGAACCCATCGTTCAGCAGCAGCCAGAAGAGCCGGTGTGCGCGCTGGCGCCAGTCGGCGAGCGCCGCCGCTGCCGCGGGATCGTCGCGCTGCACGTCTGGCTGCGCGCCCAGCAGCGTCTCGGCCGCGGCGACGCCCCAGGGCAGGTAGCGCAGGCTGGCCGCCGTACGCCCGGTGTCGCGCCAGAAATACTGCATGCCGGAGCACAGGTCCGCCATCAGCTCGTCCTGGCCGTGGGCATGGGCCCATTCGAGCGCGCCGGTGATGTTGGCCTCGTCGGTCGCGCGTCCCACATTGGCCGCGGTGTTCGCGTACTCGGCGTAGTAGCCGGCGGTGGCCAGGAAGGCGGCATGCCGCTCGTAGTAGGTCGCGCGGGTCAGCTCGGAGGCGGCGTAGGCACGGAGCAGGGGATGGAGGCGCAGGCGCTCGCGGTCGACGTCCTCGGGCAGGGTGGCGGCGACGGAGGGATCGGCCAGGGCGCGCAGCACGAGCACGTTGAGGGTGGGCTCGGGCGCGGGGAGGTTCAGGCCGGCGGCCAGGGCCAGGGCGGCGCGGCGGCCGAACTCGGGGGTGGCGAAGGCGGCGAGCGCGGCGAAGAGGCGCCGGGCGTCGGGCGGCAGGGAGCGGTAGCTGCTGGCGAAGACGCGGGCGACGCCATCGGGCGCCTCGCCCTCGGGCAGGGCGATGGCGTGGGCGGGGTCGGAAAGCTCGCGCTCCAGAGCGGCGAGGTCGCGGCCGGCGTCGGCGGCGTAGGCGCCCGCCAGCTTCACCGCGAGCGTGTGCCGGCCGAGGTCGGCAACGATGCGCGCGGCGAAGGCGCGATCGGCCGGAGGCAGGGCATCGGCGGAGGGGCGGCCGTAGGCGCGGGCGAACAGCTCCAGCGCCTCGTCGGGGGGCAGCAGGTCGAGCACGCGGCTAGCGTCCACGGGGACGGCGTCGCGCGGGAGGGTCTGGCGGGCGGTGAGCAGCAGGGTGGCGCCGGCGGCACGGAGCGGAGCGACGACCCGGTTCACGGGCAGATCGGGCTCGACGTTGTCCAACACGACCAGGGCACGGCGTCCGCCGAGCAGCCGGTGGGCGAGGCCGGCCAGCTGGGCGGGGTTGGTGGTGTCGGGCTGGCGGCGATAGGGATCGAAGCGGGACAGCACGGTGCGCAGCACCTCGACGGGGTCGCTCAAGTCCTGGCAGAGGACGACGACGATGCCGTCGGGGAAGGCGCCTACGTCGCGCAGGCGGCGCACGGCCTCGGCGGCAAGCGCGGTCTTGCCGATGCCGCCCAGTCCGCCCAGGGCGGTGATGCCGGCGGTCTGTCCCGTGCGCAGCCGGTGGAGCACCCATTCGAGATCTTGCTCGCGGCCGACGAAGTGGGCCGGCGGAGGCAGCAGGCCATCGTCGAAGGGAGGCCCCTGCGGCTCGGGAGCGCGCTGTGCCCGCTCACGCTCGCGGTCGCCGCCCTCGTGTACAGCCTCCACTAGTTCGGCGAAGGCGACGGCATAGGGGCGCGGAGGGAGGAAGGAGATGTAGTGCAGGATGGCGAGGTTGGCGGGAATGTCGCACTGCTGATAGAGCACGGGGATGATGTGCTTGCCGCGCGGCGATGTCCGCTGGCCCCAGGCCATGGCAATCTCATCGCGTACCCACTTTGAGACGAGCGCGGCGGGGGAGAGGATGACGATGAAGACTTCGCGCTGGGTCAGCTCGTCTACGATGCGATGCATGAACGCGTCGCCGGCGCGCAGGCCCTCGTCCGAGGCGTCATACCAGACGGCGCTGGAGCCGCCACCAAGGGCCGCGCGCAGGTCCGCCGCCAGGCGCAGGCCGAACTCGTTGTCCGCGTGGCTGTGGCTGATGAAGACGCCCCGGCCGAAGCGGGTGGGCGCCTGGACCGGGGCGGGTGTGACAGCGGAGGCGACGACGGGGACGGGCTCCAGCTGAGCAGGCGCCGGGTCCGGGTCGGCGGATGCGACGGCAGATGCTTCTGGCGTGGGGAGGTCGTCCATGGCAGGAGACGCTTCCGGCGCGATGGCGGGCTCGTCCGCTGCGGCGAAGGGGAACGCTTCCGGCGCGGGTGGGGCGTAGGCCAGGGCGGGCGGCTCGGCCTGGGCGGAGGGTTGCGAGGAGACGGGCGGGCGCTCCCATGTTGTACCGGCGCCCGGGCCCGCTGCGATGACGTCATCCGGCTCGGGGGCGGCGCCTTCCAGCGCGATTTCGATGGCCGGCGCGCCCGCACCGCCCAGGGTCAGATCGGGCACGGAGATATGCCTGGCCGGTTGGGCCGCGACACTCGGCAGCGACAGCTCGCGGCTGGCCTCGGCCAACTGGTCGGCGTCGCGAGGCAACTGGCTATCCAGGTGTGTGCGGTACTCAGTGAGGATCGCGCGCACCAGCGCCGCCTCGGTGGCATGCGGCTGGCCAGGGGCTCGTGCGAGCTCGGGGGCCAACTGCTGCTCCACGGCCGCCACGGCGCGGCGCATATCCACCAGCGCCAGCGCGATCAGCCGGGCGACGGCTAGCTCAGATGGGCGAGCATGGCCACCGTCCAGTGCGGCCAGTTGCTCGAAGTGGACGCGAGCGGCGTCGATGGCCTCGCCGGCTGGACCATGCTCGAAATCCTCCGCGCCGGGCGTGCGCTCGCCAAGCAGCTGCGCGAGGGTGTCCAACGCTTCGATGCCCCAGCGGCTCAACGCCAGGGCATCGCGCAGACGAAAGCGACCCGTACGCGGACCACCGAACCACGCGAGCCTCATGGTTGGTTCCCCTCCAGTCGATTACGCAGCACCTCGAACGCCTGGTCGACGACGTCTTCAGGGAAGCCCTGTGCCCCAGGATAGAGCAGCAAAGCGGCTCGCAACACAGCCTGCAGCGCCCGGCTATGCTGCAGGCCGAAACAGTGAATGGCGGCGCGCAAGAACAACTGCTTCTCTCTGGGATCTTTCTTGCCTGGCCAGTCTTCACCCCGCTCCATGCGCAGCAGCCGGGTCTGGTCGCACCGCTTGAACCCCTGGCTTTTGAGGCACTCCGCAACCATACGCTGGCTATAGCCCCGAACGAACGTGTCCGGTGCAGGCTTTCCCTTTACCGTGAACTCGCGCCATGTATAGGTATCGCGCAGCCAGGCGAGCAACTCAGGGAACTTGGTAGGCGGCGGCTCATCGTCTCGCAGCCCCTCGTCTCGGAGTGGTGGGTCGTCGCTCATTGGCCGGCACACCCTTCTGCACGTGACTGCACAACACAACCGTGCGTGACAACCTTACCGCACTCTCTCGACGGGTGATGCAGATTCCGCATCGGTCTCAGAGGGCGTGTGCGACCATGGCCGCGACGGGTGCGATCGTCGTCGCGCGCGAGGCCGAGCACCCACACGGCGAGAACGACCACGCATGCGATGCGCGCAACTACCCCACACGCTCGTCTCGCATCCCACACGTACTCATTAGACGCGCTCATAGATTCTGGATGCGACGACCGAACGGCGGCAGTGGCGCCATTGTAGCAGAGCGGTCACGCATCGGCAAGCTGCTTTCTCCGCGGCATGTCGAGTGAGGCTGCATCCATTCAATAGCTTGTCTGGATGGTTGTCGTAGGCAAGGTGTTTCCGGTCCTACGGACACCCGCTGTATGTGACCGGTAACGGCCGTCCACAGCTCGCCAGTCGCGGTAGGCTTGGGCATGAGCCGGCCCCATCTGGCGCTCGGTGTCCCCATCCGAGCAGTGGCGACGAAGACAGTGTGGGCGGCGGCCGAGCGGCGGCGACCTCTAGCGTGCGGTATGTGCCCTGTGCCCTGAGGGGGGCGAGAAGGAGACTACGATGTCCCAGCTCATCCTGCTGGCGGACGACAAGCCCGAGCGCGGCAACGTACTGGCAGTATTCCTCGATTCCCTGGGCTTTCAGGTCGTCCGCTGCTCTACGGTGCGCGAAGTGATGGAGCACCTCGCCAAACGAGGACCGCGCCCGGCCATGATGCTTGCGAGCGTGAGGCTCCAAGATGGTGAGCTGCTCCCCGCGCTGGAGCAGTGGTTCTGCGAACAGATGCACCCGCTGCCGCGGCTGATGCTGTGGAGCCAGTTCGGCGAAGTGGATCTGCCAGAGCATGAGCCGTTCTTTGAACACATGCATGCCCTCGTCCTTCCGCTGCCCCTCGACATCGACCTGATGCTGCGCGTGGTGCGCCTGCTCAGCGACCGGCCTGAGGCGCTGCGTCCGCCGTCGCCCGCGCGCTCATGCCCGGCGATGGCGCGGCATGGCCGGCACGGCCGCCAGTGCTGCGTGCGGGCGGGGGAATGCCAGCGGAAGGAGTCCTAGCCCCCACCCCCCGTCGCATCGCGATGGGACGAGGGCTGCGCGCCGCTGGCGGGCGACGCGCGCATGTGGCGGCGGCAAGGGCGGGCAGGGGGTGATCGACCCGGCCGTGCGAAAGCGCTCACGTGCAATCCGCGAACCTACACACCGGCGAGGCCAGAAGGGGCGGTACTCGCACGATGCGCACGACCGACGACGTTCGCGTGGGGAAGCTGTGGGGCGGGTTGAGTGGTCAAGCGGCTAGAAGGTGGCGACGAAGATCGCCGTCCTGGTGCGTGTTGAATGGTGATCTCGAATACGAAAGAGTCGGCGCCATTACACGGCACGGGCACATCAATATGCGCCCGTGCCATGCGAGGGTGATCGCCGGAATCGGATATGATTGGGCCAGCCACGCAACCTGGCTGCTTTGCTGGAAGGGTCGACGCTGGGTCAGGCTTCCTGCTCAGTCGGGCGGATCAACATCTCGTTGATGGCGACACGGCGCGGGCGTGTCACGATGTACTGGATGGCATCGGCGATGTCCTCCGCCGCCATCGGCTCAACGCCCGCCAAGCGCTGCATGGACTGCTGGCGCACCTCTTCGCGTACATGGCTTTGCAGCTCGGTCGCGACGAGCCCGGGCTCGACCACTGAGACGCGCACGTGCCGTTTGGTGACCTCCTGGCGCAAGGATTCGCTGAAGGCGACCACGCCGAACTTGGTCACGGCGTACACCCCGTTGCCGGTGCGGGCGACACGCCCAGCAACAGAGCTGATGTTGACCAGGTCGGCGACACGGCGCGGGGCGTCTTCCGCTGCCCGGAGCAGGTGCGGCAGGGCGGCATGGGCGGTGTAGAGCATCCCCAGCACATTCAGGCGGACCATCTGCTCCCATTCGTCGAGCGGGGCGTTCTCGATGGGCCCGAGCAGCATCACGCCCGCGTTGTTCACGAGGGTGTCGAGGCGTCCCAGCTCCGCGACCGTGCGCTCGACGGCGGCCTGCGCCTGGGACTTGTCGGTCACGTCCGTTTCGATGACCAGGGCGCGGCCGCCGCTTCCCGTGATGTCCTTGGCCAGCTGATCGAGTCGTTCTCTGCGCCGCGCGGCGAGCGCGACGGCTGCTCCCTGCGCGGCCAGCGCGCGTGCGGTGGCCTCCCCGATGCCGCTGCTGGCGCCGGTGACCAGCGCCACGGTTCCGTCAAGTCGTTCTGCCATCTGTGTCGGTACTCCTGTTGTGTCGAATTGTGTCGAATGTTGGTGAGTTGGTATGTGTGCTCGAAGGGCGGCCACCGGCGAGCGGGCGC
>CAYQFU010000093.1:5741-19989 GCA_964416775.1 uncultured Ktedonobacterales bacterium
TTCCACGCGCCCCTACGTTGATCGGCGGGCGTACGCGGGCAATCTAGCACACATCGACGGGCCAGTGCGCCGTGGAGTGGCATACACCAGGACGGGGGTGTGTAACGCTGTGCCCGAACGCGATGCTGGCGCGAGCGCCTGAATCGGACGTTGGTGTGCTGTGAGAGCGGTGCCGCGCTCGCGATACCCGTGTAACGGCACTTCCCGTGCCGACGGCGGAGGTCGGTGCCATCTCCCATCGGCGCCTTGTACGACGCGCATCAGCCGTGTATGATGGGTGACAGCCATATGCCGGCCCGGAGCGCCACGATGAAGGGCGCGCTCGGGGCGATGTGGCACAATACGCCCAAACGCACCACGATCTCGCGTACGGTTGGCGACACTGGAGCCTCGACGGGCAGACGAGGCGGCCAGATGGACGGATCGAGCCCCGCGAGACGCTGGCCGCACGCCCAGGAGCAGAAGAGGCAGTGACATGACAAAGAGGCAGCAAGCAAATTCATCCCGGAACCGCGGCGCGACCGATCGGTCCTCGTCCGCCGCGCACAATGCCACGCTCGATCCCGCGCTGCTGCGCGCCCTGGAATGGCGCTGCATCGGGCCGTATCGGGGCGGGCGCGTGGTGGCGGTGGCGGGCGATCCGGTCCACCCGCTCGTGTTCTACTTCGGCTCGACGGGCGGAGGCGTGTGGAAGACGACGGATGGGGGCGCGTTCTGGGAGAACGTGTCGGACGGTGCCTTCCAGCGGGCGTCGGTGGGAGGTCTGGCGGTGGCGCCCTCGGACCCGAACGTGATCTACGCGGGCATGGGCGAGAGCACGATCCGGGGTAATGTCTCGCATGGGGACGGGGTGTATCGCTCGACGGACGCCGGTAAGACGTGGACGCACCTCGGGCTGGAGGCAACGCGCAACATCGCCAAAGTGCGCGTGCATCCGCAGGACGCCGACACGGTGTATGTGGCGGCGCTGGGCCATGCGCACGGGCCCAACTCCGAACGCGGCATCTACCGCACGCGCGACGGCGGCAAGACGTGGGAGCAGGTGCTCGCGCGCGGAGAGGATGTGGGGGCGAGCGACCTGTGCATCGATCCGAACAATCCGCGCATCCTGTACGCGACCTTCTGGCGGGCGCGACGCCTGCCGCACGCGCTGGAAAGCGGCGGAGAGGGCTGCGGCATCTTCAAGTCCAGCGACGGCGGGGACACATGGACCGAGCTCTCGCGGAAGAAAGGGCTGCCGAAGGGGATGCTGGGCAAGATCGGCGTGGCGGTCTCGCCGGCGCGGCCCGATCGCGTGTGGGCCATCGTGGAAGCGGAGGATGGCGGCGTGTTCCGCTCGGACGACGGCGGCGAGACGTGGGAGCGGCTGAGCGAGGAGCGCGAAATGCGCTCGCGGCCGTGGTACTACATGCACATCATCGCCGACACGCAGGACCCGGACACACTGTATGTGTTGAACGTGCGCGCGTACCGGTCCATCGACGCCGGCAAGACGTTCGCCAAGTTGGCCATTCCCCATGGCGACAACCACGACCTGTGGATCGATGCGCGCGACGCGCGGCGCATGATCGCCGGGCACGACGGTGGGGCATGCGTCTCGTTCACCGCGGGTGAGACGTGGTCCTCGATCTACAACCAGCCCACGGCGGAGTTCTATCACGTCACCACCGACAATCAGATTCCCTATCGCGTCTATGGGGCGCAGCAGGACAACTCGACGATGAGCGTGCCCAGCCGCTCGCGCTACGCGGCGATCCTGAGCAGCGACTACGACGAGGTGGGCGGGGGCGAGAGTGGCTACATCCAGGTGCGGCCGGACGATCCCAACATCATCTACGCCGGCAACTATCAGGGGTATCTGACGCGCTATGACAAGCGGACGGGCCAGCGGCGCGACATCACCGTCTGGCCGGAGGGGTCCATGGGCTGGCCGGCGCAAGACCTGAAGTATCGCTTCCAGTGGACCTACCCCATCGTGATCTCGCCATACGACCCGAACACGCTCTACGTCACGGGTAATCACGTCTTGCGCTCGACCGATGAGGGGGACAGCTGGGAGGAAATCAGCCCGGACCTGACGCGGAACGACCCGAGCCGGCTGGGAGCCTCCGGCGGGCCAATCACCAAGGACAACGTGGGCACCGAGTATTACGGCACGATCTTCGCCTTCGCGGAATCGCCGGTGGAGCGCGGCGTGTTCTGGGCCGGATCGGACGATGGGCTGGTGCACGTCTCGCGGGATGGGGGAGGCAGCTGGGAGCAGGTGACGCCGGAGGAGCTGCCGGAGTGGGCGCTGATCAGCATCATCGAGCCGTCGCCGCACGACCCGGCCGTCGCGTATCTGGCCGCGACGCGCTACAAGCTGGACGACTTCACACCCTACCTCTTCAAAACGGACGACTATGGCCAGCACTGGACGCCCATCGCGGCCGGGCTGCCGAACGACGTCTTCACGCGGGTGATCCGCGAGGACCCGGCGCACCGCGGGCTGCTCTACGCCGGGACGGAGACGGGCGTGTACGTCTCGCTGGACGACGGCCAGCACTGGCAATCGCTGCGGCTGAATCTGCCGGTGGTGCCGATCCACGATCTGCAGGTGAAAGGGTCGGATCTGGTCGCCGCGACGCACGGCCGGTCGTTCTGGATTCTGGACGACCTGACGCCCCTGCACGCGCTGGCGCGCGAGGGCGAGCCGGGCGACCTGCGACTCTTCTCCCCACGCGCGACCGTCCGCTTCTGGACGGATCGCGGCGGGGCGCCGAGCATGACGCCGGGGAAGGTGTACAACTTCTCTGGGGCGTGGATGACGGCGCTGCGCACGGTGGAGTCGCCCACGGGCGAGGTGCTGGAGCGCTACCTGGACGCGGGGCAGAATCCGCGCGACGGGGTGCACGTCTCGTACGCGCTGGGGGAGCGGCCGAAAGGCGAGGTGACGCTGACGTTCCTGGACGCGACAGGAAACGAGATCAGGACGTTCAGCAGCGAGGAGAAGAAGGACGAGAAAGCGGCTGAGGCGGCAGCCAGCGCGGGGACAGGTGGGGCCGAGGCGGCGGGTGAGCCGCCGCTGGCGCCAGTGGAGCAGGCCAGCGAGCTGAAGGCCGAGAAGAAAGAGGAGAAGAAGGAGCCGCGCGTGCCCAAGGACGCGGGGCTGAACCGCTTCGTCTGGGATATGCGCTACGCCGAGCCGCACAAGGTCAGCGGCTACGTCTCCTCAGAGGACAATCTGGCTGGGCCGCTGGCAGCGCCGGGGCGATACCAGGTGCGGCTGAAGGTGGGCGAACGGACGGCGACGGAGACGTTCGAGATCGTGAAGGATCCGCGGGTCACGGCGACGCAGGAGGATCTGGAGGCGCAAAGCGAGCTGCTGATCCAGATACGCGACCGCATCTCAGAGACGCACGACGGCATCAACACGATCCGCAACGTGCGCCAGCAGGTGGAGGAGTGGGAGCGGCGCACCGAGGGACAGCCCGAGCACGATCGGGTGGCGGAAGCCGGCAAGGGGCTGAAGGAGAAGCTGGCCGCCGTGGAGGAGGAGCTGACCCAGGTCAAGGCGAAGAACCGGCAGGATACGCTCGACTCCCCGATCAAGCTCAACGCGAAGCTGGCCACGCTGGCGGGCGTGGTGGCCAGTGCGGACGCGGCGCCGACACGGCAGGCGCGGGCGGTGTTCGCGGAGCTGTCGCGGCGGGTGGAGGAGCAGCTGGGGCGGCTGCGCGGCATCGTCGAGACGGAAGTGGCGGCGTTCAACGCGCTGATCCGGGAGGCGGAGGTGCCGGCAATCGTGCCCAGCGCGAAGGCCGCGCCGGGGAAACCCCTCCCCTAACCCCTCCCCACTGCGATAGGGAGGGGAGCGGGCGCGGGCGTGGCATGAGGGCGCGAGGGCGCGAGACGCAATGCGCGTGCGACCGGCGATGGTGCCGCGCTCTGCGTTGGATCCGCGCGCCCTCGACCTCCGCTCCCGGCAAGGAGCGGAGGCATCAGGAGCGAGATCGGTCTGCAGGCGGATGCCGAATCGGCACGTGGACCGATGACCCGCGTCACCACATAGGGCACACTGGGAGCGCCAGCCAGACGCGAAGAGCCGGTCGAAACTGGGGCCGGCTCGATATGGACGAGAAAGCGGCGCGGAGACGTGGTATCCTGGGTGGGCACCTGGACAGCGCATCAGTCCACGGGCCGCGAGCGACGAAGGCTTGCCCATGACCGCCAGTTCGATCCGGTACGCTGAGGGAGAGAGCCATGTGGGCCGCGGTGCACGGGACGTCGGCGCTGGTCTTCGCGGGGCAATGGCTCGCGGTATGCCTGTTGGGCGCGGTGATCTCGTGGGCCCTGCTGGTGTTCATCCTGCGGCGCCAGCTGGGATCCCCCAGCGCGGACCGCGGACCGCTCTTCGCCGCGCTCTTTCTCGCCACGTTCGGCGCCGCCAATCTGTATATCGAGGCGCGCGCCTTTGGCCTGCACGTTCCCCTGATCGCGGCGCCGGCGCAGCTGCTATTTCTGCTCCTGTTCTACATCTATCCCAACTCCAGCTACGCGGGACGCAGCATCCGCTGGCTCAGATTCGTCTACGCGTTCGCGCAGGTATCCGCCTATATCCCGCAGCAGAAGCCGAGTAATCCGACCGCGGTGACGGTGATGCAGGCGCCCGGAGTGACGGGCGTGTTCATGGTGCTGGGTGAGACGGTGGGGCTCGTACCCATCGTGATCGGCATTCTGCCCCAGATCTACGCCCGCTCGCGTCGCCTGGCGCGGATTGGGAGCCAGCCGCTGATGACATGGCGAACCGAGGGCGTCCTGGTCATCATCATGGTCGTCGCGAGCTACGTCGCACTCGTCGTCGCGGGCATGCTGGCCTTGCCCGATATGACATCGACAGCGTCGACGGTGGCGGCGGCGCCGCCGCTAAACGCGCTGCGTCTAGGCTTCTTTTTGCTCACCAGCCTTGTGCCGGTCGGTGCAGCCTTCGCGCTGGTGAGCGGACGCCACTACGATCGCGCGGCGCTGCTCCATCGCGCGCTGAACGACGTCACGCTCGTGGCCAGTCTGCTGCTCGTCTATGCGCTAGGCGTTATGGCGCTGCAGATCGTTCTGCCGGGCTACGGCGGGCCTGGGTACGCCTACCTGCCGTTCATTCTGGCCGCCGGCGCGCTGCTGGCGGCGATCTATCCGCCGCTGCGGGCGCAGGTCGAGACGCAGATCAGCCGGAGATTCTTCCGCGAGACGTTCGAGGCTAGGCAGGTCCTCGCTGCCGCCAGCCCGGCCCTACGCGCCGAGATGCGCCCGGATCAGCTCTGCGCGCAGCTCATGACGGCTGTGGAGAAGGCGCTGCGGCCCGGCGCGGTCGCGCTGTGGGTGCGGGCGCCGGCGCCGGCGGGTGTGACCGGGCTCCGTACATCCGGCATGCTCGCCCCCACCGCGCCCTCCCCTGGGGCCGGCTCGCCGCCACCTTCTCCCGACGCGACGCAGCTGCGCTGGTATGCGAGTGCGTCCGGCTTCGGCTCCAGCTCTGGCTCCGCGCCAGCGGGCGCCGCGACGCTCACGCTGGCGGACGATGACCCCGCCTGCGCGTCGCTGCGGCGGCCGGCAACGGCGGTGGATATAGATCGCCTGCCAGCGGATTCGGCGTCTGCCGGCGCGCTGCGCGCCGCGGGGATGCGGCTGGCACTGCCGCTGGTCAGCCAGGGCGAGCTGGAAGGCGTGCTGGCGCTGGCTCCCCAGCCTGGAGCGCGCCTGTACGGCGACGACGAGCGCGAGCTGCTGGCGACGCTGGCCGGCGAGGTAGCCCCCGCGCTGCGTGCGGCGCAGATCGCTCACCGCCAGGACGTCGAGGCGCGCGAGCGCGAGCGCGTCGAGCAGGAGTTGCAGACCGCGCGCCGCATCCAGGAGTCGCTGCTGCCCAAGACGGTGCCGGCGTTGGATGGCTGGCAGATCGCGACCTGCTACCAGCCCGCGCGCGAGGTCGGCGGTGACTTCTACGACTTCATTGCGCTCGACGACGATCGTCTGGGGATTGTGCTGGGCGACGTGACCGACAAGGGCATTCCGGCGGCGCTGGTGATGGCGACCACGCGCAGCATGCTGCGCGCGGTCGCGACGCAGCCGGCCGTCACGCCAGGCGCCGTGCTGGCGCAAGTGAACGACCTCCTCTGCCCAGATCTGCCAACCAGCATGTTCGTGACCTGCTTTTACGCGGTGCTCACTCCCGCGAGCGGGCGGATCCAGTACGCCAACGCCGGTCAGGATCTGCCCTATCTGCGCCATCCCGACGGCGGTGTCGCGGAGCTTCGCGCCAAGGGCATGCCGCTCGGCCTGTTGCCCGACTCGACCTACGACGAACATGAGACGACGCTCGCGCCAGGCGACAGCCTACTCTTCTTTAGCGATGGGATCGTCGAGGCGCACAACCCCGCACGCGAGATGTTCGGCTTGCCGCGCATGAAGCAGCTCGTGGCTGAGCACGCCGCCAGCACGCCGCCGATCGTCTATTTGCTGCATGAGCTGGTCGCCTTCACCGGGACCGATTGGGAGCAAGAAGACGACATCACGCTCGTAGCGCTGCGCCGGAAGAGCGAGGACGAAGCCATGAACGAGGACAACGGCGCGGACCGCCAGCGGACACTGGCGGCCTTCGTGCTGCCCAGCACGCCGGGCAGCGAGCACGAGGCGATCGCGCGGGTGGTCGCGGCCGTGCAGGGCCTGGGCCTCTCATCACAACGGCTGGAGCGGCTCAAGACGGCGGTCGGCGAGGCGACGATGAACGCGATGGAGCACGGAAACCACTACCAGGCCGACCAGCCCGTCGCCATCGAGGTGCGCGCCTCGCCGTCCGCACTGGCGGTGCGCATCACCGACCAGGGAGGCCACACGGCGCTCCCGAAGGTGCCGACGCAGGCGCCCGATCTAGCGGCCAAGCTGGCGGGAGAGCAGTCGCCGCGGGGCTGGGGGCTGTTCTTGATGCACAGCCTGGTGGATGAGGTGCGGGTGAGCGGCGATGAGGCGCACCACACCGTGGAGCTGGTGCTGGCGCTATCTGGGCAGGCGAGCGACTCTCCGGGCGCCTCCAGCCAGGCGCCTCAGGAGGGCGGCGACGAGTAGCGCCGAGTCGTGTAGTTGGAGCAACGTAGTGAGGAGCTGGGGTCATGATCGATGTCGTGGTGGTGGGCGGCGGGCCGGCCGGCGTAACGGCGGCGCTGCGCGCACGCGAGCTGGGCGCTGAGGTCACGCTGCTGGATCGCGACGGGCTGGGCGGCGCCTGCACGAACGACGGCTGCGTGCCGACGCGTGTGTTGGCCCACGCGGCGCGGCTGGTGCGCGAGGCGGGGCAATTCGCGCGGTACGGGCTGGTGGGCGACGCGCCGGAGGTGGACTTCCCGCGTGTGCTCGCCACCGCGCGTGAGACGGTGGCGCGCATCCACGACAAGAAGCGGCTCGCCCAACACCTCGACGCCATGGGCGTGCGCGTCCTCGGCCGCGGCGGCGGCGTGCGCTTCGCGGACGCACATACGCTCGCCTGCGCTGACGGCACGACGCTGCAGGCGCGCAAGATCATCCTGGCCGCCGGCGGCCATGCGCGACGGCTGGCGATACCCGGTGCCGAGCACGCGCTCACGCACGGCGATGTGTGGACGATGACGCGGCTGCCGCGCAGCGTCGTCATCGTCGGCGGCGCGGCGACTGGCTGTCAGCTCGCCTCGGTGTTCGCGGCGTTCGGCGCGCGGGTGACGATGCTGGAAGTCGGCCCGCGGCTGCTGGGAGTCGAGGACGAGGCGGTATCGGAAGGCATCATGCGGGCGTTCGAGCGGCGCGGCATCGAGGTGATCCGGCGGATCGGCGGCATCGAGCGCCTGGAGAGGCTGCCGGACGGGACGCTGCGGCTGACCTACAAGCCAGATGGCGAGCCGCGGGAGATCACGGCCGAGGCGGTGATGATCGCCGTCGGCTGGACGGCCAACAGCGCGGACCTGAACCTGGAGGCCGCGGGCGTGGAGTGCGAGCGCGGCTACATTCGGGTGGACGACTCGCTCCAGACGACCGCCCCACACGTCTTCGCCGCCGGCGACGTGACCGGGCGCATGATGCTGGTGCAGAGCGCGACCGCCGAAGGGGCGCTGGCCGCCGAGAGCGCGGTGCTGGGTCCGGGTGGTCGCGGCGCGCACCGCATCGTGCCGCATGGCGGCTTCACCGATCCGGAGTACGGCAGCGTTGGGCTGACCGAGGCCCAGGCCCGCGCGCAGGACGACTGCACCGTCGCGGTCGTTCCCTACGCGCACTGTGATCGGGCGGTGATCGATGGGCACACCGAGGGCTTCTGCAAGCTGATCGTCTCGCAGTCATCGCATCGTATCGTAGGCGCGCACATCGTCGGCGAGCAGGCCGTCGAGATCGTGCAGCTCGTCGCGGCGGGCATGGCGGCGGACATGTGGGTCGAGCAGCTCGCCGAGCTGGAGCTGGCGTATCCGACCTTCACATCCGTCGTGGGTCTGGCCGCGCGGCGCGTCGTGCGCGAGCTCGGGGTGTTGCCGGTGGCGCCGCAATGGCGCGGGCGCGGGTTCTCGGCGGCCGCGGAGTGGGAGCGCGCCGAGGCGTGATCGAGCAGCGAAACCGCCCGAGGTGGGCGGGAGATTTCGAGTGATATCGGGTGATGTACACAGGAGGAATATCCATGCCGCAAGCCAATGTAAAGATGACCGTCCGGCCCGTCACGAGCGCGACTGCTGTCGTCGATATCCAGGGCGACGTCTCGGCCTTCGCCGAGCAGGTGTTGATGGACGCCTACACCCAGGCCGCCACGCCCACGATGCGCAACCTGATCCTCAACTTCACTGGCCTGGAGTACATGAACAGCAGTGGCATCGGGCTGCTCGTCACCCTGCTGATCCGTGCCAACCGCCAGAAGCAACGGCTGCTGGCCTACGGATTGAGCGAGCATTACCAGAACATCTTCGAGCTGACGCGCTTGAACGAGGCGATTGGGATCTACAACAGCGAAGCCGCGGCGCTGGCCGCCGCGAGCGCTGCCTGATAAAACACCCCGCGTACGCAGGAGGAGCATGCTATGGAAACGCCAACCGTTCCACCTACACGACCGGAGGGTGCGCTGGCGCAGGAGCTCCAGCAGCAGCCACAGGAGCTGCAGCAGCAGCCGCGCGACGCCGCCTACTGGGCGGCCGTGGTCTCGACACTGAAGGCAACTGACGTGCCCGCTGACGCGGTGTTGCTGAATGTGAATGGTCGTCGCGTCGTCGGGCCGTTGCAAGGCTTCGGGCAGATGTGGCAGAAGACGTATTGGGTGCACCTGCTCGGCGCCTCGGCGACACCGGCTGTGATCATCAAGACCTGGAAGCAGGAGTTCCCAACGTTCTGGCCCCGAGGTAACCGATTCTACGCGCCGCTCACCGGCATCACCCCTGGCGAGGTCGCCGCGCTCACCCTCAGGATGCCGGGCGCCATAAAACTGTCCACCGGCGTGCTGGTGCTGTACGCCGACGACGAGTCGTTCACCCTGATGACGCCGCAGGGGCACGTGCTCGCCGGATGGATCACGTTCAGCGCCTACGAAGAGGACGGCGTGCCGATCGCCAAGGCCCAACTGCTGATACGCGGCAACGACCCACTCTATGAGATCGGTCTGCGCCTGGGAGGGCACCGACAGGAGGATAAGTTCTGGGAGCACACGCTCACAGCGCTCGCGACCCGCTTTGGGGTGAGGGCGCCGGTGGAGCGCCAGGTGGTCTGTCTCGACCCCAGGCTCCAATGGTCTCAGGCCGGCAACATCTGGCAGAATGCCGCCGTGCGCACGCTGCTCTATACGCTGACGACACCTCTCCGCGCGCTGTATAGGCGGCCTCAACAGTAACTGGGAGGATCGCATGGAGCCTCGTTCAGCGGCAAACGTCTCGGCGGCATCCGCGACGAGCGGGCCGCGGTTAGCGGATCTGATCATCCGCGCGGGGACGATCTACTCCATGGCCGACGACCGCGCCGTCTATCGCGCCATTGCCGTCCGCGACGAGTGGATCGTGGCCGTCTCAGACGACCCGCACGGGCTGGACGGGCTCATGCTGTCTGGCACGCAGGTGGTGGACGATCCTGGGCTAACGGTTCTGCCCGCCCTGTATGACACGCACAACCACCTGCTCGAGGCCGCGCGCAATCTGGTGTTGGTGCCCGCCGACCAGGCGCACAACATCGCCGAGCTGGTGGACCTGATCCGCCAGCGGGCGGCGCAGACGCCCGCCGGGCAGTGGATTCGCACGACCAACGCCTGGAACGAGGCCAACCTGGCCGAGCGGCGGCTGCCCACGGCCGCCGAGCTCGATGCCGCCACGAACGCGCATCCGGTGCTCGTGCGGCGCGGCGGCCACAACGGCGTCGCCAACTCGCTCGCGCTGCAGCGGGTGGGCATCACTCGCGACACGCCGAATCCGCCGGGCGGCTCGTATGGGCGCCTGCCCGACGGCACACCCAGTGGCGCGCTGGAGGGCGGCGCCGTGTACGTCGTCGCGGGGCGGGTCCCGCAGCCGCCGCTGGAGGAGCAGGTGGCCGGCATTCAGCACGCCTGCGCCGTGTTCAACGGGCTAGGTCTCGGGGCCGTGCGCGATCCGCTCATCCAGCGCGATGAACTGCTGATCTACCAGGCTGCCTGGGAACGCGGCGCGCTCTCGCTGCGCTGCCGCCCGATGGTGGTGGTGTTACCACCCGGAGTCAACGGCTCGGTCGCGGACCGCATCGCGTTGGTGGAGGGGTTGGGCGTGCGCAGCGGCTTTGGCGACGACTGGCTGCGGCTCTGGGGCCTCAAGTTCGTGATGGACGGCGGCGTGGAGGGCGCGGCGCTGGAGCAGCCGTTCGTCGCGGGCCCCGCGGACGCGGGCCACCTGAACTGGGACCCGGACGCGATGGCAGCGGTCGCCAACGTGGCGGTCCGGCGTGGGTGGAAGATCGGGACGCATTGCGCGGGCGACCGGGCCACCCGCACAGCGCTCGACGTCTACGAGCGGGTCCTGCGCGAGAATCCCGGTCTGCCGCCGGGCACACTGGTGCTCGAACACGCCATCCTCGCCAACGCCGAGCAGCGCGCTCGCGCCATCCGGCTGGGCATCCCCGTCACGGTGCAGCACCCGCTGCTCTACGCGCAGGGTGCGGCGATGGTGCGGCTGTGGGGAGTAGAGCGCGCGCAGGCGGCGATGCCGGTGCGTGCGTGGCTCGACGAGGGAGCGCAGGTTTCCGCCGGCTCTGACTATCCGGCGGCCGGCTACGATGCGATGCGCTCGATCTGGGGGCTGGTGACGCGCGGGACGCAAGGCGCCGGTGTCCTCGGTGCAGAGCAGGCGGTCGACCGATATACCGCGTTGTGGCTCTACACGGCGGCCGGCGCGCCGCTGAGCGGCGAGAGCGGCCGGCGCGGAACGCTCCAGCCGCGCCGGCTGGCCGATCTGGTGGCCTTTGCCGTCGATCCGGTCACCTGCCCAGTGGACGATCTCCCGGCCGTGCGGCCGGCCTTCACTATGGTCGGCGGCCGCGCCGTCTATGACCCGGACGGCCGCCTCGGCGCGCGAGCAGGCTGAGCTGTGCGCCAAAATACCGCTGCGCCCGCAGCCAGGGCGTGAGCGTACGTTTGTACGCGGCCATTGGCAACGTAGCCGGGCAGACGGCGTCCCGGCCGCGCGAACCCGTGCAAAACGGCATGCTATCTGCTACGCGCCCATGAGCAAGTGAGGCGGGCAGTCGTCCGCTACGCCTCCTTCGCGGAGGCCAGCATGAGCATGAGACGCATTCGGGAAGGCACCCTCACGCGGCCGAGTGGCGGCGTCGGCGCTCGCGCTCCCTCACCGCAGGTGCATGTGCGCATGCAGGCGTGGGCGGCGAGCCAGCCGCCGACGGCGCCCGCCAGATCTCGGGCACAAGGCATCCGTGCGGGGGTGCTGGCCCGGCTCGCAAACAGGCGGGCGCCGCGCGCGCGCCGGCGGTTGGCACGGATGCGCCCGCGAGTGGCGCGGACGATCGTGCGGCTGCGGAACTGGTTGGCGGCCAATACGTTTCAACCCGCCTGGCTGCCGAAGGGGCTGCGTCGCCCGGAGCTGGGCTATGTGGTGGCCGCACTGATGCAAGTCGCGGCAGTGAGCGTCGACTTGCAGCTCGTGCGCGCGCATCCGACGTTTCAGGTGGCGGGGCTGCTGGTCGTGCTCGTGGTGGTGCTCGTGGCGTTGAGCTGGGGCGCCGGACCGAGCTTGCTCGCCACCTTGCTTGGGGCGATGCTACTCCAAATCTCCGTGCTGCAATCCCATCTGTCGCGACCGACCGGGACCCGGGTCGGCGCCATCGAGCTGCTGCTGATGACGCTGACGGGGCTGGTGGTCAGCGTGGTGGCCAGCCAGACCGAACATGCACGGCGCAAGGCCGTGGCGGAGGCGGCCGCGGCCGAAACCCAACGGCACGTGGCCGAGGAGCTGACGAGCCAGCTGACCGCTACGTTCGAGGCGATGGCGGATGGCGTCGTCATCTATGATGCGGCTGGCCGCATTCTGCGCATGAACCCGGCCATGCGTGAGCTGCTGGCGCTGGATAGCTTCCCAGGATATGCATCGCTGCCGCTGGAGGAGCGCCACGCGCTGATGGTGTTACCTGATGCCGCGGGGCAGTCGAGGGGCACGAAGGCGACGCCCGTCACGGACATACTGGAAGGCAGCGTGCTCAAAGGCGCGACGGTACAGGAGCTCGCGTTGCGGGCGCTCGATGGGCGCACGGTGCGCATCACCATGAGCGGCGCGCCGGTCCGCGATGCCATGGGCCGCGTGATGGGGGCGGTGGGCATCCTGCGCGATGTGTCGGAGCGGAGCCGGCTGGAGCAGCATGCGCACGACGTGCTGGAGGTCCTGCTGCAGATGGCCGAGACGCTGGTGCATGCGCCCGATCCACTGGAGTGGACGATAACGGACAGCCAGGCGGATACGAGGGTGGTGGCGCGCCGCATGGCGGAGCTGACGCGCAGCATGCTGGGCTGCCAGCCCATCGCCGTGATCGCGGTGGACCCGAAAACGGAGATTCAGGAGCCGGTTGCGGCCATCGGCATGTCCGCGGATGACGAGCGCGACTGGGGGAAGCTCATGCAGGGGCGCCGGCTCGGCGCCAGCTTTGATGCCAGGACGCTGGCACGACTGCGCAGTGGCGACGTGCTGGTAATGGAGCTGACCGAGGCGGCGTCCAGGCGGTGGGCGGGCTCGGCACGCGCGCTGCTGGCGCCGATGCGTATCGGCGAGCGATTGGTCGGCTATATTGGCTACACCTACGGCGGCAAGGAACACGTCTACACGCCTGAGGAGATCGCGCTGGCGGGAGCGGTGGCCAAACTGACGGCACTGGCGCTGGAGCGCGGGCGGCTGCTGCGCGAGCGGGCCGCGGAGCACGCGCACGCGCTGGCGCTGGCGCAGGCGAACCGGCGCATGGATGAGTTCCTGGCCATCGCCAGCCATGAGATCAAGACGCCGCTGACGGCGATCAAGGCCAACGCACAGTTGCTGGCGCGACGCTTGAATAGCTCCACTGAGCGGGTCGAGCACGCGGAGCTGGTGGCGATGGCGCGCCAGCTGCTCGATCGGGTGGAGCGGCAGTCGGGGCGGCTGCAGCGGCTGGTGCAAGATCTGCTCGACTCGTCGCGCGGCTCGTCAGGCGAGCTCGAACTGCGCACGGGGCCGTGTGATCTGGCCGAGCTTGTCCGCGGGGCGGTGCGCGAACAGATGGACATCGCGCCAGGGCGTGAGATCGCGCTAGATGCGCCGCCGGATGACGTGCAGGTGCCGGTCGTCGCGGACGCCGATCGCATCAGGCAGGTGGTGTTCAACGTGCTGTCGAACGCCCTCAAGTACTCGCCCGAGGAGTGTTTGGTGAGGGTTGCGCTGCGCGTGGAAGGCGGGGAGGCGCGGGTGGCCGTGCGCGATCAGGGTCCGGGCCTGCCGCCGTGGGAGCACGAGCGCGTGTGGGAGCGCTTCTACCGGGCACGGGGGGTCCAGGTGCAATCAGGCTCGGGTGTGGGTCTGGGGTTGGGTCTGTATATCAGCCGGACCATCGTGGAGCGACATGGGGGCAGGGTAGGGGTGGAGAGCAGTCCGGGCGCGGGCTCGACGTTCTGGTTCACGCTGCCGGTGGCGGGGCGAGTGAGAGCGGGAGACGAGGACGGCGGGGTAGCGGGGAGGTAAGGGGAACGGAGGGGCACGGAGGGGTGGTGATTGCACCAGCCGCGCGATCTTCG
>CAYQFU010000094.1:0-5341 GCA_964416775.1 uncultured Ktedonobacterales bacterium
CACTAGGGGAGCGCGCCACCGGCAACCTGGTAGAGCAGCTCCAGGTGACCGCGCCCCCACCAGCCGGTCGAGCACGCGAGGCGGAGGGACTATGCCTAGCCACGAACAGCGCGACCAAACCGTCCTGGTGATCGAGCCGGACGGCGCCCTGCGCCGCATCATGGCGCTCGGCCTGCTCCAGCGCGGCTTTCAGGTCATCGAAGCGCGCTCCCTCGGCGCCGCCTGGGAGCTGGCAACCTCGACCCCGGCGGCCGTCGTGCTCGACATCAGCCTGGGACCCAACAGCGAATGGATGTTGCTCCGCACCCTCCGCTCGCACCGCCTCCTTGGCGCCTCCCCGCTCGTCTTGCTGGCGTGGGACTGCCCGTCGGACGCGTCGCTCGTGGGGGAGCGCACCACGCCTTGCGTTTGCCTGAGCAAGCCCTTCGACGCGCGCGCCCTCCTCGACGCCGTGGAGACCGTGCTCGTCGCGCCCGCGGGCGTGCTGCTGCACGCCGTCGATCGTCAGGCCGCCGCGGCTCCAGCAGCGCCTGACGCCGCGGTGGATGGAGAGGCCCCCCCTGTGCCCTCCGTGGATGCCGTCTCCGCCAGCGTTGGCGACCGCGCGGCATCGACCGCCAGTATCTGGCCTCTGGTGACTGCTGCCGGCGCCACCCTCACCGTCGTGGGCCTTCTCGTACACGTGGCTTTCGTGATCCTCGGCATCGCCATCATCTTCGCCTCCATCCTCTGGTGGACCGGCGAAACGACGGGACCTGCTCCCAGCACATGAGCTCTGGCATCAGGTGGTCGCCCGATCTAGCCATCAGGTAAGGACCGGATTGCGGGCTACCGGAGGGTCAGGTATACTCTCATCGGCTATGGAGATATCAGGCCGGCGGTGTGCTGGCCGCGCGTAGCACCTCCGCGCCCACCTATTCACGGGTGGCGGGCACGCAAGGGCGCGTCGTGGGTTGACGCGCGAAAGGGCATGACATCTCGATGAAGAAGTTCATCATCCCGGCGGTATCGGTCCTCATCCTTGCCTTCGTCATCGCCGGTTGCGGCAAGAGCATCGGCTCGACATCGCCGCAAGGCAACGGCAATTGCACCAAGGTTGACATGGCTGCCACCACATTCGCGCAGTCGAGCTGCACGGCCAAGGCCGGCGCCACCATTCAGTTTGCCGATCCGACCGCCACCGGCGGCTTTCACATCCTGTGCTTTGGCAACAACCAGACCTGCGTCGCCAACCCCAATGGCCCTACTGAGCTCAACACCGCGGGCGGCGTCACGTTCAACGCCGGCGACACCAAGAGATATACCTTCGCCAAGCCGGGCACCTACGTCGTGACCTGCACGGTTCACCCTAGTATGAACGTCACGATCACTGTGAAGTAAAGTCGCACCGGCTCCCGATCGTTCACGCACCCCGGCACCCCACGCGCTCAGGCATGCCCTGGACGTCGGGGTGCCGTGTTATGCTGGTATCGTCTCACACGTATACGTATCTGGCGGCGTGCTACACTGCCCCGCGATGACTCCCCGCGGCTGACACTCGGAGGCTCTCATGCGGATCCTGCGCGCATCCGACGTCCGCGCCGCCGTGGACATGCCCGCCGCTATCGCCCTCATGCGCGACGCCTTCGCCCAGCTCGCCTCCGGCGCCGCTGCCGTGCCCGAGCGTGTCCCGGTGCAGGTGCCCGATGCCGACGGCGTCGCGCTCGTCATGCCCGCCTATCTTCCGGCCAGCGCCGCCCTCGGCCTCAAGGTCGTGGGCGTCTTTCCCCACAACGCCGCCCTCGGCCTGCCCACCGTCCCCGCCACCATCCTCCTGCTGGACGCCGCTACCGGCCAGCCTCTGGCCCTGATGGACGGCACCTACCTCACCGCCCTGCGCACCGGCGCGGCCTCCGGCCTGGCCACCGACCTGCTGGCCCCAGCCGATGCCCACACCGTGGCGCTCTTCGGCGCTGGCGGCCAGGCGCCCTTCCAGCTCGAAGCCGTCTGCCGCGTCCGCCCCATCCAACGCGTCTGGCTCATCAACCGCACCCGCGCCCATGCCGAACGGCTCGCCGCGCATATCGCCGGCTGGCCTGCCGACTGGCGCCCGCCTGACGTGCGCATCGCCACCCCCGAGGAGACGCGCGCCGCCGTCGCGGACGCCGGCATCATCATCACCGCCACCTCAGCCAGCGCCCCACTCTTCGCGGATGCCTGGGTGCGCTCCGGCACGCACGTCAACGCCATCGGCGCCTTCACCCCCACCATGCGCGAGCTCGACCCCGCCCTCCTGCGCCGCGCGCTCATCGTCGTAGACCAGCGCGCCGCGGCTATGGCCGAAGCCGGCGACCTGCTGATCCCAATGCGTGAGGGTACACTGGACGCCGCCGCCATCCATGCCGAGCTAGGCGAGCTGGTGCTCGGCGCCCGCCCCAGCCGCACTGATCCCCGCCAGATCACCGTCTTCAAGTCCGTCGGCATCGCCGCGCAGGACGTCATCGTCGCCCACCACGCCTACCGCGAAGCCCAGCGTCTCGGCCTTGGCGTCGACACGCCCCTGCACTCCGACCAGCCCTGATCGCGCCTCAGCCCAGCGGCAGCGCCACCGAGAACGTCGCGCCTTTTCCCGGCGCGCTCTCCACCCAGATGCGCCCACCATGCCGCTGCACGATCTCGCTCGTGATGGACAGCCCCAGACCCAGCCCCACGTCCGAGCCACCGTACGCATGCGCTCCCCGCACGCGATAGAACCGGTCGAAGATGCGTTCCTGGTCCGCTTCCGCGATGCCCTGCCCCTCATCGCGCACGGAGAGCACCACCTCGCCCTCCGGCGCGGAGATGCCCACGAACACCGGCCGGTCAGCCGGCGCGTACTTCACGGCATTGGTCAGCAGATTGCTCACCACCTGCGCCAGCCGCGCCGCGTCGCCCTGCACCATCACCGGGCCCTCCGTCCAGTCCGTTCGGATATCTCGGCCCGTCAGCTCGCGCTGCTCCTCCACCACCTCGCGCACCACCCCCACCAGGTCACACGGCGCCACGTTCATCTCTAGCTTGCCCGCCTGGATGCGCCCCACGTCCAGCAGCTCGTCCACCAGCCCCGCGATCCGTCGCGCCTCGGTAATCGCCTTGCGCTGCCGCACGCGCAGATCGCGCAGCGGCCCCTCCGGCTGCTCCCCCATTGCCCGGTCCAGCCGGTGCTCCATCAATTGCAGATTGGCCAGCAGCGCGCTCAGCGGCGTCTTCAGCTCGTGACTCGCCATCGCCACGAACGCGTCGCGCTGCTCCAGGGCCGCGCTCAACTGCTCATGCTTCTCCGCCAGCAGCGTCTCCGCCTGCACGCGCTCCGTCACGTCCATCGTCATGCCCACGATCAGCCACACCACCCGCCTGTCGTCGAAGATTGGCACGAGATTGCGCAGGTAGTGGCGCGGCTGGCTCTGCTGGTCAGCGTGATCCACCACCTGCCCCAGCACCGGCTCGCCGGTCGCGCGCACCCGGCGCAGCTGCTCCAGCGTCGTCTCCCGCACCTGCTCCGGTGCCACCAGCGCATAGTCGCGCCCCTCGATGTCCGCCGCGCGCTCCCCATTCTCACGCGCCGCCAGATACGCCGCGTTCACCAGCGCCACGGTGAATTCCGGCTCCCCCTCCATGCCCTGGCCCACCTGCCAGAGCAGGATATTCAGCGGCAGAATGTCCAACAGCCGGCGCACCAGCGCATCGCTCTTCAGTCCTGCTGTCAGCTCCGCTGGCGCCACCACCTTGCGCGCGCCCCCGTGTCCGGCCGCTCCCCGTGCATCCAGCGCCGCCAGCATACGTATCACCGCCTGCGCCACCGGCGACTCCGCGAAGCGCAGCCGCGCCGCATGCTCCTGCCGTCGCGCCGCGATCACTCCGAGCTTGCGCAGCTGCCGCACGTGGTCCACCACGCTTCGCTCTGACCGGTCCACCGCTCGCGCCAGCTCAGCTACGCTCATACCCTGTGGATCGCCATTGCCCAACAGCGCGCGCAGAATCGCCAGCCGCGCTGGCGCGCCCAGCGCCTGGGCGATGGCGGCCGTCTCGCTGGTCGGCATCCGGGGCGAATGTGGCATCGCGCTCATGTGCTCCAGGTTCTTCGCGGGTGATAGTGCCCAAAGAGACACAGCGCACAGCCGTGCCACCCGCTATTATATGCCCCTGGGCCCGTTCGCCGCCCGCTGCCCGCGCCGCTCCTGCCACAGCTCACGCAGCTGCTCCACCGGCAGCCCCGGCACCAACAGATCGTCCCGCCCCAGCATGTCGCCCGCCGCGCACAGCGCGTTGAGGATCGCCTCCTCCACGGACTCCACCGCCGCCGCGAACAGCTCATTCATGTCCTCATTGTGCAGCGTCGTCAGCGTCCGCGGCGCGCCGCGCGCTCCCGGTGCCACCCGGTTGCCCGCGAAGTTGGAGAACGCCATCGCGAAGTCGCCGCTCCCATTGCGCGCGGTGGACCCCGTGCGCGCCAGCCCCAGCGCCCCCCGCACCGCCATGCGCCGCAATTGGTGCGCGTCCAGCGGCGCGTCCGTCGCCAGCACGATGATGATGGACCCTTCCTGCCGCCGCTCCGGCAGCGGCGCCCGCAGCAGCTTGCCCGCCGGCAGCCCACCCACGCGCAGATCGCGGCGCGCACCGTGGTTCGCCTGCACCAGCGCCCCCACCGTCCATCGCCCACCCGCCGCCGCCGCCGCGCGCGATGCCGTGCCGATGCCGCCCTTGAACTGGTAACAGATCATCCCCGTGCCGCCGCCAACCGCCCCCTCAGCCACCGGCCCCCCACGGGCGCCGTCCAGCGCCGCCAACACATGCTCCGTCCGCACGTGCCGTCCCTGAATGTCATTCAGCTCCCCGTCATAGCATTCCGCCACCACCGGAATACTCCACTCGTCCACGCTCAACGGCTCCGATTGGCGTGCCATCCACTCGATCACCGCGTCGTACACCAGCCCCACGTTGAGCGTGTTCGTCAGGCAGATCGGCGTCTCCAGCAGCCCCCACTCCTCCACCAGGCTGCGCCCCGTCACCTCTCCCGCCCCGTTGATCACATGCATCGCCGCGGGGACCTTCGCGCGCAGCGGATTCCCCTCGTGCGGCAGAATCGCCGTCACCCCCGTCCGCACCGGCCCCTGCCCCGGCACCAGTCGTCCCGCACCCGCGATCAGCGTCGTATGCCCCACGCGCACGCCCGGCACATCCGTGATCGCATTGAGCGGACCCGGCGCCAGCTCATCCAGCGCGATGCCCAGCTCTCGCAATCGCGGCCGCCGCTCCGATGGTGTCATGCCTCGCACCTCCGCTTTCCCAACTATTGATCCCGCCGCCACAGCTCCCCTCTCCC
>CAYQFU010000094.1:5441-19898 GCA_964416775.1 uncultured Ktedonobacterales bacterium
TCCCGCCGCAGCGGGGGAGGGGTTAGGGGTGGGGGACACCCGACCACGCCACTCACGACGCCCGCCTGCGGCCCGCTTTGTGCATGCACGGTCCTCCGGCGGGATTGGCCGGCCACGCCCTCGCCCCCTGCACGTACTCGCTCTCTGGATATGCGCTACTATAAAGGATAGCGTGAACCAGTACAGATACAGCCGCATGTGGCGTGTGCAGCTCTGCTGCCACGCGGAGCCGGCATCATCCGGCGCCAGGGAGTTGCGTCCATGCTGCTAACGCTCGCGGACCATGCGATGCGCCTCGCCGCGCCGGCCTGGGATCATGTCATCGTTCCCCTGTTCACCTTCCTGATCTACGGCATACTTGGGCCGGCCGTGTACCTCCTCATTCTCATCGCGGGCATAGACCTCGCCTGGCCTGGCGGGACGAGCATCCGTAAGGCCGTGTCCCGCCGCCAGCATCCGCGCACCACCAACACCTCCAGCTCCTCGTCCGCCGCGTTCGAGCCCCCCGCCGAATCGCCCACCAGCGCGGGCCCCATCGATCCCGCCGGCGCCACGTCCTCCAGTAGCAGCGCCACCCTTCAGCCTGTCGCGACTGACCCCACGGGGCAAATCCGGCGCGCTATTGGCGGTCTCATTGCACTCGCCGTCTTGAGCACGGTCATCACGCTGTGGCTGGCGGGCTATCCGGCGGATATGCGTGCGCCGCTGCTCAGCACGGCGTTTTCCACCAGCACGCGCATGATCTTCTTCCTCTTCATGCTCGTGCTGGGCTTCGCCGGCGGCGCCCTCTGGACCACCGGCATGCGCACCGCGCGCACCGCGCGCGCAGCCCTCATCGTCCTTGCGGTCTCCATGAGCCTGAGCAGCACGCTGGTCTTTTTCTACATCGTCGAATCCGGACTTCGCGATCTGCTGCTCGTCATCGCACTGGGCATCTTTTCCGGCGAGCTCTACGTCGCCGCACAGCATCCCACCCTCATGAGTGAAGGTCTCTTCGCCGAGCTGCTTCGGCCCGCGGCGCCCGAAGTTGCCCACCCTGTGAGCGATGACGACACGCTCTCAAGCTCAGACACCCCGGACGACGACGACGACGAGTGGCGTGCGCAGACTCCCATCCACTCCTATATCTCCGCCGACACCCCGCCCACCGACGGCGAGAGAAATACCCCCACGCCCCCGCCACCGGTCCCTCCTGCCGGCGCCCCTCCTCCGATGGACGGCGGATAGCGCACCAGGCCACGCCACCAAACAACCAGGCGGGGCGCCCTCGTCGAGCGCCCCGCCTGGTTGTATCCTCGATTGTGTCGACGGCTACTGGTCTTCCCAGACCCGCACGCCTCGGCCGTTCCCAGCGCCGGCTGGCCAGCCCGCCGGCGCGCCCTGGCCGCCGTCCCCGCCATACTGCTGCTGGCCGTAGCCAGCACCTCCGCCCTGGCCGTATTGCTGCTCGCCGTAGCCAGCACCTCCGCCCTGGCCGTATTGCTGCTCGCCCTGGAATGGCCCGCTCTGCGGTCCCGGACCGAACGCCTGCCCCCGCTGTTGGCCGAACGTGGGCCCATTGCCGCCGCTCGGCCCGCTTTGCCAGCCGCCAGGCATCAGCGGCTGCCGTCCGCCCTGTGCCGGCTGCATGGTCGGACCCGCCAGTTGGCGTTGACCCGCCGGCGCGGGCATCCCCAGGCGCCCGCCAAAGCCATCCTGCCGGCCACCCGCGCCGGGCATGGACCGCTCGTCCTGCTCCTCGTCGCCCGCTTCGTCTGGTCCGCGCGCGTGGCCAGTGTTGGCCCGGCCGCCCACCACGCGCTGCAGCTGGTGCACAACCTCCTCCAGCTGTTCCGCGCTGTCCGCCGCGGCCGTCGCGCCGTTGGCAAGCTGGTCCGACACCTGTGTCGTCACCGTGATCGCCTTGTCCAGCCGGTCACTGCTCGCCCACTGGCGTCGCGCCGCCTCTTCCACGTACTGCGCCAGCTCACGCAAATGCTGCACGGTACGCTGCGCCTGCTCCTCGCTCAACCGGTCCCAGTATTCCCCGAACCAGTTGGCCGCGTCTACGATACGCTGCGACGCCTGGTGCATCGCGTCCGAGAGATAGCGAACGCTCTCCAGACCCGTCTTGCACGCGTCCACCACCCACAGCTGCTCGCTCGCCGAGTTCCGCTGCTTCGTCGCCAGCGTGTTCAGCGCGTCAGTCGCCCCTTGCAAATCGGCCACCGACCGCTGCACCGGAGTCGCCATCCGCGTACCGATCAACAGGCCCAACAGCACCGCCAGAATCGCCACCACTCCCGCCGCCAGCAGCGACGCCCGCACCTGGTCATCCGCCACCTGCGTCACCGTCGGCAGCGGGGCCAGCACGAAGTACGTCCACGGCACATTCTTCAGGTGCACGCCCACAAACTGAAAGGTCGTCTTCGCGTTCGGAGTCGCCACGGACTGGAAGGTATCCTGCGCCGCCCCTGGCTTCAGCGCCGCCGCCACCACGGGCAGATTGGCCGTCGCCACAGGATCGCCCGTGCCGAAGCGCTGCTCCGCGGTGATCGTTTGCAGCGTAGTCGGATCCAGCGGCGCCACCGCCGAGAAGCGCTCGCTCGCGTTGGCGTCGGCGATGCGAATGCCGTTCTCGTCAGCAATGAACGCCGAGCTGCCCGACCCGTTCACGCCTACCTCACTGCCCACGATGCTCCAGATGTAGCTCAGCTTGAGCGTCGCCCGCAGGTAACCCACCAATGGGCTCTGCATCGCCTGGATCGCCCCGATCAGCTGATTCACCTGATCCGGCGTCAGCTGCGCTTGCGCCAGCTGGCCGGACTGCGCCGCCAGCTTCACCTCACCCGCGACCGTCTGCATATCGAGCCGGATCGGCGTGTAGATTTGCACGTACGCATTGCCCGCCTTCGGGTCATAGTGCACATCAGAGGTGTATGGGTTGCCCTGCTTCAGCGCCGGTAGGTCCTCTTTCGGCAGCGTCGGCATGCTCGTCGAGGTAGAGAGCACTTGATTCAGGCCCGCATCGTACAGGCTCCAGATAGCATAGTTCGTGTCACGCTGAATGCCTACATTGAGCGCGCGCACCGAGGAGGCCTTGTTATACACTGGGTCGTCGCACTTGAGGATGACCTGCAGCAGCGGCAGATACGGCGTCAGCGCCGCCGGCACTTGCTGCGACAGCTGCGGCATGACCTTGCACGCCAGCAGATCCTGCGAGGTGGGCAGCGTGCCTAGCGCTACACCATCCAGCGCGCGCTCGCGCATGTACACATCCACCAGCGCCGATTTCGCGTTCGCGTCCGTGCCCAACGACAACTGACCTTGCTTGATCAGCGTATTACGGGCCTGGTAATCGTTGAAGCCGACCACCACGCCCAGCGGCAGAATTGCCGCGCACAATATGAGCAGCGACAGCCGCGCGGACAGCGAGAGTCGCCGGCGCTGGCGAGAGCGTCCTGGAGCCTTTGGCATAGTTGTACGAACCTCATTCCCTGTCGTGGGATGCTCGGTGCGTCATGCGCATCTCATCTGGATGCCCATCCACCCATCGTCCGGAAATCGTCCGGCGCTTCTCATATACCACGCCGGTCTCGTCCATCGTGGCGACCATCGCCTCGGAATGCCCCACGGAGCGCTGCATAATCCCCAGCGCTGAATCGGTTGCAGCTGGGTCCCCACAGCCTTCTCATGGAGCCAGCGCCGAATCTCATCTTCTACCGCGGTCGCTTTCGATATTCTGGCACCCATGCGCCGGCCGCTCCTGCCTATGTGGTACTTTTGGAAAGTTATGGGTGCGGAGTCAATGCCGGCCGTCACGTACCCCCCCCACATCTGGCTCGCGATTGCCTCGCCCGCGATCCCACCCACGCGCCGTGTCCAGGTCAGTGATGCAGTCAGTTATAGTAGTAGATCAGCCCGCGCGCTTCCAGCTCGGCAAGCAGCTGCGTCACCTCGTCTACTGACTTCGAGGCCAGGCGCGCCAGGTCCAGCACATTGTGCGATCCATCGGCCAGCAGCAAGATCGTGCGATGACTGCGCGAGAAATTATAGCTGCTCACCACCGCCATCAGGTCGCGCACGTCAGGCGAGCGCCGCGGCCTACGTGCCAGGGGCCCCGTGCCTGCACTCGCCCCCGGCGTGCTCGCCCCCCATACTCCGCTCGATGGTCCCGGCTCAGGCGCGGGCGGTGGTGACTGTGGCTGCGCCGGTATCGCCCCCGGAGTGCTCCACCCGAATCTCGAGGGCGCCCCAGGCAGCGACGCTGGACCGCGTTGCGGTGATACTGGACCCCGCTGCGGATAGCCGCCCACTGGGGCTGTCGCGGGCGCCAGGTTCGGCGCTGGTCGCCGCGCCTCAGTATCGAAGGCGAACCGGCAGGCTCCCCACTGGCCCAGCGCCGCCAGCGCTTCGCGCCCACGCAGATAGGCCGTCGCGGCGTAAATAGCCTGCCCGCTGACGAAAAAAACCTCGCCCTCTTCGAAGGACGCACCCGACCCGCGCTCGGCGGACAGCATTCCTGTGCGCCGCCCTAGCTCCACCACCTCGATCACATTTGACAGGCGATCGGTGGACGTATCTCGTGCCTTCGCCATATGACTTTTGCGTCCTCCGCGCTCAGCACTGCGGCTCCCAGTCTCCACGTCGCGCTGGCTGGAATGGCTCCTATTGTACGCCATGGCCGAGGTCGCGTCTACAAAGGCCGCGTCAATGCACTCGACCTTGCGCACATTCCGCGAGCGAGGAGCAGCCACCTCTCCACACCCCTGCCGTCCACCCCATCAGGCGACCCAGCTCATGCCGCCCGGCTGCCTACCGCGTCTCTCCAGTTTCACACGCTGCGCCAATACACACTCGACACAGCTGGGCCGCTTGAGTGTGCGGGCAAACGTTCGAAGTAGTGATGCCACAGCAGAGAGTCAGGCCTTCGGTATGCACCAGTATAGCACGATTCCGTACACGCCGAGTTGCGGTTGGGTTAACGTTTGACGCTGAATCCCCATCACGCCTGGCGGACGCAATCCTCGCTCGCTCCCTGACTCGCTCCTGCCATGAGCGTCCGCACCGTCCTCAGCCTCCTTAGGGGTTGTCCCTCCGTCCCCTCCTCTGTGCCACTCCGTGTTCCCTCCGTATCCTCCCTGTAGCTCCGTTCCCTGCGCCCGTTCGATTACGACTGTGTGCGGTCCGCCGCGTCGCGCCGCTGCATGAACTCCGCGATGTCCTTCACTAGCTGCGCCCCCTCCTTCGAGCAGATCAGCAGCGCATCCCCCGTATCCACCACCACCAGCCCGGACACCCCCGCGATGGCCACAGGCCGCCCGGTTGTGCTGTAGATCAGATTATCCTGGCTGCGCACCTCCACATGGTCGCCCGCCAGCACGCCCACCACCGCGTTGCCTGACGCGTCCGCATCCTGCAGCCCGGCCACCTGCACCCAGCTCCCAATGTCGTTCCAGCCGACCTCCACGGGTATGACCGCCAGCTTTTGCACCTTCTCCAGCACACCCACGTCAATCGTCACCGTCTTCTGCAGCCGCGGCCACGCCTCTCGCATCGCCTTCTCCACGGCGGGCGTCATGCGCCCGTCGTTGCGCGCCGCGACCGCTCCGATCTCGCGCAGCACGCTCGCCACCTCTGGCACATAGCGCTCGATCTCCTCCAGAATGCGATCCACCCGCCAGACGAAGATGCCCGCGTTCCAGACGTAATTCCCCGCCCGCAGATACTCCTCGGCCACATCCCGCCTGGGCTTCTCCACGAACTTGTCCACCACGTGCGCCGCCAGACCACCCCAGTGTCGCAGCACCTCGCCATACTTGATGTAGCCGTAGCCCGTCTCCGCGTACGACGGCTGTATGCCGAGTGTTACTAGCGCCCCGGCTCGCGCGATCTCCTCCGCGAATTCCAGCGCCTGCCGGAATCCCTCCACATCGCGAATGGCGTGATCCGCGTGGAACGACCCCATCACCGCCCGTGGATCGCGCGCCGCGATCAGCGTTGCCGCCAGCCCGATCGACGCTGCCGTTCCGCGCCCCTCGGGCTCCGCCACAATGTTCCCCGCGGGCAGCCCCGGCAGTTGCCGCGCCACTTGCTCGCGGTAATCGTTGAACGTCACGATGTAGAGCTGGTCCATCGGCACCACCGGCGCGATACGCTCCACCGTCTCTCGCAGCATCGTCTGGCTGCTGGTAAGGCGGAGAAACTGCTTCGGATGCTCTCTGGTGCTCAACGGCCACAGACGAGTCCCGCTCCCGCCTGCCAGAATCGATGCGTACATATAGCTTCTCCTCCATAGATATCTTCCGGACGATGCCGCTTGATCGCCGGTGCCGCGCGGCCCGCGCGCTCCTTCACTGGGTGCGTGCCCTCACCTGCGCGGCACCACGCGGCGAGCGTGCCTCGATGTGTCGAGACACGCTCGCATTCTAGCCGCCCTCCCCCTCACCTGACAACCCACTCGTGCGCGTGTTGGCTTGTGCCGAGCTCAGCCCGTCCAGACCGGGATAGAGCGCCCGCTCCGTGCCGTTCGCCTTGTCGAGCCGGTCGGGCATCTCCCGCTTCAGGCACGCCGGAATGATGATGCGCTGGCACACCTCGGCATGCCGCTCCGTCCAGTGATCCAGCCCCGCTCAGCACTAGGAGGGCCGCGGCGGAGACATGCCAGGCGGCGTTTCTCCACGAGGCGCGACCGGGACGGGAACGGGCGGCGGCGCCTGGTCCAGCGGCACCGTGAAGGCGTGCGGGCCGGTGGCGACGGTGACGATGGCGGGCACGGGCTGGTCCGCCCACGAGGCTCGGGGGCCGGGCAGGCTCAACATGCGCTCGATGGCGGCGAAGCGGTCGGCGGTGAGGGCGTCGCCGGTGAGGCTCAGGCGCAGGCGCGGGGCGGTGTGGAGGCGTGCGAGGGTGTGCAGCGCGATGGCCAGCGCTAAGGGGTCGCCGGTCAGCGACACGCTGAAGCGGTCCGCCGCCAGGATGTGGGCGCGGGCGGTAGTGCGGCCGAAGACGCGGTACCGAAACAGGGAATAGACGAGGTAGATGAAAGCGGCGGTCACGACGATCGCTACGCCGATCTCGACGGCCACGAGTAGGATGGGGCTGACAAGCAGGAGCCGCCCGGGCACCCAGCCCAGCGGGCCAATGAGCAGACCAGAGCCGAAGATCACGACGAGGCACAGCACGACCAGGGCGGGGGATACCAGGGAGGCGAGCGGCTTCGACGTTCGCTCGCGCGCGAGACCGAGCAGCTGCGTCACGAGCGCATCCTGCTGGCGCCAGTCCGAATTGGCGAGGAAGAGGTCGCTGACGTAGAGAGTGGGATGGCGACGCCCGCGCACCGCTCCATCGGCGATGCGCAGCCGTGCGGCGAAGCGCACGCGCACGTCGCGCAGGTCTACGCCCGCCAGTCTGGCCCACTCGCGCACGCGGGGTGCGAGGGCCGCCCACGCCGTCTGTTCCAGCGGTGCCGACGGGGTGAGCCAGGCGCGGGCCGCAAAAGCGCCGGACACCACAGCGCCCAGCGCGAGGAAGCCAAGATCAGCCCCTGGCAGCGTGAACACCCGGCCAAGCGCGGGGGCGAACAGCCCGACAGCTTCGATGACGGCGAGCGGAGGGAGATAGAGCAACAACAAACGCCTGGCGCAGCGCGCGAACGCCCGCCCCGCGGTGAATGGCGGATCGCCCAGCGCGACGGCGGCATGCGGCTCGACGAGCAGTCCGCTGAGCAGATCATAGAGGGAGATCACGACGACCGAGAGCAGCACGACGGTGACGATGCCGGTCGGGAAGACGGGAATGCCCGGCCAGGGAGCAAACTGTATGATGAGCGTGGGTGCCACGAAGACCAGCGTGAGCGGCAGGAAGAAGGAGGATAGGTAGCCAACGGCGCCCACCACCGAGGCGCCGCGCAGCATGGAGCGCCGAATGCTCCAGCTCTGCTGCGCGAAGCGCTCGCGCGCGACCGCTCCGTCGTAGCGATTGGCGCGCACGGCGGCAATCTCCGCCCGCAGCGCACGCCGCCGCGCCCGCGCCGCCAGGGCCGCCACGATGCAGGCCGTCGGGACAAAGATGACGGCAATGGCCGCGAGAGTGATCCACTGCGATGGCATCATCCCTCCGCCCTCCTCACCGTCGTTCCACTCCCAGCCTATCCCGCGCCACTATAATAGAGGAGCCGTGCGGTGCGGTCAAGGGGCGGCGATGCGCACCTAACGCCTGAGGAGTTTGAGCGCGAGGTACCGCCCCATCCCCTGGCCAGTGGCAAGCGCGAACCAGCGCCGGAGGATCGAGTCCACCACGTCCACCTGGTCCGCGTCGCCCACGCGAATCGGACGCATCCCAACGTCCGCGATGAGCTGCTCCACCACCGCGCGGCTCTCGCCATCGGGACCGCAGTAGAACAGGTCCGCCTGGACCCCGCCAAACATGGGGTCAGCGTAGTTCTCCCAGCCGTATATATTGAACGCCCGGTAAACGCGTGCGCTGGGCGTCCGGGCGCGGAAAGTGGCGAAGCTGTTGAGCGGGCCGCCGCTGCCTACGCGATACGCCGCGTCGATGATGGTCTTACCGTCGAGCTGCGCCGCGTGGGCGGTGATCGTCTCGTCCATCGCCGCGCCGGGCAGGGCCATCAAGACGATCTCGGCCGACGCCAGCGCGTCCGCCACCGAGCCGATGGACACCGTATCGCCCAGCTCTGCCCGGATCGCCTGTGCCCTCTGACCGTTACGGTTGGTAACGCCGAACGCGACCGAGTGCCCAGCATTGGCCCGCTTTTTCCCGAGCGTACCGCCGGTATTGCCCGCCCCAAGGACGGCGACGCGAAGTCCTGGCATGCCAATCTTTCCCTCGAACTCCGTGCACCGATCGCACGCCCGCTCCTGCCCTTGCCACTTCCCCGGGCCGCGAGAGCGCCTCGCCGGCGAGCTCGACGGCGCTCTCGATGGTGACTATCTCCCCGGCGATGCCAATATCGTGCCGCACATCAATCTCAATGCGTCCTCCCGCAACTGAAGTGCACCTCCCACGCTGTTTACACTCCGCTTCAAAGTACCGGCACATCCTTCGGTGTTCTCATAAATCTGAGGTGTACCCCACCACGGTTTGGACGGCTTGAGGCTCAAACAACGTGCTAAGGCGCGTGCGATGGCTCTGTGGCAGAGGGCGTCTGGCTCGATTGCCGTGCCTGAGCCGGCGCCTGCTGGTCGAGTGGGCAGGTGAACGTGGGCTGAGGAGGCGTCTGAACTGGAGACGGTGGCGCGGACACGTTCACCGATGCCAGACCCACCCCGCCGCTCTTCTCCCCCACGAGCGCGTATTCAAGTGGACCAGCCTGTGTGTTCCCGGGAATGAGAAATGAGCCGGCAGCCGAGGCGCTGCCGTGAGCATCGGTCAGGAAACAGCTGACCATCTTCCCCATGCTGCTCTTGGTGTGGTCGGCGTAGACGTGCACCACTTCGTTGCGCGCGAAGGCCGTAACGAAGAAGCTGACGGTCGTGCCTGGGAAGCCGCCATAGGTGCTCGGCTGCACTGCCGGCGAGTAAGGCAGGATCGTGAAACTGACTGCGTCAGGTGCGCGGCTCTGCTCTCCCATGAAGATCAGCGTCTGCTGTCCCTTCAGCGCGAACGGAATCGTGATGGCGCCAGCATTCTTGAAGGAGCCGTTGCTGTCGGCCTGCACGACGCCGACGGGTGAATCGTTGGGATTGTTGAGATAGATGAGCACGCGCTCATTAGGGCCGAACCCGCTGCCGGTGAACGACTCGACGTTGTCGGGCTGGATTGCGTAGCTGGAGAGCGTGACGCTCGGATACAGCGCGAGCACGACGAAGTTGGCGGCGACCACCGACTGGCTGTTCGCGCCGATGAACAGGAAAGTGTTGTTCCCGATCGCGCCAAAGGGCACCTGGAGTGCCGCCGGGCCTACACCCCCACCGCCGTCAGCCTGGAGCGTCGCCAAGGGCTGGCCGCCCAAACTATTCCAAAACACCTTGATCGGCTCGCCCGGAGCGAATCCTTGGAGGGCGACGGCGATGGTGTCCCCTGGCCTGCCAACTTCCATGCCCAGCTTCACTCTGGGCGCGCCACCCGAGACCGTGCCCACGGCGTACGCGTCGTTGCCACTCTTTCGCTGCCGGGCATCCACGACAAAGTTGCCGGCACCCAGCGCCTGGGGAAGCGTGAGCGTAGCGCCGCTGAAGGCGCCGTTTTTGTCGGTCTGGACGAACGTATAGGCAAGGGACACTGACGCACCATGCCGCTTCACGGTCACGTCAATGATGGCGCGAGCGCCGAAGCCGCTGCCGGTCACACTAATGCTGGATCCCTGCCGCACGAGGCCTGGATCGAGGAGGATGAGCGGCCCGCTGGAGGTTCTGTTGACTGGGAGCTCTCCTGGCACTACCCCGGGTGCTGGCGTCGTCTGAGTTCCTGGAGCAGGCGACTGTGTCTGCGCCTGCCCGCGGCTGGCGCCCGTCGTATGCACGGCGGTCTGGCTAGCGCCGCCACCTACAGGTAAGAGCTGAGAGAGCACGGCCAGGCCAGTCACGACGCCAACTGCGATCCACAGAAGCTTGCCGCGCGGCAAACGCTTCCGGTTGTTGCCCGGGCCAGTCAGTGTGGTGCCGGGAGTCGCTGCGCCGGGCGGCACGTCGCGCTGCCACAGGTCTTCGGACTCATCGGATGAGCTCCAGTTGTCCTCTGTGTCAGTGTCCAGCACGTCAGTATCGAATACGGCCGGCTGCTGCTCCGCCGGGTCGTGGTAATCGGCTGCAGAGGGCCCATCGTCGTCGAATGCTTCGGGCTGTTCGGACTGTTCGCGCTGTTCGACATGGGCATGCGATTGTGGAGACGTCATCGTGGTTACTCCTGCGCAAAAGGCGGTACCGCAGACTTCGCATCCGCTCGTTAAGCTCGTTAAGCTTGTTAAGAATGATGTGCACAAAGAATTACATGGACATTGTGAGATATTACGAGATGCCTCGGAGTTTCGCGCGGGATTCTTGCGAGCTGCTAACAACCCGGCAAGAGACACGACGATTCAGCCCGCACTGATGCGGGTTGTAGATGTCGTGGGTGCCGATGTCGTGGGTGCCGATGTCGTGGGTGCCGATGCGGAGCCCGATGATAGCACTTGCCCAGAGCTTCGGGGGCGTCGGGCTGGCCCTACGGCTCCTCGTCGCTGAGGACCGCCGCCGCGATCCTGCGGACGCGTTCGGGGTCGGCAATCGCATCGATCTCGACGATCTTGCCCGCGGCGACGGTGAAACCCATCACGGCGATGGGCCGTCCCCGCACCGTGATGACCACTCCGGCGGCTCCGTTCACCAGCGCGGGGTGCAGGTGGGCAGCGGGGCGCGCGAACATGAGTGCCTGCCTGGCAACGGCCGCCGCGCCACGGATCACCGTGGAGGCTGCGGGGCGCGTAGTGCCAACGTCGCCTCGCAGCACGACGTTGGGATCGAGCACGGCGACGAGCGCGTCGAACTTGCCCTCACGTGCAGCCGAGAAGAAGGCGTCGACCACGGCCCGTTGACGAGCGAGATCGGGGTCCGGAACCGGGACATCCGCGCCCTTCACGCGGCGTCGTGCCCTGCTGGCGAGCTGCCTCGCCGCCGCCGGGGTTCGACCCACCATGGGGGCGATCTCCTCGAACGGCAGCTCGAACATGTCGTGGAGGACGAACGCCAACCGCTCGGCCGGGGCCAGGGTATCGAGCACGACGAGGAGCGCAAGGCCGACCGAGTCGGCCAGCAACGCCTCCTCCTCCGGTTGGAGCTCCCCGTCTGGGCTGATGACGGGATCGGGTAGGCGCACCTCGAAGGAATCCTCGCGTCGAGCGTTGCGCGAACGCAGCATATTCAGGCACACTCGCGCGACGATCGTTGTCAACCATCCGCCGAGGTTCTCGACCTCGCCCGCCCCTGATCGGCTGAGGCGCAGCCAGGCGTCCTGCACGGCGTCGTCGGCGTCCGTGAGCGAGCCCAACATCCGGTAGGCCACCGCCCGCAGATGGGCCCGGTGCTCCTCGAAGCGATCCGCCAGCCACTCGTTCTCGTCCATCGGTCACATCCTTTCGTTGCGAGGTGTCATGAGAGGTGTCATGAAAAGTGACCCGCGGAACACGATCGATGTGACAAGGAGACACGATGAAAGCTCGGATGGACAACCCCGCAATGAGCGTACCCGGCGCATTCGAGGCGCTTCAGGCGCTCGGGAAGGCAGCCGCACAAGGAGGTCTGCCGCAAAAGATGGTTCTGCTCGTTCAGCTGCGTGCCAGTCAGATCAACGGGTGCAGCGTATGCGCTCACATGCACGCCCGCGACGCAAAGAAGGCCGGCGAGACCGACGAGCGCCTCTCCACGGTGGCGACCTGGCACGACTCTCCGTACTTTAGCGACGCAGAGCGCGCTGCCCTCGCCCTGACCGAGGCCGCCACCAGGCTCAGTGACCGGGCCGACCCGGTTCCCGACGACATCTTCGACGAGGCAGCCAAGCACTACGAGCAGCCGGCGCTGGCGGCGTTGATCGTCAACATCGCCCTCATCAACGCCTGGAACCGCCTCAACGTCACCACTCGGCAGGTGGCCGGGGAGTGGGCCGGCTGAACATTGCCGCTCGGGGCGCAGCCTCGGCCGCACTGGGTGAGTGCGTCGTGAAGGCGCGAACGAATGAACGAGTCTAATAACCTCTACATGGAGGAGTGAAGCGCGATGAGCGTGATGATGGTTCGATCCAAGGTCAAGCGCGAACGTGTCGCCTCGGTCGAGCTAATGAGGCGCGTGACGCATACGAACGTGCCCTCAAGCGCGAACACAACGCACCCGAGTGTCGCTTCCTGCAGCGCCGTCTGGCAGAGGTCGGCGCCTGACGGGTTTTCGGCCTTGGCGGCGAGCTGGCCCCGGACGGGCTTCCCATTCGTCGTTGTGGCGACATTGCGAGAAGGAGAACGAAGATGACGGAAGTCGCACTGGTCACTGGGGGTACGGGCACGCTCGGGCGCCTCGTCGTCCCGCGGCTGCGGGACGCTGGCTGCACGGTACGGGTGCTCAGCAGGCGCAGCCGCGAGGCCAGAGACGGTATAGAATTCGTGACGGGTGACCTGGCCACGGGCGAGGGGATCGAGGCCGCGGTGGCGGGGGCTGAGATCATCGTGCACTGCGCGGGCAGCAACAAGGGCGACGAGGACAAAGCCCTGAACCTGGTCCGGGCAGCGTCGCGGACCGGGGTGCGGCACCTGGTGTACATCTCGGTCGTCGGCGCCGACCGGGTCCCCGTCGTTAGCGGCGTCGACCGCGCCATGTTCGGCTACTTCGCGTCCAAGCTGGCCGCCGAGCGCGTGGTGGCCGATTCCGGCCTGCCGTGGACGACGCTGCGCGCCACCCAGTTCCACGACCTGATCCTGCTGGTGGCGCGGCAAATGGCTAGGCTGCCGGTGATACCACTCCCGGCCGGTTTCCAGTTCCAACCGGTCGACGCCGGCGAGGTAGCGGCTCGGCTCGCCGAGCTGGCGCTCGGCACGCCGGCCGGCCTCGTGCCCGACATCGCCGGGCCGAAGGTGTACAGCACGGCCGGGCTGCTCCGTGGATACCTGCGGGCCGTGCGCAAGCAGCGGCCGATGCTGTCGGTCTGGCTGCCAGGCAAGGCCGCACGCGCGGTCCGGGCCGGCGCCAACCTGGCCCCCGGGCGAGCGGTGGGCCGGCGGACCTGGGAGGAGTTCCTGGCCGACCGCGTGAGTGCGCAAAGCGAGAAGCAGGTCTAATCGGCCATAGGCGCCACCGTCCCAGGCGGCGAGAGCGTCGTCACCGAACGTTGCGTGGTGCAGACGCATGCTATTGTGCCGCTGACGCTCCCTGGTCGGCGCGCCGCCGCGCGCGATGGCGGTGAACCTTCGCGCGATTCCCGCATCCCCGCATGTCGCACCAGCGCCGGCTGCGGTTCCTCGTCGTGTCGACGAAGAGCCAGCTGCACGTCTCACTCGCGCACTGCCGCACGGAGCCGGCCGTCGGCGCCAGGAGGAGATCCGCGGCCGACCGCGCCACACGCCACAGCATCGCATCCAGCGCGCGCTCATCGCCGGTCCATTGCCAGGCGAAGCCATCGGCCGTGTGCGCGAGCGCCATGTGCCTGAGGGCGTGAGCCAGCTCGGCGTTCAGCACGCCGAGGTCGGAAGCCGTTGGCTCTGCCCCCTCGACTAGCGCCGTGAAAATCCCATAGATCGCCTCGCGCAGCGCCACCGCGCGCGCGAGCACTCTCCCCGCCTCATCGGGGTGCTCCCGCGCCTCACGCATGAGGCGGCTGGTCTCCTCGGCGCTCAGTACACCCGCCTGGCTGCCCCACTGCACGAGATCGCCATACGTTCCCAGGTACTCCTCTGTGTGGCCGCCGCGCCGGCCCCCCACCGTGTTCGCAAAATCCAGGCATGCGGCTCCCGCGATCACCTCGAACTGATGCGCCGTACCCTCCGCCTGATCTTCCGCC
>CAYQFU010000095.1:0-4741 GCA_964416775.1 uncultured Ktedonobacterales bacterium
TGCAGTACTGTTACATGCTGGACATTCCCCCATGCGCCAGTGGGTTTCGGAAGAGACGGCGGAATAAGGTCGCGTGGCTCGACGTTCGCTGCTGTACCTTGCAAATGCGGTAAAACAGGTTGTACCGAAATGTCGCGTGGAGCGTTCCGCGCAACGCCACGACAACCACGTTCAGCCTGGGGAGGTGACACGCATGTGTCGCAACATCAAGACGCTATACAATTTTGCACCGCCAGTAACCGAGGACGAGATTCACGCCGCCGCAGTACAATTCGTGCGCAAGATTAGCGGCTTCAATAAGCCCTCGAAAGCCAACGAAGAGGCCTTCCATGATGCGGTTGACGCGATTGCTGACGTCACTCGCCACCTGCTCAGCGCTTTGGAGACAAACGCGCCGCCGAAGAATCGCGCTGAAGAGGATGCGAAGGCGCGTGTACGCGCTGCTCAAAGGTTTTCCAGTTGAAGGGCCGCCTGTACATGGCGTGCAGACGCTGCAGCGGATCGAGCAGCGGTACGCCGAGGCGGCCGTGCTGGACCCGCAGCTGCCTGCTATGACCTATTGGAGTCGCTCCATGTCTATTTCTAGGGCTCGATGCGGCCAGTCTCGACAAGCCAACGCACGAAGCGCAGGCGTGCACAGTCGCGCAGGCCCAGAACGTCGTAATCGGGTGCATGGCATTCTCGTAACGCGACCAAGGCGTTCCACTCGTCACGGGTGAACATGTCCTCCGGGATTGGTTCCGTCGGCTGTCGAGTCTCTGTTGCTTGCCAACGCTGATCCTGATGACTCATTGCCGTATTCTCCCTTGCTCAGAAAGGCGTCCAGCGCAACTGGATAGGAAAGCACTCGAATCAGGAGCGATGCGCTTCTCGTACGTGCACCCAGGCGCATGTGCCCGTGTGTCTATACAGAAAGTGTGACGCACGGGCCTTAATACAGGCGTGAAATTGCTTACGGAATTCACAAGGCGGATCCGGCAAGATGGGGGTGTGCCTACGCAACGCACGTGTTCGCGAGTGATGCGGAATCTGGTTGAACCGTTGCGCCTTCGTCAGACTGGCGTCCGGTGGACGCCCCCTACGAAGTAAGGCAGGTGTCCACCGGACGATGGCGCATCTCCATGCGCCCCGACCATGGGCGAGCGATCAGCCAGATCTGGTATGAGAGGTTATCCTCCCTGGAAGAGCTGTATTGAGCCACTTGTCGTCTGAATCGTCAGCCGCGCGCGTGGTGCGCGGCCGAAGCTGCCACGTGCCCCACTGCCGCTGCTCTCGCGAACGGCGGCCACGGTGGGGAACGCGGACGTGATCGAGCCGCTCATGGAATGCGCATCCACGTTCACGGCCGAGTTGTTCGGCAGCGTGAGACCAATGGCACCGTTACTGTTTCGGAATAGATAGCTTCCGCTGGGATCCAGGGACCCATGGAAGTTGATCGTGCCACTGTCCGCCTGCATTGTCGAGCGTCCGCTCAAGCGAGTAGTGCCGGTCGTGATCGTGCCGTTCTGGGTGATCGCCGTCAACTGTCCGCTGACGCGCTCGGTATTGATGGAACCACTCTGGGTGGTCAGAGCGATGGAACCGCTGAGATTGGTTGCCCAAATGGCGCCGTTCGTGTCGCTCAGCGTGATGTGGCCGTTGAGGCCGTTGGCTTCGAGCGTGCCCGCCGCGAGCATAGCGGTCACGCCCGCCCGTTTAGGAACAGTCACGTCGAAATCCACCCAGGTGTCGAGATAGAGACCGTCCGGTATACTGACCGCGACGGTGATTTTGTCACCCGTCCGTGTGTACTGGGTCTGAATCGCACTGGTAATTCCGTTCCGGTTTTCCTTAATGCTCACTTGTCCGTCTGGGCCAGAGGTGATATGTACGCGGCCACTGGAATGCGCGAAGGTCAGCACCGGAGTGTTGCTAATTTGAAAGACCTTCGTATCAGCGGGTACCTGCTGAGGGGCGGGCGCCGGCGCCGGGCGCGTGACGAAATAGATGGCAAGAACGCCAAGGAGAACGGCACCAACCGCGATCCAGCGCCGCCGGGTCCGCCACTCGGGCGGGAGCCGCACGACCATCTGAGAGACAACCGCGCTCAAGCGAGCAAGCTCGTCTCTGATACCATCAGCGTGACCTCGGTCAGCCCGTTCACCGTTCCGACCGGAAGGCGGCACCTGTGGCATGCTCATCCTCCGTTCGCTCTTCGTTCATGGTCTGTAGGCCAGCCACGTCTCTATCCTAGTCGAGAGGCGTGAACCCGCCGTAACCTGGTGTAACAGATTGCTAACACGCTCACCGATCGTAAGGGGCGAGTCACGCCACGCGAGTAGGTGCTCTGGGCCATAGGTTTGCCGGTGCTCTCATCCTCACGATACAATGGAATTACTCTACTCATCCTTGGAAATACTTTGCTCACCCTTTCCCCGCGAGCCTACTTGCTCCCGCCGAAGGCTGCACGCTCACACAGGAAGGTGGTTGCGTGTGCTGAACGACGAACCCACGCTGAGGGATCTTCGTGACGAGTCCACCCTACTAGATCCACGTCGTCGTAGGCCTGGAGCACCCCCAACGTGGCCTACCCCTGCTGAGCACACCCAACCACCGTCCGGGCGTGGTCGCTTGCCACGTGGGTGCGTGGTTGCCACTGCGCTCCTAGCTAGCGCGGCCCTGCTGCTCAGCCTGCTCGGAGTTATCAATCACACCGGCCTCATATCGCTGAGCAGTTTCGCTGACCACACCTCCCCCGTGGTGCCCCATTCCAGCCCAGCGGCCAGCCCGACCCCCAACTCCAGCTGGCTTCAGGTCGCGCCGACCAGCGTGCTGTTCGGCTGTTCCGATGGTCAGAGGACCCAGGTTGTCGTGCTGGCCAATCGCGGATATTCGCACGTGCGCTGGCAGGCTAGCCTCTCCTTGCCAACGGATCAGGCCGGAGTGGACGTTTCCCCCCATGAGGGCGAGCTCGCACCAGGGGCAAGTACTGCAATCCAGCTGCAGGACACCGCCCACGCTGGTGGCCAGTCGGTAGTCATCCGCTTCAACCCCATTGATCCGGAGGCCGGGTCGCCCCCCAGTCTGCGCTTCACACTGGTGGGCTGCAATTAAGGAGCCTAAGCTGGCCATGGAAGGATACGAATTAGGCGGTTGCCGTCTGGTCCACAGGATTGGCTCAGGCGCCATGGGAGCGGTGTATCTCGCGGAACAAGTGGGACTGGGTAACCGCCAGGTGGCGGTTAAAGTCGTTCCCACGCAGCCAGACGCTTTACGGCCGCAGGATGAGGCCGCGGATCGTGATCGCCACATGATCCGCGAAGCCCAGTTGCTCGGCCGGCTCAAGCATCCCAACATCCTGCCTGTTTACCACAGCGGATTCGAAGACGGGTATCGGTTCCTGGTGATGCAATATGTGCCGCACGGCTCGCTGGCCGATGCCATCAAGGGCCGGGGGCCATGCCCGCTCAGTCTTCCGGCGGGCCTGCCGTTCGTGGTGGACATCATTAGCCAGGTGGCGGACGCTCTGCAGCACACGCACGAGCACGGAATAATCCACGCCGACGTGAAGCCCGGCAACGTGCTGGTGCAGATCGAGCCAAACGGGCACTGGCACGTTCTGCTGGCGGACTTCGGCATCTCCCACAGCGAGGATACTGTGGGCACCTACAACGAGGTGGCGGGCACCGTCGCGTACATGGCGCCAGAGCAGTTCTCTGGACAGGTGTTACCCGCCTCCGATCAGTACGCGCTTGGCGCGATGGCCTTCCAGCTTCTGTCCGGACGCACACCTTTCGTCGGCGACTTGGGCCAGCTCGTCCACGACCAACAGTACGCGCGTCCCCCCGCGCTTCAGGCCCTCAATCCAGCCGTCCCTTCCGCGGTCGAGGCAGTCATCGTGCGGGCGCTGGCCAAGCGGACGGCAGACCGCTATCCCTCCGTGGCGGCCTTTGCCGAGGCATTGCGCACATCCGCCCTGGAAGCGGGCATGACTGGCGCCACCACAAGAGACGTGGGTGCTGCCGTGCCCCGATGGGATAGAGCCCTGCCGAGTGGCGCGACAGCGCGTACGGCGTCCGTCACCCCCATCCTCGACGGTCCATCGTTCGACGCGGCGCGCAGGGCTGAGCCGACATCACCGGCTGTCACCCCCGTGAAGGAGAGGCATGCCCTCGCCGCCTCATCGAGCGAGCGTCCGTCTCTGTCCATGGCATCGGCGCCCACGGTTTCACTCGCTGGTCGCGGCGCAGTGGGCCAGCCGACCGCCACACGCACCCGCGCTGGTGGGCGGCGGCGCGCCGTCGCGGGACTGTCCGCCACCGCCCTGCTGCTGGTCGCGGGCATCGCGGCCATTGGATCCCGCTCTCACATCGCGCTTACCCACGGCGCGCCCACACACAGGACGGTCGCCAGCTCGGGTCAGACACCCGGTGCGGGCGGTGCTCCTGGTGGCACGAGCACATCGTCCTCCTCGTCCTCCTCGAATGGCGCGTCCGGCGGGGGGGGCGGGGGACAGGGAAGACCATCCACCCCCGCACCGACCGCCCCACCGGCCACAGCGCCCGCCGCTACGCCGACTCTACCGCCACAGCCGACCGCCACGCCCACTGCGCGGCCGCAGCCGACCGCCACGCCAACGCCGCAGTCACAGCCGACCGAGCCGACCGAGCCGACCACCACGCCGACTACGGAGCCATCCGCGACAGCACCCTCGCAGCCGACGACTGCTCCACCGCCGACGACTGCTCCACCGCCGACGACT
>CAYQFU010000095.1:4841-13342 GCA_964416775.1 uncultured Ktedonobacterales bacterium
CCTGCTACCCCTGCTACCCCTGCTACTCCTTCTTCACACATGCCGCCGATCGGAACCGGCTACTGGCATACGAACGGGACCCAGATCATGGACGCGTACAATCGGCCGGTGCGCATTGCCGGCATCAACTGGTTCGGCTTCGAATCGGGTGCCTACGCGGTTCACGGCCTGGGACAGCGCGACTACCATGACTTACTCAACCAGGTCAAAAGCCTGGGCTATAACACCGTTCGTCTACCGTTCTCGGACCAGCTCTTCTTCGCTGGCAGCGTCCCCAACGGGATCTCGTATGACCACGGTATGAACCAGGATTTGCATGGGCTCACCGGCTTGCAGATCATGGATAAGATTGTGGCCTATGCCGGCCAGATTGGCTTGAAGGTCATCCTGGATCATCACGGGGTGAATGCGGACGTGCAGACCGCCCTCTGGTCGTCGTCCGACTGTTCGGTGTCCTGCTTTGAGTCCGATTGGCAAATGCTGGCCACCCACTACCTGGGCAACACTGCCGTCATCGGCGCGGATGTGGATAACGAGCCGCATCACCCTGCGTGTTGGGGGTGTGGTGATCCGACGCTGGACTGGCAGATGGAGGCCCAGACCGTCGGGAACAAGATCCTGGCGATCAATCCACATTGGCTGATCTTTGTGGAAGGCGTCGAGTGCTATAAGGGCGATTGCTACTGGTGGGGCGGCAACCTGGAGGGGGTCGCCGACACGCCGGTCCGGCTCACCGTCCCACACCAGCTCGTCTACTCCGCTCACGACTATCCGCCCGACGTGTACCCACTGCACTACTTTAGCGCGTCAAATTACCCCAACAATCTGACTGGCATTTGGGATACCCACTGGGGATTCATCGTCAAGGATCACATCGCTCCGCTGTGGGTGGGTGAATTCGGTACTCTCCTCGACGACCAGACGGATCAGCAGTGGTTCTCGGCAATGACTTCGTACCTGGGCACGGGCGTTAGGGGGATCAGCTGGACCTACTGGGCGTTGAATCCTGATTCAGGCGACACTGGTGGTATCCTGCAAAACGACTGGTCCACGGTCAACCTGAACAAGCAGCAGTATCTGAATCCCATCGAGTTTCCGCTGCCGCGTGGTTCCACCAGCAGCCCCGCACCCGCCGCTTAAAACGAGCCTCCTGTGATCCCGACGGGGATCGTGAGGAGTGGAGGAGAGGAAAAACTCTGGTTGGTCATCTCTGGCACAGGTGCACATCGTGCTGGGTGGGTCGCCCTTCGCCTATCGCGACTTTGTCCCGCACTCCCGTCCGCCGTGTCCAGGTGACCAACCAGAGTGAGCATCGTACGTCGACCCTGCTGCCTCATTGGGGCACGCCCCATGATCAGCTGCGAGCTTGCTTGACCGCCAGATTGGCGCTCGCCAGCCTCAGAGCGACGTACAGCATGCTAAGGCGCGCAGTACGCCTTCTTGACATTGGAGGCTGCTTGAGAGGCGGACGTGGTGGGCTGTGCGATCAGCGGCCACTGGTAGGCCGAAAGGATGTCCATTTTGGCCTTATTGACCGTCTGCCAGTCGTCCTCCAGGATGCCGCCCGTATCACCCGAATTGGGGTTCCAGGCCCAGTAGGAGTAGCTGATGCGATTCTGCTTGAGATAGGTGACCAGGCTACGCTGCCAGACGCCTTCGGTGTCGGTTCCCATCGAACGACCACCGAATTCGCCGAGCCAGACCGGAGCGATGCCCCCCTGCACGAGGTAGGCCCAATGCGAGTGCCAGATGGAAGGCAGGTTGTTGGGAAAGTTGGGCGCGCTGAACCACGATTGCCCCCAGACACTAGGGCCGTAGTCGTGCGCGGAGTAGACCAGTTTGTCCTGGTGCGACAGCCGGACCGGAAATTGGCGTGCGCCCATGAGGTTGCCGCCCCACCAGTACCCGTCGCCGTTGTATTGATCGGTGCCTTCCACCACGATCAGCCAGTTGGGATTGGCCTGTAGAATGGCATTGCCAGCGCGCTCGGCGGCAAGTCGCCAATCCGTCTTCACATTGCCATCACCCCAGGTGGCCGGGCTGTGGGGCTCGTTATGCAAATCCGCCCCGATCACACTTGGCTCGTTCCGGTAGCGCTTGGCGAGCATGACCCAGTCGGAGATCCAGCGGTCCTCGGAGACGTGATCCGTATACCAGAGCGGAGATTGGCCCGAGGCGTCGGGCCGGTGTCGATCGAGAATCACTACGAGGCCACGCTGGCCCGCTCCATGGACCACTCGGTCCATGATCTCGACCCCGGTCAAATTCTGCAAATCGGGATTCTTGACGAAGTCAATCCCGTTGGGGGTGCTGCCTGAGTCGAAGACCTGGTTGCTGTAAGGCAGGCGGATCGAGTTGAATCCGGTGCTAGCAATCTGATCCAGCATACTCTGCCAGTTGCGCGTCCACAACCCATGCGGGCAGTACGTCTGGGTCTCCATGCCGAACCAGTTGACACTGGTCAAATACACGGCTTTGCCTGACTGGTCAACGATGTTCGATTTGACGGCCCGAAATGGACCGCGAGCAGTCGGCGTCGAGATCTTGGCACCCTGCGCCGCGGAAACGGGCAACGGCCACCGTCTGCCCAGCGCGAGATACGCTCCGCTGGCTCCAAGCGCAGTGAATCCAGCTGCGAGGACCTTGCGACGAGACATCGAGGCGTCTGCTTCGAGGGCCTGGCTACGAGACATCGAGGCGTCTGCTTCGAGGTGTTGGCGACGAAACATCGTGGCTTCCTTTCCCTCCTTGGAGGCATGCTAACGTTTGGTACGACGCTCCTGGCTGTTTGACACCCCCCTCCTGGATATCGGCTTGGAGTCGCCCAAGCCTGAACGGTGGAAGCCAGGCTGGTTGCCGCTCCCCATTGCTGACACCCCCAAGGCACCCCTGAGGTGTACCGCAGGTTTACCGCAATTATTGGACAGCTTCAAGCCCCCCGGAAGCGAGGGGGGGGCGCGACATAACGCGTGACACGGCCATTCCGCCGAGTTGGGCAGCCGCGCGGGAATGTTGCGTCTGGGGGGACGCAGGTGCGAGACAAGGCAGTCCAGGCCGCTCACCGCCTGGGCAGAAGCCTGACAGGCTCTGATAGTCCAGTACTATGCTTGGGCATCTTACACAGAAACGTTACCACAGTCTTACAAATGTTTATGCGATCTAAAGTGCAAGAAAAATGTAATCAATTTGTAACAAAATCCGACAATACTTGTCACCAATATTTGCCACACGGCTCAACCCCGTGACCTCCGCATTCCAGCGGGATCGAGCACGCTAACCTGGAGTGTGCGCACGCTCCAGCGCTGTGTCGCCGTGGCAAGTAGCGGACAACCCCACACGTAAGTTGTCATGTAGTGCCTGCCCTGTAGCTACTTCGCTGGAGTCCAATCACCCGGACGTCGCGGCCATGCCACCGTTCACAGCCGTTCACACTTGGGCGACTCCAAGCCAGTGCACCAGTGCAAAGGAGTGTTATGCCAAGCATCCGTTTCCGTCACGCCCTGCTACCGGTAGTCTTAGCGCTTATGGTGCTGGCCAGCTGCGGAACTGGTCCGGGGCAAACGTCCTCTCCGGGGCAAACGTCCTCGTCGACCCAGACGACCACCGCAAGCTGGCCGCTGCACACCGCTGGCGGCCAGATCGTGGACGCGACTGGCAACGTAGTTCATCTGACCGGCGTCAACTGGTTTGGTTTCGAGACGCAGACGTTCGCCCCGGACGGGCTCTACGTGCGGAACTGGCAGAGTATGCTCGACCAGATCGTGCACGCGGGCTTCAACACCATCCGTCTGCCGTACAGCAACCAGCTTCTCGACTCGGCCAGCACTCCCCACATCAACTACGAGCTGAATCCTGACCTGAAGGGGCTTACGGGTTTGGCTTTGATGGATAAGATCATTGCGGGCGCTGGGGCGCGCGGCTTGAAAGTCATCCTGGATCAGCATCGTCCAGATGCGTATGCGCAGTCCGAGCTGTGGTACACGAATCAGGTGCCCGAGTCGCGCTGGATGTCGGATTGGGTCATGCTGGCCCAGCACTATCGCGACAATACCGCGGTGATTGGCGCGGACCTGCACAACGAACCGCATGGGACCGCCACCTGGGGCGATGGCAACGCCAGCACCGACTGGCGTATGGCAGCCGAACGCGCCGGCAACGCCGTGTTGGCCGCTAACCCGAACTGGCTCATCCTCGTGGAGGGCATCGAGAGTTACCACGGTGATTTCTACTGGTGGGGCGGCAACCTGGAGGGCGCCCAGAAGTATCCCGTGCAGTTGTCACAACCAGACAAACTCGTGTACTCCGTACACGACTACGGTCCAAACGTCTGGCCACAGCTGTGGTTCCAGGCACCCAACTTCCCACGCAATCTGTCCACCCTCTGGGACTCCCACTGGGCCTATCTGCAGAGTAAGCGCATAGCGCCTGTGCTGCTGGGTGAGTTCGGCGGGCAATCCATGGGGACAGACAAGGAAGGCGTATGGCAGCGCAGCCTGCTCGACTTCGTGAAGGCGCGCGGCATTAGCTATACGTACTGGGCCTGGAATCCCGATTCCAGCGACACGGGTGGGATCCTGAAGTTCGACTGGAAGACCATCGACGACGCAAAGCTTCGTATCCTGTCGTCCTACCAGTGGCCACTGTTGGGCCAGCCCAAGAAGCCCAGTTCCCCCCGGCCGTAACCCCGGCGCGGAACTCGCACCGCTCAGGGCACCCGCTCGGCCGCAATCGCATCGCCGCGGCTGCGGGCTCAAGCGGATGGGAGCTTGCGCCCGAGTGACCGCGGACGCCAACACGACCGGGTGCGCATCGACGACGACGCGCACCCGGTTGTCCGCTAAGCCCCCCCATCCCTACGGGAAGACATCAAAGGATGTCTGTGTAGTCACCCGGCTGTACTTCCCGACGAAGATGAGTGTCTGGTGTCCTGTCAGTCCGCTCGAGATGTCCAACGCCACGGCGTTCGCGAATGCACCACGGGTGTCGGCTTGTACAGTTGCTATTGGCTGACCTGAGGCGGTGTTGAGGTAAACAAGCACCGCTTCATTCGGGGCGAAGTCATGTCCGGACGCCCGCAGCGCGGATCCCACCGCCGGACTGTAAGTCTCAAGCGTCACCCATGGCTTGAACCCCCGGATATTGAACCCGACGGAGGCGGGTGTAGCGCTGGTTCGACCGACGAAATACATGGTGTATTCCCCAGGGGGACGAGTCGGCACAGTCACGCGGCCGACCAGAACGCCGCCCGCTCCAGATTTGAGAGTGGCCACCGGAGCGCTGTTCATCGTGCCCAGGTACACGTCCACCGCCTCGTTCGAGGCGAAGCCATTGCCGGACACTCCGAAGACGGATCCAGGCTGCCCCGTGTAGGCAACTAGCTGGACCGTTGGCGGTACACGCTGGATCTGGAACGTGGCGTGAGCAAGGTGTTGGCTTGTCTCACCCTTGACGATCAACTCGTGAGTGCCGGGGGGAAGATCGGCCGGCATGATCAGCGAGACCGAGGCAACGCTTCCATCCGTGTCCGCAATTGCGGGAGCCCATCGCATCTCTGTCTTGCCGCGAGAGTCCGTGACGCTAATGGCAAGCGCCTCACCGGGCGAGAAGCCGCTCCCGCTGAACGTCAGATGCGCGGCCGACGTCACGGTGATGTCAGCGACCTGAACGAGCACACTGGTGCCCGGCGTATCAACGATCTTGCTGCCCGGGGGTGCCACGCGCGTGGCAGAGCGCTCACCCTTCCCTGAGGAGTGAAGCGGCGACGACGAAGCATGCATGTTGGGTCGAGCCTGAGCAAACAGGCTGCATCCGCCAAGGGAAATTACCAGGGTGAGTAGGATCCCAAACCCGACACGTGGCACCTGGCGGCGCATGATCGCGCGGATCATGGTACTTTCTCCTTGTAATAGGGACTAGCGGAGCCAAACCGCAATCCCCACACGACCGTGAGAGCCTCAGTGGCGATTCGCCAGTTCATCTTGGAGTGTCCCGCGGTGCGATCGTGGAAGACGATGGGGACCTCGACGATGTGGAAGCCTTGCTGGGCGCAGCGGTACGTCACCTCGATCTGGAAGGCGAAGCCGCGCGAGTGGATCGTGTCCATGTTCACGGTTTCGAGCACGCGACGGTGGAAGCCCTTGTATCCAGATGTCAGATCGTGGTATTTGAGCCCGAGCACCCGAGCTGAGTAGGCGGAGCCTCCCAGACTGATAGCCCGGCGCCATATTGGCCAGTTCTGTGTGCCTCCTCCCGAAACATAGCGAGAGCCTACTACTACGTCCGCGTGGTCCAGAGCATTCCGCAGATCTGGCAGGTAGACAGGATTGTGTGATAGGTCGGCATCCATCTGGAAGATGTGTTCGTACCCGGCTTTGAGCGCATAGTCAAACCCTTGCAGGTACGCCGGGCCGAGGCCGCGCTTGCGTGGTCCGTGTAGCACCGCCATTCGCTGAGGGAACCCCTTGGCCAACTCATCTGCAAGGTCGCCGGTCCCGTCGGGTGAGTCATCGTCTATCACGAGAATATCGAAGCTCCGTTGCGCCAGTACGCGGTGAACAATGCTCACCAGGTTCTCAGACTCGTTGAATGTCGGCACGACGACTACGCTGTCGCGGCGGGGCTCTAGATGGTGTTCGACGGCATCGGGAGCCGACTGCATCCTGCGCATGTCCAGGTGCTCTAGCATGTCCTTTTCCTCTGCTGCAAGCGCGCATGAAGTGGCTTAATACGAGACCATTTCGGTTACCGCATCACCTTTCCCACAGCGATCCTTCAAATCCATGTGAGCCCAGGGAGATGGAGTGGAGGCGTCCAGTCGGTTACCCGCGGTCGGGCGGGTACCCAGGTGAGACCATGCCCCGCGTACCGTCAGCTTGCTCATTGGCATATCGGACCGTCTGGTGCGTGCTGGTTTTACCGAATTCATAGTCGTGAAGCGTACGCGCTACGATAACGCTGGCGCTGTCCCTGGCGCCATTCCTGTTCGCTGCGGCGACCAGTTGCTCCGAGGCCTGATGGGGATCCGGAAAGGCACGAAGGACGGCTTCGATTTCCGGATCGCGCACCATCCCCCACAAGCCGTCCGAACACAGGATGATGCGGTCCTCGGACTCAAGGTTCACTTCGTACGTGTCGATGCGAGTGTCCTCTTGACGGCCGAGGCAACGGTAAATCTGTCCCCTGCGCGGGTGTGTGTAGACGGCGTCCGGTGGCAGCAGCCGGGTAGCCACCAGCGCGGCGACAATTGAGTGGTCCGTCGTGACTTGTCGCAGCCCACGCAACGGACTGTACAGATAGGCGCGGCTATCACCCACGTTGACGATATGCGCGACATTGCCTATGAGCAATGCGGCGGCAGCCGTCGTTCCCGCGGTCGTGTGTTCACGCACATTCTGCTGGTACAGTTTGCTGTTCGCCTGTCTCAAAGCCTCCGCGAGCATGCTCGTCAGCGAAATCATGCCTTCGGATGCGTCAGTGGCGAGCCTGGACACGACGTGGTCGACGATGACATGCATAGTCAGCATGCTTGCCTCGCGACCACTGGGGGTTCGTCCCATACCGTCGGCAATCGCGAGGAGCCCAAACGGTTGCGAGAGCCCATCGAGACGCGTGGCCCCGATCAGCATTAAGGCGCGCTCCGAATTGTCCTGGGCCCGAGTCGTACCCCCGAGACCGATTACACCGGCCACCTGCGGCACGAGGCCGAGCTCGCCCGTCGTCAGGACGACAGGCAGGCGCTGGAGCGAGCTCGACGTGGAGTGATCGGTACGCAAGCCGCTGCCCTGCACCGCAGGCGCAAGGTTTGCCCTTGCGCCTCCAGTGGAATCCACACGCATTGCGCCTGTCTGCGCCGCAGCCGGCGAGACATGTGCTGGCCGCTGGGCGATCCCTGAGAGACGACGTCCCCCGTCCGCGCCAGCCGCGCCAGCCGTGCCAGCCGTGCGGAGCCCATCTGCCATCGCCCTCCGAGCAATGCGCGCTTTGACGCATGCAAACACTGCGAGGGCCACGACCGCGACGAGCCACAGTAGCCCGAGGCCAGCCACCCACGATGGGTTCGACTGATCACCCGCACGATTCGCCGGTCCAGTGCTCCGGCCCAGTGGCCCGGCACGCCGGGACGAGGCGGCAGGCGGCTCGCCGTTCGCCGTGCGGCTTGTAGCCACAAGGTTGGTGCTCACCACCGCGGCGAAAAGCAGCAGTGACGCGGCTTGAGCCGGACGAGCGAGCCTTGCCTGGGGCGCGCCAGTTGAAGACGATGGCGACGGCTGGGGGGCCTGTGGCGCCTGATCGCTCGGCGCGGGGCCGGCGCCCGCCGGCGCCTGTGGCGGATTCTGATCACCAGGAGCAGCAGTACCAGGCGTGTTATTCTGTGCCGGTAACTGCTGCTGCGGAGCCTGACCGGCGCCAGACGTGCCACCACCCGCGGGTGCTGTCGCCGGCTGTTGAGGGGTCTGCCCACCAGGAACCGCGCCACCAGCAGGCGCTTGCTGCGGCTGTTG
>CAYQFU010000095.1:13442-15096 GCA_964416775.1 uncultured Ktedonobacterales bacterium
GTCTGCCCACCAGGAACCGCGCCACCAGCAGGCGCTTGCTGCGGCTGTTGGGGGGCCTGAGTATTGGGCGCACCGCCAGTGGGCGGCTGTGGCTGCGTCTGGTTGGGCTGCTGGTTGGGCTGATCGAGCGGGCAGGTGAACGGAGGCGAAGGAGGCACCTGCACCGGGACGATCGAGGGCATGACCGAGACGACAGCCGTCGTGGTGGCGCCGCTGTCACTGCCTACCAGCCTGAAGCTCAGCTTGCCTTGCGCACTGCCCGGAATCGTGTAGGATCCTGCAGCGCCCGCGGCTCCCTTGTCATCGGTGCGGAAGCAGGCCACCATGTTGCCGCCGCCACCCATACCGCCTCCGACGTAGACATGGACGACTTCATTCTTGGCGAAGTCGAAAGCGTAGAAACTGATGGTTGTGCCTGGCAGTCCACCATAGGTGCTGGCCTGCGCGTGCGGCGAGTAGGGGAGCACCGTGAACCCAATAGCCGTAGGCGCTCGGCTCTGTTCTCCGACGAACACGATGGTTTGCTTGCCCTTGAAGGTGAACGGGATGACCATCGTGCCCGCGTTCTTGAAGGCGCCCTTGGCATCGGCCTGGGCCGTCGCCATAGGCGGTCCATTGGTGTTGTTCAGGAAGATCAGCACGCGCTCGTAGGGCCCGAACCCGGCCCCGGAGAAGCTGATCGGGTTGTTAGCCTGGAGAGCATACGTAGAGGGCTTGACCTGCGGATAGAGCTTCAGGACCAGGAACTGTGCGGTGACAGGAGCTTGGCTCGTGCTCCCCATGAAGATGAAGGAGTTGTCACCGAGGGCGGCGAACGGAACTTGCACGGAGGCCCGGACATTTCCTCCCCCATCGGCGTGGAACGTGGCCAGCGGCTGGCCGCCGATCGCGTTCCAGTACACGTTCACCGTCTCGCCTGGCGCGAAGCCGCTCCCAGACCATCCGACGAGATCGCCTACTTTGCCCACCATGGCCGACATCTTCACGAACGCGGCGCCTGCGCTCACGGAGCCACTGGCGTCAGCCAATTTGGCGCTGCTGCGCTGGCGCGCCTCGACCGTGAATGGCCCAGCAATCAAGCCTTGCGGCAGGGGGAAGCTGGTGTAGAACGATCCGGTCTGGTCTATGCGGACGTATCCAATCGTCCGTCCCGCACCTTGCCCTTGCTTGAGCACCAGGTCGGCGGTGGTCAGGGGATCGAAACCGTAGCCGTTCACCGTGATGGAACCGGTAGGCTTCACTATGCCTGGGTTCATCAGAATGATCGGCCCCGCAAGGCCAACGGTGGACTTGCTCTTCGGCACCACCGGCGTGACGCCTGGGTTGGGAGTGAGCTGTGAGGTCGGCGCGCGCGACGCCTGGCCAGCGCCCGTCCCACGTGCTCCGGGTCCGCCGATGCCCTGGACGACGTATCTGCCCACCAGGAGCGCGGCCACGGCGATCCCGGCCAGCCATAACAGCGTGCGACCACGACTTCTCGGCCGCCGAGGGCGATCCGCTGGTTCGCGAGCCGGCGATTTTGGCGGGGAGGCAATTGCGCCCGCGCCATCCTCGCCCGTGGACTCATCCCACGCGTCATCCGTGGACTCATCCCACGCGTCATCCGTGGACTCATCCCACGCCTCATCCGTGGACTCATCCCACGTCTCAGCCT
>CAYQFU010000095.1:15196-19870 GCA_964416775.1 uncultured Ktedonobacterales bacterium
TCATCCGTGGACTCATCCCACGCCTCATCCGTGGACTCATCCCACGTCTCAGCCTTGGGCTCTTCCCACGTGTCATCCGTGGTGTTTTCCCACGCGTCATCCGTGGACTCATCCCACGTGTCATCCGTGCTGTCTTCCCATGTCTCATCCGCCTGGTCATCCATGGGATGGCTTCTGGATTCGTCCATGGGATGATTCGCACCCTTCGCCTTCTTCTCCATGACTACATCTTCCTTTCTGCGCTGCTCCCTCAATGCTGCACTTGCCAAATCTCGAGCTCAATGTCTCCGTGCTGCACTACCCAAATGCGCGTTGCATGGTTGTCCAGGGCATCGAAGATCCAGTTGTATTGACCGCTGGTGTTGTCCTGTTGCATGGTCTGGCGCATCTTGTTGGACATCACGATGTAGTCGACGTTCTGCCAAGTCTGAGCAAACACCTTGTCGCGTATGGCTGGGTCGCCAGTGGCTTCAAAGTGCGAGTGGGCATTCGGGTAGTAGGGAGGGGTACCGTGCAAGTCCACCCAGAACTCCTCGTCCATGATGACTCGGGCATCGGGGGGAATATGCAGGCGAATGTACTGGTACTGCTGCTCCTGGATGCCAGTGAGGTTCAGCTTGTACAGGTCGTGTGGCACAACCTTGCCGGTCGTATCGTGTACCAGCAGGTAGCCCCCGATCGGAGAGATGAGCACCGCGCCGAACGCCGCAAGGACAGCGGTGCGAGCAACCGCGGGCCTGGCCAGAACTGGCAGCAGACGATCGGCGGCTATGCCCAGGCTCAGAGCGAGGAAGGGCACCAGGGGCACTACGTAGAACTCCAGCATGATGCTGCCACGGGCGAGGTAGAACATGTACCCGCCCGCCAGGAGCCCCACGATCAGCTGGTTCCGATGACCCTTGCGATCCTGAAAGCCCTGATACAGATTGAGGAACACACTCGCGGCCCCGGCCGTGATCAAGAAGGCGTCTTTAGGAAGCCAGCTTCCTAGAGAGAATTGCCAGACAGGGCTATTCCGGTTCAACAGGCTCCCCTGGTTGCGGTGGAGCTGCCACCAGACGGTATACAGCAGCGACACGTGCTCGGTGGGCGGCTGGTTGAGGTTGAAGTCAAACGGCGCCGGCACGAGCTCGTTCTTGAGCACCGCGTAGAGGAAGTAGACTGAGATGATCGAGATGGTCAGAAATGCTGACAACCCCAGCGCGAAGCGCCGGTTGAACTGATGGCGTAGGTTGCCGAATAGCAGGTACGCGAGTCCAGGGACGAAAAAGATCGCGTTCTCTTTGGTCAGCACGGCCATACCAAAGGCAAGCCCACTGTACATCGGGGTGAGGACACGGCGATCGTTGCTGGTGGCCAGGTACAGACTGAGCAACACCCAGAAGACCATGAGGTTGTCCAGCACTACCTCGCGCTGGTAGAAAATCGCGAGCGGCGAGAAGTTGAAGAGGAACGTCGCCACAACGGCAGCGAGGGCGCTTCCAGACAGGCGGCGAGTAATCTCGAAGAGGAAGAATGTGCTGCCGATGTGCACCAGCAGCATGAGCACCCGGCCGGTGTTGACGGCGGATCCGAAGGCCTGCATCTGGCGTGGCAGCACCGCAGCCCATGCGGCGATGACAAGCCATCCAGCCGGAGCGTGGTCGTAGTTGTACGTGTAGGGTGAGAGGCGGCCTTCGTGGAGCACTGACCATGCGCGCTCCATATAGATCCCTTCGTCGGTGACGTACAGGGGATAGAGGAAGAGATGGTAGCCGTGCGTAATTGCCCCGCTCACAAGCGAGAAAAGCAGCAGAGCCCGTTCAGTAGGCGACCAGCGGGGACGCTTCGGCGCCGGCATGCGGGGTACGGGCGCAGGGCGCGCAGGGGGCGTAGGGCGCACTGGGCGTCTGCTTCGTTCTTGAGGCTTGAGCGGAGCCGGTATCTCATTCGTCGTCACATCGCTATCTTCCACACGCATAAGTGCTCCCCGATGGCGTAAGCTTCATTGCGCTAGCTCGATGCGCTAGCTGGCCCTGAGTGATCGCGGCGCCGCAGCCGGCGTTTCAGCAGCCCCCTGGCGATGGGCGCCTACGTGTTGGGTCTTCTCCCAGTTGTTAATGCCATGAAATTGGCGATAGGTGGCGCGCACGGAGGCATAGGCGAGCACCCATTGATAGGGCAGGTAGCCCACTATCATCCCAATGGGCGTCTTCCAGGACGGCTTGACCCCATGCGCATCCGCGAATTCATACAACCCGAGGATGGCCAGGATCAGGTGTGCGAATAGCAGGTAGAAGGGTAGATCGAGAATCATCGCTTCCAGCACGGGGGTCTTGATGGTGAACATCATGACGAGTGCGATGATGATATACAGCCCTAATACAGCCTGGACCGCTGGGAATGACAGTGTGTAGGCGGCCAGCACCCGTTGTTCCAACGTCGGCAAGCGCTTCCAGTCCCCTTTGATCAGCGTTTGGAGGAACCCCTGACTCCAGCGTGTCCGCTGACGGATAAAGTGATCCAGGGTAGGCGGTGTCTCCTCCTGGGTCACATAGCGGTCGTCATAGACGACGCGCACACGCTCGCCCAGCAGACTGATGCGCAGACCGATGTCGGCGTCCTCCGTCAGGTTGTGTTCATCCCACCCGTGCACACGCTGAAGCACCTTGCGAGTGAAGAACACCGTGTTGCCGCCGAGTGGGATCGAGCGGTGACGAGCATGATAGTGCAGGCGGCTTTTGAACCAGAAGAAGTACTCGAGCACGTTGAGGGCGGAGTACCAATTGGTCTGGAAGTTCATGAGCTGCACGCCGCACTGCACTACGGCAACCGGATCCTTGGCCATCACCGTGTTCACGACGTTAAAAATGTCCGGATGAATATCGTCTTCAGCATCGAAGATAGTGACCACATCATTGTGGGTTTTGGCCAGACCAACGTTCAGACCATGGGGCTTGTTGATGGGCTTATCCCTGAACGTGATGACTCGTACGTTGTCAATGCCGCTACGGCGCAGCTCATCAACTTTCGCCTGTGCCATGGCGATGGTTCCGGTATCGTCAACAGAGCAGATCACGACGACCTCCATGAGCAAGTGAGGGTAATTAGCCCGAACCACCCGTTCGATGGTGTTCTGAATCACCTCCTCTTCATGTCGGGCGGGCAGCATGACCGTGAAGGATCTCCGTGGGGGCACAAAGCGTTGCGGAGCCTGCGCCATCCTTCGGGCCTCTGGCCGATCCCATGTGTACAGCATCAGGTAAAGGGTGTACGCCGACTGGATTGTCAACAGGACGGAGAAGAGAGCCGAACACAAAATCAGAAGTTGTCCCACCACATTCCCTGTGGACACGGCCGCGAGAATCAGACTCATGACCTCAGCCTCCAAGCCTAGGTTGGGACTGACTCTGATCTGTCCACAGCCCCATACATTCACCTCGTGGACTAGCGCTTCGAGGTGACGTCCGTGCCACAACCGCACGCAACGTTTTTGAGCACTCTTCGCGCTTGGCCCATCCTCTTCGATTCTAGATCGGGGACCTTACACTACTCCTACGCTCGGTCAAACGAGTATTACGCGGACTGTTGAGGCGAGTACGCCCGCTGCGGAGCGGACATGGAAGGTCCCATCGGCCAAATAGGCGGCAGATCGGGACGCATGGTCAGACTCAAGAGGAGCTATTCACAGTTCAACGCCGAAAGGAACGAGCTCACGAGTGTATGTGCGGAGTCGTCACATTTCGGCTCATACCCCACGTCCAGCGAGAGTTAATCGCGAAGTTCCAAACCGTTGCGAAGCCAATGCCCACGAGGTTTGCCAACAGGTAGGGCACATGTGCGTATGTGACCAAAGTCCAAAGCACGGCCGTGGCAATGATGAGTCCTGCGAGCCCAACGGCGTTGAACTTGATGAGTCGCAACAGGTCCCAGGAACTGCGTGCAAAGGTCCAGCGGTCATTCCACATGTAGTTGTTCACGATGCTGACCTCGACCGCTATCGCCGAGGCGACGGGGAGCGGAAGATGCGCGATTTGGTAGAGAAGCGCCAGCATCAGCGTATTGATCACCACTCCCGTCCCGCCAACCACCACGAACTTGCTGAATCTGACCGTGGGCAAATGTCTGGCGGCGCCTGTATGGAACCACGAGGCCACCTGCTCGACCGCCTGAGGCGTACGTAGTCTGACACCGCTCAACATATGGCCAGACTTGAGCATGGTGTACCTCCTGAACGCCTAGCGATCGTGCTCATAGACTGTCCGACCATGATTGACTCGTTCGACCATGTCGGTATGGATGTTGGTCAGAGACAGCGCGAAATCAGGAGTTGAACAGACGGTGTTCTGGCACGAGCATGACATGGCGGTCATCCGGTACGGTGCCGCATATTCGCCCACGGCACGCGACCCGTCATATACCCCGGTCCGCGTCCACATTCTCCGCCGTCAATCGGACACGTCATACACGATCGGGGTGAGTGGCGTTACGGCTCGAATTTATACCCGACGCCCCAGACTGTGCGCAGGTGGTGAGGCCGCGATGGATCTACCTCTACCTTTTGCCGGAGGCGCCGCATGTGGACGGTCACTGTGCGGACGTCACCATAGTAGTCGTAGTGCCAGACATGCTGCAGCAGTTGCTGGCGGGTGAAGACCTGCTTGGGATGAGCGGCCAGGAAGTAGAGCAGATCAA
>CAYQFU010000096.1:0-4444 GCA_964416775.1 uncultured Ktedonobacterales bacterium
CGCGACCGACCCGCTGGTTCGCCGCTTACTTCCCTGTTACTTAAAACTCAAGACGAAGATCGCGCGGGTAATCCGTAAGGGCGAGCGGGTGGTGCGGCGAGACCGGAAGACGGCGAGCAGGAGGGGCGAGGGGCGAGCGCGGTGGTACTCGTACCAGCCGCGCGACGAAGATCGCGCGGGTAATCCTGAGGGGCGAGATTGGTCGGCGAGGGCAGGCGGGGGGACGGTGCAGTGTGCTAGCATTGAAGCAGTGAAGGTCAGCAAGGATGTGTGTCGGAGTATGGGGTGTGGGATGTGCTCAATGACCAGGAGAGGTAAGCGTGCGATCCCAGAGAAAGCGCATTCAGCGTTACCGGGGGCGGGACGGTTTGGCCTTTTGGGTGGGCCGCGGCGTGATGACACTCCTCCTCTGTATCGCCATTGGGTGCGGCGCATGCGCTCCTACGACCAGCATCATTAGGACGCCTACCGCCGATGCGACGGCTACAGCGGAAGCAAGAGGCTTGACCGTGTTCGCCGCATCAGGTGCCATCTTCGCGTTGCGGGCAAGTGACGGAAAGCTGCGCTGGCAATACACGGCGCAGGGGAATCTGCGCCGGCCGGCAGTGGTGGACGGCGTGCTCTATACCGCGATACCTTCAACCTCAGGCAATTTCGTTGTCGCGATCGACGAAGGTGATCGAGCCGAGCGCTGGCAGACTGCCGTCAGCCATCCGGTGGCCGACGCTCCACGTGTCGTGGATGGGACGGTCTATGTGAGTCTGACCGCGTCGAATAAAGATAGCACACCGTTTGGAGCCGTGTATGCCTTGCGAGCGAGCGATGGCATGCAGTTGTGGTGCCATCGCACGGGCGATCCGATCGTCACGTCACCGGTAATTGCCAATGGGGTCGTGTATGTGAACTCATACAACGGCACGATCTCCGCTTTGCGAGCCGACCAGGGGACTTTGTTGTGGCGATTCCGAGCGGTGAATCTCGGCGCGCCCGTAGTCGCCGAAGGTCTGGTCCTGGCGGTCGCGTACCAGGGCTCGCTATACGCGCTACGCGCTAGCGATGGGCAGCGGGTATGGCGGTATGGATCAAGCGGAGATACGGGTGCGTTCGCGGTAGCCGGTGGTGTCGTGTATATGACTGGAGTGGACGCGTCTGTGAGCGCGATCCGCGTGCGCGACGGGTCAGTGGTGTGGCACACGCACGTTAACGAGCGTTTGGCGTTCCCGGTCATAGCTGGCGAGCTCATTGTAGCTGGTGCGGCAAATGGCGATGTGGTCGCGCTGCGTGCGGGCGACGGGAGCCCGGTCTGGCGGAGCGCAGTGGGTCCAAGCACGACGGTGTCAGCCGTTGTAGGTGACGTGGCGTACGGCTATACGACTATTCCTGGTCCGCTCGATCTGTACCCTTCTGCGGACGTCTTCGCCATCGACGTGCGCGACGGGAGCCGCCTGTGGACGTACCATTTGCAGTCTCCTCCCAGTAGTGGGCTCACCGTGGCCGAGTGACGCATGGGGCGAAGGGTGACGCTGCCCCAGCGACGTTGCCCGGTGGCATGGATGCTTCGCAGGCTCGTATACTGTGGGGGCTTGTGCCCGCGGCTGGCTTGCCAGCTGCGGGGGGACGAGTAACACGGGATGGCCGAGCGACGGTAGGCACTCAAACAGGCGCTCAAAGGGGAGGTACATATGGCGGCAACGACGCCATCTGAGACGATGACGACTCACGCGGAGGGCCCGCGGACATTTGGCAATTTCATCGGCGGGGAGTGGCGCGAGAGCGTGTCGGGCGAGACGTTCGACGACATCAATCCGGCGCGGGAGAGCGAGGTGGTGGCGCGATTCCAGCGCTCGACGGCGGCCGATGTGGACGCGGCGCTGAAGGCCGCTGAGGCGGCGTTTCCGGCGTGGCGGGCGACACCGCCACCGGCGCGGGGCGAGATCGTGCTGCGGGCGGCGCTGATGCTGGAGAGGCGGCAGGAGGAGCTGGCGCGGCTGATGACGCGCGAGATGGGCAAGCCGCTCAAGGAGACGATGGGCGACCTGCAGACGGCGATCGACTTCGGCAAATATGTGGCGGCGGAGGGGCGGCGCGCGGAGGGCGAGACCGTACCGTCAGCCCTGAGCGACAAGATGTGCCTGACGATTCGGCAGCCGCTGGGCGTGGTGGGAATCATCACGCCATGGAACTTCCCGATGGCGATCCCGGCATGGAAGACCTTCCCGGCGCTGGTGGCGGGGAATGCGGTGGTGCTGAAGCCGGCGAGCGATACGCCGCTCTCGGCGGCGATGCTGGTGGAAGTGCTGACGGAGGCGGGGCTGCCGGGGGGTGTGCTCAACTTCGTGACGGGGCCGGGCGGCACGCTGGGCGATGCGCTGGTGACTGATTCGCGAGTGGCGATGATCTCGCTGACGGGCTCGACGGAGGTCGGCAAGCGCGTGGCGGAACTGTGCGGGCGCGATCTGCGGCGCTGCGCGCTGGAGCTTGGCGGCAAGAACGCCGTGATCGTGATGGACGACGCCAATCTGGACGAGGCGGTGGCGGCGGTGGCGTGGGCAGGATTCGGCACTACAGGGCAGCGGTGTACGGCGACGAGCCGGGTGATCGTGCACGAGCGGGTGGCGCGGGCGTTCAACGATCGGCTGGTGGCAAGGGCGGAGCAGCTGCGGGTGGGCGATGGGCTGTTGCCGGAGACGGACATGGGGCCGCTGGTGAACCGCGGACGGGTGAAGGCCGTGCATGGGTACACGGAGGTTGGCCAGGCGGAAGGAGCGAAGCTGCTGACAGGCGGGCGCCTGCTCACCGAAGGCGCGTTGGCCGAGGGGGCGTTCTACGCGCCGACGGTGTTCGGCGACGTGACGCCGGACATGCGTATCGCGCAGGAAGAGGTGTTCGGACCGTTTGTGTCGGTGATTCCGGTGCCGAGCTACGAGGCGGCCATCCAGGCGGCGAACTCGACGATGTACGGCCTCTCGTGCGCGATCTTCACAGAGAACGCGCGGACGGTGTTTCGGGCGATGCGGGACATCAACTCGGGGCTGGTCTATGTGAACGCGGGAACGACAGGCGCGGAGCCGCATCTGCCATTCGGCGGCACGAAGCAGAGCGGGAATGGGCATCGCGAGCTGGGCCACAAGGCGGTGGAGGACTTCAGCGAGACCAAGACGGTGTTCGTATCGTATCCAGCGATTGGATAGAGGGCGCGATGCCTACTCTGCTGTGTTGAGGTGGTGGCATGAGGAGTACACCGGTGGGTCGGCTTGGTCGGCGGCTGATCTGGCCGACATGGGCAGTTGGGCTGGCGCTGGCGGTGCTCCTCACGGCCTGTGGATCTTCCCCCAGTCTCTCCACCGGGCGTGCGACGGCGAAGGTCACGCCGACACCAATGCGCTCCGACTCGACGTTGTACGGGTCAGCAGGCGATCTATATGCGCTGCGTGCGAGCGATGGGGTGCTGAGCTGGCATTATCACGGGGACGCGCACTACGCCGCGCCGGCTGTGATCGGGAGCGTCCTCTACACAGCTGCCGAAACCAGTAGTGGCGACTATGTCTACGCGCTCAACATTGGAGATCGGTCTCTGCGCTGGCGGCAGCAACTCTCGCATCCGGTTGTGTCGTCGGTGGTCGCGGTCAACGATGTGCTGTACGTCGGCCTGGGTATGAACCAGCACAACGATCCCTCATATGGGGCCGTTTGCGCACTCCGCACGAGCAACGGCGCTCTCCTCTGGTGCCATCAAGTAGGCGCTCCCGTGTGGGCGGACCCGGTCATCGTGGATGGGACGGTCTACGCCGGATCGACCGATGACGCGGTGTACGCGTTGCGAGCGACCGATGGCGGTCTCCTATGGCGCTTTCCGACCGGAAATATGGTCTGGCGTAAGCTGGCAGTCGACAGCGGGACAGTCTATGTCACATCCTACGACCATTTCCTCTATGCCATGCGCGCCAGCAATGGCGCCTTGCTTTGGCGATTTGACGTTGGCATGTTCCCCAGCGCACCCAGCGCGGCGGAGGGGGTTGTGTATGTTGCATCGGACAACCACACCATCTACGCGCTCCGGTCGCTGGACGGTTCAGTGCTCTGGCGCGCGCCGACAGGAGGGCGAGCAGGCGATCCGCTCGCGGTAGGCGGTGTGGTGTACGTGGGGGCGGATGACGGTTCGCTGTACGCCTTCCATGGCGGCAATGGCGCCCCACTATGGCGCGTGGCCGTCGGTGGCCAGCCACATTCCCTGGTCGTCTTCGACGGCGTGGTCTATGGAGGGTTCTTCAACCCTCCCGTCATGGTGGACCAGAACCCGACCGGAGGGGCGTTCGCGGTACGCGGTGCCGACGGGCGCTCCATCTGGCAGGTCTCCCTGCCGAATCCGCTGGGTGGGGCTATCACCGTGGCGAGTGGCTCGGCCTGACGGCTGTGGGCGCGCACCAGCCGGCATGGCCAATAC
>CAYQFU010000096.1:4544-13890 GCA_964416775.1 uncultured Ktedonobacterales bacterium
GGCGAGTGGCTCGGCCTGACGGCTGTGGGCGCGCACCAGCCGGCATGGCCAATACAATGATGTGTGTGGAAGCCAGCTAGCCGGTGAACAGGTGTGCCAGGAAGTAGATGAGCATGCCGAAAGCGAGTGCCAGCAGGAGTGTGTAGCCCAGGCACGTCGCGAGGCCGTCGAGTGACGAGAACGCGGGCTCAGATGGTGGACAGATCGAAGTTGGCTCCTTGCGTCCGCCGATAATGGTGATCGCCAATAGGAGTCCGACAATGATGCCCGCAAGCGCAACAATGAGCATCGCATTCGCATCGAATTGAAGAGCCATCGTGTAGTCCTTGCGGCGGTTGCTCCAAGCCAATATCCAGTGCTTGACCTACAGGTTCGCGTTGAGTCAACAAGCCGGTTGCAATGCGGCGTCCGCCTCCTCCCAGAAATTCACAGTACGCATTGACATAACTAGTAATCGGGTTGTGACGGAACGTCACTGTGCCCTTTCGCTCCATTACCGCTCACGTCCACGCCGGTTGATGATTACCCCAATGTCTATTATGTGCTTGATTGCGTCTATATTAGTTATAGCAGGGAGCGTGCCATGCCATGGGCCGGTTACATGTATCGAGCATCGAATACGGAGCGGGTCTCATGTCCAATTTGGATGAATTGGTGGGTGCGCGCCAGCGGGCGCATATCCATGCGCCCCTACAATGTCCGAGCGATCATCTCGATCTGGCAGCACCGGCCGATGGCATGGTGATGTGGATCGTCAGGCACGACGATGCGCCCCACGGTGGGAGGATGTCCCATCGGGGGCGCATCTGGGCTGCCAGCCGGGTAGCTACGTTATGAGGCGTAGAAGTGGAGCACCACGCGGCCGAGGCGCAGCTCGTCGCCATCCTTGATGGGGGTGGGGACTTTGGGCTGCAGCTTCTGCTTGTTGACGAAGGTGAAGTTGGTGCTGTTCTGGTCTTCGACGAGATATTGGCCGGCGTTGATGAGGAGCTTGGCGTGCATGCGTGAGACGCCGTCCTCCTCGCCGCGGTGCGGTGTCAGGTCCACGTCGGGGTAGATGTTGCTGACGGGATCCTCGCGGCCAATGATGACCTCGGTCTTGCCGGTCAGATCGAAGGTGGCGTTGTCGGCATCGACGACGAGGCGCGGGTGGCCGGCCCCGGCAGACGTGCCAGTCGGGATGCCGGAGGGAGCGGCGGCGCCTACCGGTGCGGCGCTCAGCGAGGAGCCGCAGTTGGTGCAGAACGCCTCACCGGCGCGGTTGACGGTGCCGCAGTTGGGGCAGGTGACGCTGCCGGAGGCCGGGGCAGCCGCGCCGACAGCGGCGGCACTGACGCCGGTCGGCATGGCCGCGGCCAGCGGCTCCCCACATTCGTCGCAGAACGCAGAGCCCTCCGGATTCTCGTGGCCCTGCGAGCAGCGGATTGACATGTACTTCTCCTTTTGTTGCATCGGCTCGAACGTAGCACCCGAGGGCTCGTCGTTATTCGTCCAGCCGCTGTGTCAGCTTGCGCGTCTTGTTGCCAATGGACTTCACCTGCTCGGACGAGATCTGTTGCCCCGCCGCGAGCTGATCGAGGGCGCGCTGCGTCTCTGGGTCCAGCACGCGCGTGACGCTGGGGTGCAGGCGCGTGGTGACGCGACCGGACTTCTTGTACTCGTCCAGCACGCGCGTGACGAGCCGGTGGGCGTTAGCCTTCTCCGCGTAGTTTAACACGACAGCGTTCACTTCTTCTGGTGGGACGGTCTCGTTGGTGAACGTGACGACGGCGTCGGCGCGGACTTTCTCGCCCTGCACGCCGATGCCGGGCACGTCGTACGTGACCTCAGCCTGGGCGATGCGGAAGACGCCCGCGGGCTTCGGGTCGACCATCAGCTCGACGAGGACGGCCTGCGGCGTGTCACGCTCGAGGTCTCCCATGGGAACCATGACCTCGCGATCGGAGAGGGCGGTCTCACTCTGGTCGGCGATGAGCGGGAGCACTTTGACGGCCTTCTTCGGAGTGACGCCGGCGGCGAGGCGCAGCGTGAGCTGGACGTTACGGGCGGCCACGGCGGCGGCGCTGCGCAACTGCTGCGAGAAGAGACCGAGGGCGTCCGCTGGATTGCGAATGAACTCCGCGGGCATGCCGCTGCTGCGCTGGCCGATGTTGTCGAGCAGGTCTTCATCCCAATCGGCGCCGATGCCGAGCGGATAGATGCCCACGCCGGTGGCGCCCGCGTCGTCCGCGATGCGGCGGCAGCGATCGGCGTCGCCGTAGGTCATGCCATCGGTCAGGAGCACCATGCGGTTGACGAAATCGGGCGTGGCATGCTTACGCAGCTCGTTGAAGCCGACGCTCATGCCCAGCGACATGGCCGTACCGCCGCCGTCCCTGATGCCGTCCACGGCGCGCTTGATGCCCACTTTGTCAGTGGCGGGCTGGGCGGGGACGATCACCTGGGCGTTGTCGTCGAAGACCACGACGGAGACGACGTCGTGGGGCTCCATCTGGTCGACGACCAGCTTGACGGCTTCTTTCACGCTGCGCAGCTTGTCGCCCTTCATCGAGCCAGAGTGGTCGAGCACGAGGGCAAAGTTGAGCGGCATGCGCACCTGCACCAGGCTATCCGCGGGCCGCGCCTCAACGAGGACGTACGCCACCTGGCTGCCGCCCGTAATCGTCATTCGCTCCCGGCCTACCTCGGCCTGGAGTATCACTTCACCGGGCATATGGCGCCCGCTCCTTTCGCAACTAGCGCCGGTTCGCGCTGGTGTTCGCGTCCGGCGCCATCCCAGGCGCCGGGTCTCTCGAAAGGTGTACGCCGCGCGGCGCGGAGAGTTGCGCGCCACGGCAACGTTTCCCCCGAAACGGCGGGGGATCAACGTGCTTCGACAATGACAGCGGTGATGTTGTCTTCGCCGCCGCCATCGTTGGCGGCTGTCATGAGCGCGTCGCACGAGGACTGCGGATCCGTGTCGGCGCGGAGCAGCGTTTCGATCTCAGGGTCGCGCACCATCTCCCAGAGGCCGTCCGAGCACAACAGGAGGCGCGTGTTGGGGCGGAGCTGCTGGACGAAGATGTCAACCGTGATATCGGGATCGTCGCCCAGGCTGCGGAAGATCTGATTGCGCTGCGGATGTGAGTAGACGTCGTCAGGTTGGATCAAACCGCCCGCGACGAGCTGCTGGACGAGCGAATGGTCGCTGGTGATGCGCCGGAGGCCCGAGTCGTCACAGACGTAGGCGCGGCTGTCGCCGACGTTGGCAATGTAGGCGGTCTCGCCGTAGATGAGGGCGGCGACGAGCGTGGAGCCAGCGTCGAGACCAGCCTCCTGGTTGGCCGCGCACAGCGAGCCATTGGCGGCATGCACGGCATCGGTGAGCAGATTGGAGAGCTGGGTCTCGTCCAGCGGAGCATCGGCGGGGGAGCCGAGGACGGGCAGGGCAATCTGGCGCAGGATGGTGTGGGCGAGCACGTTGATGACGAGGCGGCTGGCGCGCTGGCCGCTGGCATGGCCGCCCAGACCGTCGGCCACGGCAAAGAGTCCCATCGGCAGCGATTGGCTCTCATGGATCCGGTCCAGCACGAGCACGAGGGCGCTGTCCTCGTTGAGCTCGCCCGAGCGGGTCTTGCCGAGATCGCTGGCGGCGCCGGCCACGAGGCGAGCGCCCAGCGGGAAGGCGGCACGCTGGCTCACCTTGGGCTCCACGCGGTAGGCGCGGCCACTCTGCACGAAGACGCGCACAGCTTCGGCGCCAGCATTAGCGCCGGCGAGCGCCTGAGCGCTGGCTTCCTCATCGGGGGCGATGGCCCGCTCGCGCATGATGAGCTGGCGGCCGAGCATATCGGCGCCACATTCGCGGCAAAAGCGCTCGGTGGCCGCGGTGGTGCCGTAGACCTGGCCGCAGGCCCAACACTGCTCGTATCCGCGGAGGTCGGTGACGAAGTAGCTGTTTTCGACCTCGCTAGCACTCATGAGCGACTCGACGCGATAGCGACCATCGAGGATGAGACCGGGTGGCAGGGGCCAGGGGAGCTGGTCGTCGGCGCGGGGCGCGGCACCTCCCGCAAAGTGCGGCGACTCGGCGGGCAACAAGTCGCCCGCGGGCATCGGCGCCGACGAAGCGCCATGTTGCGCTGAGACGGAGGCACCGAGAGCATCATTCGAGTCGAGCTGCGTGGTGACGTTCGAGCGCGCGGATGAGGACGGGTCGCGTTGGCCGTCGGCACCGACGATGGGCTGAGTGGCGGGCGCGGCAATCGTGGCTGGGCGTGACATGGCGGAGGCCGCCGACGCGGCCTGCGGGGCGAGCCGAGGCGTGGGGAGCGCCAGCGCCGAACTGTCCGACGAAGCGGTGCCGGGAGGCTGATCGGCTGAGGCGGCGATGCGCGCTCCACACTGGTTGCAGAAGCGTGCGTTGGGACGCAATTGGGCCCCGCAGTTGGCACACAACATATGAAATTCCTCGTCACTCGATAGAACACACCGGGCGGCCAAACGGCAAACGAATCGCCGGCCACCGGGAGTACGACATTGTATACGCGAGCGCCGCGTGGAGAGTCACATCTGCTTGAGGAGGCGGCGAGCCTCCGCGTCGTTGGGGTCGAGCTGGGTGGCGCGCAGCAAAGCGCGCTTCGCCTGGTGGCGTTTACCCTGTGCATGGTAGCACATGCCGAGAGCAATCTGGGACTCGGCGGAATCGGGGGCGAGACGGACCGCTTGCTCCAGGGTGCGAGTCGCATCATTGAGACGACGCATGGCCATCAAGGCGCGGCCGAGATCCAGATAGGCGCCGGCATCGTCCGGGTCGGCGGCAATGGCGCGGTGAAAGAGGTCACAGGCTTCCGTCCACTGGCGCCGCGCGGCGCACACGCGGCCGAGCGCGAGCAGGATGGCGGGGTGCTCAGGCTGGAGGGCCAAGCCAGCCGTGAGCTCTCCTTCCGCCTGGGCAAGATGGCCCTGCTCCAAGCAGGCCAGGCCGAGCTGGTACGCGATGAGGGGATCGTTGGGGTTGAGCTGGCGGGCCTTGCTGAAGGCGAGCTGCGCCTGAGCGGCGCGCCCGGCTTCGCGCTCGGCAAGACCGCACTCATAGTGGACTTCGGCGGTGGGTCGGAGGCGGGCAGCATGCTCGAACTGCACGGCGGCATCGGCGGGGCGGCCGAGATGGCGGTAGGTGCGGCCAAGGAGGAGATAGCTGTCATACGTCGCGCGCCCTTGCGCGATGCTGGCTTCGAGGAAACGTGCGGCCTGAATGTAGCGGCCGGCGGCGAACGCCTCGGTGCCGCGCTGGGCGCTCAGCTCGGCGGTGCCCGCCACGCCGGGGGTGGTGGTCACCGGCACGCGCCGGCCATTGTTTGGGCTGGCGGCAGGGCGCCCGGACGGCGGCGTGGCCGCGGGCAACGCCGTGTGGCTGGCGCTCGGTGTCGGGACAGGCAGCGTGACGAGTGGAGCGCCCGGTGCCGACCGATGGGATCCGGCGACTGGGGTGGGCGCTGGGGCGCCGGGAAGGGACGAGCCGTCGCGGGCGCAGAAGCGAGCGCCGGTGCGATTGAGGTGGCCACAGCGGGGGCAGACGACCCCACCGCGCACGCGAGCGAGCCGGGGGGCAGCACTCGCGCCGGTGCCGCCGACGGTGGCCGCGCGCCGGTTGGGGTCGGGGGAGGCATGGGCAGCGGGAATTGAGGCGGCCCCGCGTGCGGCGCCAGAGTGAGCGCCCGCGGCGGCGGGGTAGGTGGCGGGCGGGGTGGCCCCAGCCGCGGACCGAGCGGCTGGCGGGACGAGGGCGGCGCGCAGGGCGTCGGCCATCTCCGTGGCGGTCTGGAAGCGCGCGGCGGGGTCGATCTGCATGGCGCGGGTGACGGCGCGCTCCGTGGCCTCGGTGATGGCGGGGTTGAGCCGGCGCAATGCGCCCGGCTGCGGCGCCTCCATGGGGGTCGGCTCGTGGTTGGTCAGCAGGTGGTAGAGCGTGGCGCCGAGGCTGTAGATGTCGGACCGGGCGTCGGTTTGCGCGGACTGGCCCAGGTGCTCCGGCGAGGCATAGATGAGGGTACCCAGGTTTTCGGTGTTGCTATGCTGGCCGAGCTTGTAGGTGCGGGCGATGCCGAAGTCAATCAGGCGCACCTCGCCGGACGGGGTGACCATGATGTTGCCCGGCTTGAGGTCGCGCAGGATGATGGGCGGATGCTGGGCGTGGACGTAGGCCAACACTTCGCAGACCTGGATGCACCATTCGAGCACCTGGCGCTCGGGCAGGGGCGCGCCGGCCTGGGCCAGGCGTGTCTCCAGACTGGTGCCGGGGATGAAGTCCATGACGAAGTAGTGGCGCGCGCCTTCGCGGAAGCGGTCGACGACGCCAGGGATGCGCGGATTGGAGAGGCGCGCCATCAGGTCGATCTCGGCGTCGAAGCGCTTGATGGCGGCGGTGAGCTCCTCGGGCGAGGTCTGGGCATCGCCGAGCAGCTCTTTGATGGCCCACATGCGGCCGGGCAGGCGCATATCTTCGGCCTGATAGACGCTGCCCATCCCACCTTCGCCCAACCGGGCCAGGATGCGATAGCGCCCGGCCAGGATGGTGCCCACTGCCAGGCTCATCGTGTCCCGTCCTTACCCTTCGTCGTACCGGACAAGCACGGCGGTAATGTTGTCTTCGCCGCCGTTGTCGTTGGCGCGTTGGATGAGCAACTCGCAGGCCGCGGAAGGATCCTGGATCTCGGTGAGGATGCTGGTGATCTCGGGGTCGCGCACCATCTCCCACAGGCCGTCCGAGCAGAGAAGTAGGGCGTCGCCGGCCTGCAGCGGCTCGGTGAAGACATCCACCTCGACTTCGGCCTTGCCAGCGCCGAGCGAGCGGTAAATCAGATTGCGATTGGGATGGTCGTAGGCCTCGTCCGGATCGATTTGGCCAGCCTCGACGAGCCGGGCAACGAGCGAGTGGTCGCGGGTGACGCGCTGCAAATTGCCGTCGCGCAGCAGATAGGTGCGGCTGTCGCCGACGTTGGCGACGTACGCCTGGCCGTCAACCACCAGCGCAGCGGTGACGGTGGAACCGAGCCCACGGGCGTCGGTGTGCTCGCGGCCATATTTGACGATGACTTCGCTGCTGTGCTCGATGGCCTGGCGCAACTGGTCGCCGTAATGCTCCATCGCGACGGATTCGTCGAGCTGGCGGGTGGCGCCGGCGCTCTGGGGGCGGACGCCATCAGCGGACTCATCACTGTCGCCCGCTTCGGCGGCGGATTGGTCGGTGGCGGCCTCCGGCTCCGCCGCGGGTGTAGATTCCGGCTCTGGCTGGGGTGATTCCGCCTCAACGTGGGGGGTACTGTTGCGCCCTCGCTTGCGCTTGTTGAGGCGCATGGTGGGCTGGGTGCTGATAGGCGCCAGGATCGGCTGGAGGGAGTCGCGAATCGTTTCGACGGCAAGCCGGCTGGCGATTTCACCCGCGTGATATCCGCCCATGCCATCGGCGACCACGAAGAGCCCGGTCGCATGATTTGGGTCCTCAGTCACCTGCGTGTGGCAAGCGTCCTCGTTCTGCTCGCGCTGCAGCCCGGGGTCGGTTCGGGCGGCGAATATGAGGCGCAGCGGCATGCTGGCCCCCCTCTCCTGCTTGTATTGTGGTGCTGACTCGACCATGACAGATTCAGGCGACCAGCCAGGGGTCATGCTCCTCTTGCGACGTTATACCATGCTGACACCCAGGCCGCAACGGAGCGGGCCGGGAGTAGCCCGAAGCGCCCTCTGGTGGGTGTAAGTGTGATCGCTGCGATAGATTACCGCAAGACACCGGCCGCGAGGTTCTGTCACGATGTGTACGCGGGGCGGTGTGGCGTGGTTGCGGTGCTGGGACACGCGAAGGCAGGAGCCGTGCGGCTCCTGCCCTTCACAACCATCTCGACGGCGTCCACGCGCCGGGCCTCAGGCGCGAACGGGTTCGGGCGCTGGCGCGGCCGGGGCGGCGACAATGATAGGGAAGACGCTGATGCGCTTTTTGGTGCGCGAATCCCACTCGAACTTGACCGTGCCATCGATGGTGGCGAAGATCGTGTAGTCGCGTCCCAGGCCGACGTTGCGGCCTGGATTGAACTGCGTGCCGCGCTGCCGGACGATGATCGTGCCGGAGCGGACGAACTGGCCGTCGTACCGCTTGACACCAAGCATCTTGGGCTTACTGTCGCGGCCATTGCGGGAGCTACCGACGCCCTTTTTGTGCGCCATGGTGTGGCTGTCCTTTCAGCGTGCGGGCCATACACGGAGCGACCACCAAAGGCCGCGGGGGGATGGACCCGGACGCGGTGCTACTTCTGTTTGCGTGACTTCCCGGACGTACCCGATGTGCCTTCATCGCCCGCATCGTCTGCATTGTCTTCGTCGGTCGCGTCGGTCGCGGTGCCTGCCTCGGGCGTCTGTGCCTCAGTATCGGTGGGCTGCTGCGCCTCGACGTCAGCCGACTCGATGGCCTCCTCGTCGCGCTCGACGGCGTCCTCGTCGCCCACGGCCTCATCAAAGGCGAGCTGGTCAATCGCCCCGGCGAGGCGAGCCTCGTAGCGCTCGGCGCTGGCGGCGGCCAGGCGCTCGTAATGCTTGCGCTTGTCGTCGGGGACGAGGCTCTCGCCCTCCGCCTGGATGTCGGTGATGGTGAGGTAGGTGTAGTCCTGGCGGTGGCCGGTCTTGCGGCGATAACGCTTCTTGGACTTGTAGCGGAAGACGATGATCTTTTTACCGCGGCCCTCGCGCGCGACGATGCCGACGACATGAGCGCCCGCGACGGTCGGCTGGCCAACGAGGGTGCGACCATCACCGGAGATCATCAGCACACGATCGAGCGTGACCGTGGCGCCCGGTTCGGCGGGCAACAGTTCTACCTCGACGGTCTGGCCAGGGGTCACGCGGTATTGTTTGCCCCCCGTCTCGATCACAGCGTACATAATAGTAAGTTTCTCCTGCCTATGCCCGCTCGGCTCCCGCCATGCGCGCCGCCACTGACGGGCACACCGTGTTCCGCCTACCACATCTGGGGTTGTTATGGCTGGCCATTCCTGTCCACGACAGGCCGGGTGAACCGTGCTGCCAGCAGCGCATGCGCTCACCGAGCGGAGAGCCGCGGCTCGAGTGTGAGACCGTCTCCGCCGTGAGCGCATCTCCCTGAGTCTATGAGACACTCAGACGAGTATATCATGAACAGGGGGCAGTATACAATCCCGATTTTTAGCCATTCCGGGCGCGCTGCGATGACGCTCCTATGACACTCCGCACGACGGTGGTACTGGCCAGCCGGAGTCAACTATGGCACAATAGGCGGGGAACCGGTGATTGAGAGGGGATGCCGGCGGTAGCAGCTCGGCGCGGCGGTGACGCCCGATGC
>CAYQFU010000096.1:13990-19614 GCA_964416775.1 uncultured Ktedonobacterales bacterium
GATGCATGGCCAACTCGTCGAGATACTACCGGATCGCCACCAGGAGTGCAGGTGCTTTTCGCACGTGGGCGAGCGCATGATCATCTTGTAAGGAAGAGCGCGCCCAGTTATGATGGTGGGAGCAGCGAGGAGGATGTGGCGTGGACAACAGAGAGCTCATCAACGTTCTGGAATCGCTACTGGGTCCGGCTGTAGCCGGGAGCGTGTCGATGCCTGCCGCGCGCCCGCGCGGCGGGCATCCGACCAGCCCGCCCGTCGGCATGGGACGCGCCACCGGCGCGCCCGCGAGCCGGGCCACTCAGCCGCCGGCCGCGACCGGACGAGCGACTCAGCCTCCGATGCCCGCGCCAGTGCACCAGGGCTCCATCACGGCGCTGCTCTCGGCGGAGATGCCGGTGGGTGTCGCCGTACTGGACGCGAAGACGATGCGAGTGAGCCGAACCAATGGCCCACTGCTGTCCTTGCTGGGCGAGCAGTTGCGCGAAGAGGACGTGGTGGGACGACCGCTCGGGGAGGTGGCGCCGGGTTTGGCGGGATCCGAGGTGGAAGCGGCATTCGTGCGCGTGGCCCGGACCGGCAAGCCCTTCTCGGCGATCATCGAGGAAGATCACCCAGGGGGGCCGATCTACCGCCGCTGCTCGTTGAGCGCGATCCGTCGCGCCGACGGGACGTACGACGATCTGTTGCTGACGCTGCTGGACGTGACCGAGCAGATGCAAGCGCGGCAGCGGGCAGACTATGAGACGCAACGCGCGGATGAGCGCGCAACACGCGTGGAAGAGCAGGCGCTGCGAGCGTCCGTGCGGTCGGAAGCGGTCCAGGCACTAGCCCACGCGAGCGATCTGTCGGACGCGCTGGGCCGGGTGGCGGAGCGCACGGCTGAGTCACTGGGAGATTGCTGCGCGGTGTTTCTGCTGGGTGAAGACGATGTGTTGCAGCTCGCCGCGTTGTACCATCGGGACCGCGTGCAGGGATTCCGACTGCGCGCCCAATACGCGGCCCATCCGTTGCGACGGGGCGAGGGCCTGATGGGGCAGGTGGTGTTGAGCGGCAACGGACACCTTGCCAGTCACTGGGGGCGGGACGAGCAGAGTCTGGTGGCGGCGGTGCATGGCGCGATGCTCGACGAGGAGAAGATCGAGTCGTGGGCGTGCGTGCCGCTGCAGGAGGCTGCGCGCAACTTCGGCGCGCTGGTGCTCTTCTCGGTGCGGGCGGCCAATGGCGGGAGTGGACGTACGCTCACCGGGGCGGATCTATCCTTCCTGCAGGAGATGGCGGACCAGATGGCGCAGGCCGTGCAGAACGTGCGGCTGCGCGACGCCTTGCGGGCGGCGCAAGCGGAGAAAGAGGTGCTGCTGGAGGCGAGCACCGACGGCGTCGCCATTTACGATGCACAGGGGCGGCTGCGCCATCTGAACGCGGTGGGCCGGCAACTGCTCTCGCGGCCAGTGGACGAGGGAATGGAGCGCGGGCCGCAGACCGGAAGCGCCAAACGGTCGTTTCTTGCTGTGAGTGGCGAGCGGCTGGAGCCGGATGATCTGCCGTGGGCGAGGGCGCTGCGGGGTGAACGGATCGGCGAGCAGGCGCTCGAACCGATCCTGGTGGAGTGGCAGGACGGCCCCAGGCGTGCCCTGGCGGTACGTGCATTGCCGGTGGCCGACGCCGGGGGAGACATGCTTGGCGCCGTGGTGACGCTGGTGGACCCCACGCAGCGCGCTCAGGAGGCGGGCGAGCACGAGGAGCAGCGTGCTGAGGGCACGCCGAGCGGAGTGGCGGAGTGGGCGCGTTGGCGCGAGACGATGGAGCTGCTGGACGACGGCGTGGTGCTCTGCGACGCGGAAGGCACGGCGGTGTTCGTGAATGCGTCGGGGCGCGACCTGCTCCATCTGAGAGGGGATGACTCGGTCGACGAGCATCAGCCTGCCATGGAGCAGGTGTGGCGGCATTTGCGCCGGCCGGATGGGTCCGCGCTCCCCGTACAAGAGGCACCGGCGATGCGGGCCCTGGCCGGCGTGCCCGTGCACGACCTGGAAACGGCCGTGGCGCTGGATGGTGGGGCGCTGCGCCGCATCTTCTGGGATGCGCGGCGCATCGAGGGCGAGCAGGGTGAGTCGCTGGGTGTCGTGTTGATCGCGCGGGCGGCGACGGAAGCCAGTCCCGGGGCGGAGGCCCCGCAGCCGGTGCAACCCGCCGCCGCGCCGCCGCCACCACCACTGGCTCCGACGACGCTGCTGCCGGGACGCGTGGTGCCCGAGCACGCTCCCGAACCAGGAACGGCGAGCGGGGCGTGCGACCTGGCCGAGGTGTGCGCGCGGGTGGCGCGTGGGCACGGAGGGGTGCAGGGCAGGCGGCTGGAGATTCGACTGCCGCGGCGGCGCGTGCTGGTGGCGGCGGATGAGGCCCTGCTGGAGAGCGCGGTCTATGCGCTGATCGGCAGTGGAGCGGCCGTTATGCCGGCGACGGTGCCGTTGCACGTCGCGGTCTGGGTGGAGCGGAGCCAGGACAACACGCAAGGTGGCGCGGGCGCGGCGGTGCCGCCGGGAGTGGGGATCGAACAGATCAACACCGTGCTGATCAAGCCGGGCCAGGTGCCCGATCTGCCGGCGCCCACGCGTCTGGTGGCGCACGCAGCGGGCACGGGGCCGCAAGCGGCGGTGGCCGTGGTGCGTGTGTGTAGCCCAGGCCTCGGGAGCCGCGGCGCGGAGGCGAAGTCGCCGATGGTAGAGCCGCCTGACTTCATGCGCTGCCGTGAGCTGGTGACTTCGGTGGCAGGGCGGGCCTGGGCGCGCGAGGATCCGCTGTTGGGGCCGACCTATTCCTTCAGCGTGCCGTTGGCGGAAGTGAAGTGACGAGCGGCGGGTGCGCGAAGAGCGGTTCCCGTGGAGCGAAGCGCTGTGATACACTCTGTGGGCACTGGCTGGCACGGTGCGCGCGGAGGAGATATCCGGGCCGACGGGAATCCGTGCGGCTCACCGCTTGACTTTCGGCTGTGGAACGCGGACAATCAAGGGTATGGGTGAGAGGCGCCGATGTGCTGTGCCGTGTCGTGGCGACGCGGACGGCATGCGCGCTTCGCCGAGCAATGGGGCCCAAGCAGGGTTAGCCGGTAGAGTTTGCAAGAGTTGAGAGAAAGGAGCGCCGGCCGGGTGAAATGCCTGCCGGCTGCAACCACCGCGTGAGCGAAGTGATCATCAAGGAGGGCGAGCCATTTGAGACCGCCCTCAAGCGGTTTACCCGCAAAGTGCAGCAGGACGGCCTGCTTTCAGAGGCAAAGCGCCGCCAGCACTACGAGCCGCCCAGCGTGAAGCGCAAGCGCAAGGCGGACGCGCGGGCCAGAAAGGCCAGAAAGGCCAAAGCCAAGGCGGCGGCCCGAGGATATTAGCGCCCGCTGGTTTGAGCGCCGGCGAGCGAGCGTACCTGTCGGCGCAGGGGGGCGGCTGGGCAGGGCGGGATCCCTGTTACCAGCCGCCAGGATGCCACAGGTAGCGGGCCCCCCCAGCGCGCGCGTGGACGGCGTGTCGCGCCGGGCACTATCGGCCGACTCACAGCGGACCCCGAGTGGGGGTCGCGGAGCCGGCCGTTTGTTGTGTCCAGAAGGAGGCCGGCCAGCACGAGAGTACCTGGCACACGCTGGTACCTTTGGGGACTGGATACTGTCGCGGCTGGGAGAACCGGCCGCCCTGTGTTACACTTCAGGCGACTCGGCAGTGGAACATCCCCAGCCACACCCGAGCATGTGTTCTACTCCTGAGGTCTCCTGGCGTTGCTGGGAGGCGCGCCGGATCGCCGCGCGCTGGGCGAGTGCGGCCGGGCAGGCAGCGATGCCGTTGAGGCACACGTGGTCATTGACGTTCAGCGAATCGCCGATCTTTCTCGGGCTGCCGAGGCGCTCGTCGCCGGGCCGCCCGAGTATTTACGTGCATTCGTGGGCGATGAGGCCGAGGTGCGACTGCAGCGCCGCGCGATCGTGCTGGCGTCGCTCCGTGAGCAGGAGGCGGAAGGCCGGGTAGGCGTCTCGGTGGATGAGCTGGCGGCCGACCTGGAGGCGGTGCTGCGGCTGCGGGAGGCGCCTCAGCCGGAGGACGCGCGCGCCGAGGTGGTAGACATCCTGCGCCAGCTGGAAGGCTGGCAGGCGGTGGATGGCGGACTGGCGCCGGAGCGGGTGGAGCGGGACGGGCTGCGCCGGCGCATCGAGCGCGACTACGCGCTGGGCCGGTCGCTGCGCGTGTTTCTGCCGCACTGGGACGAGGTGCAGCGGGCGCTGCGCCGGCGCTATCTGAGCCTGAGCGCGAACTACTTCGCGCAGGCCATCGCCGCGCTGGACGCGCTGCTCGACGAGCTGCAATACGAGGATCCCGACCCGCTGCGCTGCCACTCGGCGTGGCAATCGCTGGGGCAGGCGCTGCACGGCATCAATACGGAGTCGCGCGATTTCGCGCGCGAGCTGCGCGCGCTGCGGGTGGATGGCAACCACCCCGAGGTGCTGGCCGACATCGCCGACCGATTGGGCACGCTCCACGAGAAGTTCTTCCGGGTAGCGGCGGAGGGGGCGGCGCAGGTACGCGAGCGGCTGGAGCGGCTGCGCGACGAGCGGCACAACGGCGAGAGCGTGCGCCGCCTGCAGTTGGCCCTGCGGCTGCGCGACGAGGAGTGGAGCGTCGGGCTTGGGGAGAGTGCGGAGGAGCGGACGGAGCGGCTGGATGCGATCGCGCACGAGGTGGTGCGCGAGCTGAGCCTCTTCGAGCGCTTCATGGCGGAGACGGGGCCGGGGTCGTGGCGTGAGGGCGCGCGGCTGATCAGTCTGGCGCTGGTGGACCTGACAGAGCGCATCCATTCGGCCATCGCGCTGCGGCTGCAGCAGACGCAGGCGATCGCGGCGCTGCTGCGGCGGGCGCGAGCGCTCGCGGAGGGCGGCGCCGCGGATACGGTGAGCGCGCGGGAATGGCTGTGGAACGCGTCGGGGGCCATGCACGCGGGCATTTGGGTGCAGGACGGCGCGACCAGCGACGAGCAGGTGCGGCTGGACCGGTGGCTGGCGGGGCACGGTGGCTCGCCGCTGCCGCTGGTGGACGAGGAGACGTGGCGGCGATCGCTGCGCCCGCGCTACCGGCCGGCGCCGCCTCCGCCGCCGTCGGCGCTGGTCACGGCCGAAGACTGGGACCCCGGCGATGACCCGCGTGTCCGCGAGCAGGAGGAGGCGCGCGGCTGGCTGGTGGACCGGTTGATCGCGGCGGGATCGGCGGCGGCGCTGGGGGCGCTGGAGTCGTTCGACGATCTGCGCATCCTGGCGTCGCTGCTGTGGCTGCCGCGCGACAGCGCGCCACTGCGCCGGCTTGGGCTGCGCATCCATCCGCCAGGGGCGGGCATGGCGGGACGCACGCTGCTGCGGGGTCCGGACTTCGAGCTGGACATGGATAACTACCGTTTCTCGGCGACGACGGCGGCGCGCCAGGCGGCGGCGCGGGCGTCCGTGGCGAGCCGCGCGGCGGCCGGTGGCGAGCCGGTCGCGGTGGCCGCGCTGGACGAGGCGATGCCGGCAGCGGCGGTGGCGCGACCGACGCACCCGCTGCACGAGTCGGGGGTGCCGCACCCAACACGGCCGTTGCAGGAGGTGGGGGTCAGCC
>CAYQFU010000097.1:0-3829 GCA_964416775.1 uncultured Ktedonobacterales bacterium
TTCCTGAGGGTTGAGCACTGCCTGAAGGAGGTCGGTGAGCTGCTCCATGTCGTCGCGAGGGGCGACGTTGGCCCAGGTGTCGGCAAGCTGGGGGACGACGACGGGGCCGTCCGGGACGGGGCGCAGCTCGGCGAGCTTGAGGCGGCTGATGCGTTCGAGGAAGGTGAGGGCGAGCGAGAAGGTGTCGGACTCGGGCGTGGCGAGCCCGTAGCCGTGAACGAGGGCGGGCGCGGCGTAGGGGTCCTGGATGGCGAAGGCGTCGAGCGTGACGGAGATCGAGCGCGTGCCCATGCGGGCGGCGTAGAAGTTAGTGAAGGCGACCCGGGGCTGCTGGCCGCCGCCGACCAGATAGACGGCGTCCGGGCCGAGCGCGCGATGGAGAATGCCAGCCTCATGGATGCGGGCGAGGCCGCGGAAGGCGGCCTCGGCGACGGCGAGCTCGCCGGCGAGCTCTTCGCGGGTCTCGGGGAGGGCGAGCGCGCCAAGCGACTTACCGGGGAGGGGCGAGATGGGCACAACGAGGAAGTCGTCGGACCAGGGGAACGGGTCCTGCACGTCGGGGACAAGGCCGGTGTCGCGCAGCTTGCTGAGGACCTTGTATTGGTGGAGGTAGAAGTCGCGCAGGTCGTGGGAGCCGGCGGCGTCGGCGGCGCTGGGGCCGACCTCGTAGACCGTCAGGGTGCGATGCGCGCCGTCCTCCAGAGTGGCGTCGAAGATGCGGGCGCCCAGTTTCTCGGCGACGAGCTCCTGCACGGTATAGAAGCCGATTTGACGGGGAATCTTGGGGCGGTCGGAGAGGTCGAAAAGGCAGGTGCGGATCTGCTCGCGCTGTTGGGCGGCAAGGGGTGTGCCGCCCTGTTGATCGGCCAGGACGAGCTTCTTGACGGCGCTTGCGAGGAGGAAGACACCGCCCTGGGCTCTGGGCTCGTCGCGCAGGGCGGGGGGGTGGCTCGCGGCGGAGAGCAGGACGCCGCCGTGAACGAAGGGACGTCCGTCCGCGGCGAGGAGCGGCACTTTGGCGCGGATATGCCCGGCGAGCACCTTCGCCACGTAATCGGCCTTGTTGAGTGGGCTGTGGGTCGAGCTGCCGTCGGGGCGGACCCAGAATTGGTCATTGCCCCGGATGTTGCCTCGCCAGGATTTCTCGTCGAGGAGGAAGACCCAATTGTCGGCGATGATGACGAAGTCAAGCTCGTAGGAGCCGCCGTTGTGGCGGGGTAGCGTCTTGTTGCAGATTACAACCCACTGCGACGGGAGCTTTTGCAACTCGGCGGCCGCGAGGCGTTCGCCTTCGGTCGCGAACTCTCCGGCGTGAATCAGCTTGGCCACCGCTTGCTCCTTCATCGCGCCTGCTGCGTCCATTCGCACAAGACGCTACCAAGACAGCGCATCGAATGTATTTTACTAGTCCAGTATACGCGACTCGTAAAGCACTGTCACTGCGACGGGTATATGTCACTTATTTGCTGAGAGGGGGAACACTGTAGCGACGCCAGCGATGGGGCGCGAGCGCGGTCGGCCACTTCGCGCACGTCGAGTCCATCGCCCCCAATGGGCAATGGGTGCTGGTCTCGGAGATGAACGACTCGTGGCGCGGAGCGGGCTTCGCCAAGGTGAACTACCGCTACGTGCGCGTGGAGCCGGGCGTGACGTTCATTTATTAGGGGTGATCACGCACCCGGGCGGCTGGTCCGGGATGCGGATGGGCCGGTGGTCTGTTCCAGCGTGAGACGCTGGCGGACCGCCGGCCCATCCTTTTGAAATCTCTGCTATACTGGTGACATCGAGCGGGCGGCTAATGACAAGATGTCGCCAGGGCGCGGCGGTTGACAGGCGCGCGCGTGGCGGGCTATACTGCATAGGCGCGGGCGAGAGATGCGCGCGCGCATGGTGGCCGTAGCTCAATCGGCAGAGCGCCAGATTGTGGCTCTGGAGGTCGCGGGTTCGAGCCCCGTCGGTCACCCCCCACTCAGTGAGACGATGCCCCGAAGCCCAAGAAATCTGGGTTTCGGGGCATCGTCTATGTCACTGGATCACGGTGACAATGTTGGACGGCCGATGGGAGGAAGCACCAGATGTGGCGCGAGTTGATAAGCGACCTAACGCGCGACGACGAGCCCATCTACGATCTCAATCCAGGTCCGGAGTTCTTTCCTGGCGCGACATTGGCCGAGCTGGAGGAGGTCGAGCGCCAGCTGGGCATGCGGCTACCTGAGAGCCTAAGAGAGCTGCTGGGCGAATCGAACGGCCTCATCGCTACGTTTGGGGTCCATCTGATCTGGACCACTGACGAAATTGTGCGGTACAACCGCGCGATGCGGACGGATCCAGGGTATGTGGAGCACTATCAATCCTTCGATTCCCTGCTCTTCTTCGCCGAGGCAGGCGTAGACAGCATCCGTTTCGCCTGTAACATCGCAGGTAATGGGTCCACCCATGAGGATGTGTACGCGTGGTATCCGATCGGGGACGAGCGTGACTGGAAGGCTTCCTCGTTGCGGGAATACCTCGAAGGGTGGCTCACGGGGACGTTGTCAGTCTGAGGAGTCCTTGGGACTCAGGCTCAGGCACCAGACATTCGTGCCGCGTTCGCGGGTGCGCGCCTGGCGGCATGGACGCATGCCGATGTGCCGATACGCAGTGCGGGAGTGATCACCCAGCATTGATGTTACGGACCCGGTGAGACGAGCCGTAGGCTGTTCAGCATGGGCTGGAAGTCGGCGGTGTCGGTGGTGGAGAAAATGGCTTGGGGCGCGAAGTAGGCGATGAGCAAGGTGCTCTGACCGTGCTGCACGGAGAGCACGACGACGTGCCACGTGACCGTCTGGCCAGAGCCGGTGACGGCGATGTCGGCGGCTTCCTGGGTCCAGAGCGTGCCGGTCAGGGGCACGCTCGTGGGGGCCGTCTTGTTGGAGACGCTGCTGGTGCCGTTCACCTTGGAGGCGAGCGCGACGGCGATCTTCTGAATGGCAAGATCATCGTGGCTGCGCGGGTCTTCGAGCTGGGCCACGCGATCGATCTCGAAGTTGGCGCCCGTATTGAGGTCGGCGAAGATGGTGAGCGGGGCGGAAGCGGACGGCACGATGGCCCAGCCGGCGGGCACGCTTATCAGGTATGAGCCGTCGGGGGCGCTGTAGCTCTGGAAGCCGGTGAGAGCCGTGGGAGGTCCGGCAACGGTGTTGGTGGGCACGACGGTAACAGTTGGCTGGTTGGTGCCGAGGAGGCTGTCGAGCCGGCCGCTGGAGATGAGGACGGCGCCGCCGGAGCCGAGAATGAGGACGACGAGCAGGGCGATGGCGGAGATGGCGCCCGTGCGCCCGCCTTTGCGCGGGGCGCGCGCCGCGGCATCCACGGCGGAAGCGTCCACAGGCTGGGTGTCAAAGGCGCCGCCGCGATCGCGCAGCAGCTCCGGCGGCAGGGCCTGGGTGCGATCCAGCCGGTCAGGACCGGGAGATGCTTCGGGGGTGGCTCCAGCGGAGTCGGCTGCGGGGGCCGGCTCGGCGGCCGTGCGGGAGCGCGGCAGAGAGGGCGGCTCATATTGGCCGAAGGCCTCCGCGGGCATGGTGCGGGGATCGAACGGCGGGACGGGCGGCGACGTGGGGCGCTCCTGCGCGGGATCGCCGGCGGGCGGAGCGGCGGAGGCTGCGGTCGCGGCGACGATCACCTCAGGGGGGACCGGACGGGTACCGGGATCGGCCTCGGGGCTGTCCGCAACGAGGGGCGACGCGACTGGTGGCGCGGCTGGCTCAGCCGCTGAAGCGGCGGGCGCAATGGATGCCGCGAGCGGCGCGGCTGGCGTGGCCAGCGAGGTGGGCGTGGCCAGCGAGGT
>CAYQFU010000097.1:3929-19522 GCA_964416775.1 uncultured Ktedonobacterales bacterium
GCCAGCGCCGCGGGTTCCTCTGTCGCGGCCGGTGGCATCGGTGAGGAGGCGACCGGCGCGATCGACGTGTCGGCCGCGGCGGGTGTGGCTGGCGGAGCGCTGGGGCCGGTCGACGGAGATGCGGCGGGAGCGACAGGGAACGCGGCCGCCAGGGTTTCTTCGGGCACCATCAGGGCGCGCCCGCAACTGGGGCAAACAGCATCAGCGGTAGATGCCCCTGATGTGAACTGGCGGCCGCATTGATCGCAACGTATCTCTCGCATACCGTTACCTCACCCGCGCCTGGGATGTTTCATTGGCTCGTCGACCGGCGCCACTCTAGCATGCCAGCGTGCGGCAGTCAAGTACACGGGCGCTCGCTATCCAATCGCCTCAGCCGGATCATTGGCCATAAGTCAGATTCCCTGGTAGGGTGTGAGCGACCGACATGATGAGGAGCGTCAGAGAGGGAGCCGCCGCCAATGACAACACCGTTGCGCGATCTATCGGTGCCTGTAGTGTCCGCCGCGATCGAGGCAAACTTTCTAGCGTGGTGGCGTTCCTATCGCTGCACTGCTCAAGCCGAATTCTACGACGAGCCGGAGTTGTTCTATCTCGCTTCAGGTATTCCTATCCCCGAGTACAACGGCGTCATATCGACGCGATTCGCGCCTGGGCGCACTGCGCGCGAGATCGATATGCGGTTGGTGGACGTGCTCGCATTCTACGCGGCACGCGCTGTCGGCTTCTTCTGGTACGTCGCTCCCTCGTCGCGTCCCCTGGACCTCGCCCGGCGCCTTCAGGCCCATGGCCTGGCTCCGCGGGAGCGGCTACCTGCGATGGCCGTCGATCTCACGACGTTGCCTGAAATGACCACACGACCTGACCACATTGGTGTTGTGCCTGTGCGGAATGCGAAGACGCTGCGGCAGTGGGTGGAGGTCGCTGGGGCTGGCTTTGGAGAGCCGCTAGCGGTACGCGAAGCGCGCTTCGCGGTCCATGTCGGTCTCGGCGTCGACGAACGGTCACCCGTGCAACGCTATCTGGCGCTGCTGGACGGCCAGGCCGTCGGTATGTCGGCCCTGTTTCTTGGGGCTGGCGTGGCTGGCATCTACGATGTCGCCACCGTTCCATCGGCCCGAGGGCAAGGCATTGGCACAGCCCTTACGCTCGATCCCCTGCTCGCGGCGCGGGCGCGCGGGTACCGCGTTGGAGTGCTGGAGGCGTCGGAAATGGGTGCCTCGATCTACCGTCGCCTTGGCTTCCGCGAGTACTTCGCGTTCGATCTGTACGGCTAGCCGACCTCTTCTCTATCGTCAGCCGATTCGACAGGCATGCCATCACGGCGACAAACCGAGCGGTTGTCTCGCTGAGGAGAGGGGACGTGAGTAGAAGGGTTCATGCCGTCATTTTGCTGATGGTGGGTATTGGCTTGATGGTCTTCGCGGTCCTCCAGCACCTGGCGGTCGTGGTGAACCGCGTCCAGCAGCTGGCATTGTACTTATGGGTACTGGCGGCGATCGCATTGGTGGGTAGCGTGGCGTGCGCGCTGGCGAGGGGCAGGGCGGTGGCGCGCTCATAGAGCATGCGCGCATGGGGGAGGGATTGGTGCCTGCCTGGCCAGACAGGCACCTGATGGCGAAAATCAGGTAATTACCTGATAGTATTGCCGCGCTTTCTCCGGTACACTCTATGCTGCAAGCGGTATATGTAGCCCTGGAAGCGTCATGCCCTGGAAGCAGAGCCGTGCGGGCTGTACGTCCAACAAGGCCTGAGCCTAACAGGTGCCTGAATCTTCCGCGTCGCGCCTGCCATACCGATTGCGCCCCCTCCGCCAAACTGCTATATTAAGTGATACTGGCAGTGCCAGGGGTCGCTGGTTTGTGGCCATTGGCTCCGCTACGCGGGCGCGGCGTGAGGCGCTGCATCCTGTGTCGCAGCCAGCAAAGCAGAAGAGCTAGCGTTCCGCCGATCGTCACCGTCCATCCATCACCCGCCTGCGGATACCGTATTCGCTGGGGCCGGCCCGAGAACTTTTCGTAGCCAGGGCTCCGCCTCACGCGCAGCGGCGTACGCACGGGGCGGTATCCAAAGGCTACTCGAGGAGGCAGCGTGAGCACGATGAACCGCGGTCTGTTGGACCGGGCTTCCACCTACGTGCGGGAGAGCCAGGTCTGGCGGTCCATTTTCCGGCATGGATATCCGGACACGCCCCTGAACCAGTCGCTGGTGATGATGGGCAACGTGTTCCTGCACCTGCACCCGGTCAAGGTCAGCCGGCAGGCGATGCGCATCACGTACACCTGGTGTCTGGGCGGGCTCTCATTCTTCCTCTTCCTGGTGCTGACGATCACCGGCGTATTCCTGATGTTCTACTTCGTGCCGGATCCCAACGCAGCGTATCCAGATATTCTGCAGATCAAGAGCGCGGTGGCCTTTGGCGATCTGGTGCGCAACATGCACCGGTGGGCGGCGCACTTGATGGTGATCACGGTCACGCTGCACATGATTCGCGTGTTCTACCACGGCGCGTACAAGCCGCCGCGGGAGTTCAACTGGGTCGTGGGCGTGACACTCTTCCTCATTACGCTGCTGTTGAGCTTTACTGGCTATTTGTTGCCCTGGGACCAGATCGGCTACTGGGCGATTACGGTCGGCTCGAACATGGCTGGCTACGCGCCGATCATTCCCACGCAGTCGCACCTGGTGCTGACGGGACAGCCGGCGGGCGTCGGTGGGCCCACGCTGATTCGCTTCTATACGCTGCACGTGATTGGGCTACCGCTGGTAGGCGCGATCTTGATGGCCGTGCATTTCTGGCGCATCCGGAAGGACGGCGGCGAGGCCGGACCACCGCCCCCGGCGCGGCGCGAGGTGGAGGAGCTGCGCGTGGGCGCGGGCGCTGGCTCCAATGGCAACGGCAACGGCCGAATCGGCTAGGCGTCGAGCGCGCGTAGGCTACAGCAGGCAAAGGAGACGCTGATGGCAACCACAGAGGCGCGACCGGCAGCGACACAAAAGCGCTATCGCACGCTGGCGGTCGTCAAGCAGGAGGCCGTCACACGAGTCGAGAAGCAGCTCGAAGACTCGGTGTTCGTGTGGCCGCATCTGCTGGTGCGCGAGTTCATGGCGGCCATGCTGATGACCGTCATGCTGACGGTGGTGAGTATCGTCGTGGATGCGCCGCTGCGGGGCCACGCGAATCCGAACCTGACGCCGAATCCGGCGAAGGCTCCGTGGTACTTCCTGGGCCTGCAAGAGGAGCTGCACTACTTCCCGCCGGTGGTAGCCGGAGTGCTGCTGCCGGCGCTGGTGCTCGTCGGCCTGGCGCTGGTGCCGTACCTGGACCGCAACCCCAGCCGCGCGTTCGCGGACCGCAAGCTGTCGATCACGGTGTTTACGATGTGCGGACTGTTCTTCGCGCTCACCGTGCTGATGGGCAGCTTCTTCCGCGGCTCGGGCTGGCTGTGGGTCTGGCCGTGGCAGCACGTCTACTTCGACCTCTAAAGGGGCATCCGCACCATGAGCATTGGAACATCGCGCACCCCGCAAGAATATGAAGTGCTGACGGGCGGCGGCGCCGAAGCCGCCGAGATGCAGCGCAAGGGACTGAGCCGCCGGCAGGTGCTCCGCCGCGCCGTGGGCCTGACGCTCGGGGTGATTAGCCTCGAGGCGACCTATGGCGCGCTCACGATGCTGTATCCGAATCTGCAAGGGCAGTTTGGCTCGGCCGTCACGCTCAAGACCAAGGATCAGTATCCGGCGGCGGACCAGAGAGCCTTCGCGATCGACCAGAGCGGCATCTTCTATGAGCCGAAGGCGAAGTCATACATCATGCATGTGAAGAATCCGACCTTTCTGCTCAGTGGCCAGAAGCTCCAGAACTTCCTGGATTCTGAGAACTGGGTGAAGGATACGGATGGGACGTACTGGCTGGCGCTGTACCAGGTGTGCGTCCACCTGGGGTGCAAGGTGCCCTTCCGCGACGACTGCAACAGCTTCAAGTGCCCGTGCCACGGCTCGCACTACAACGTGGACGGCGAGTACCTGGACGGCCCGGCGCCGCGGAGCCTGGACCGCTTCGCCATGTCGGTCAGTGGCGGCACTGTCGTGGTGGATACGGGGACGCTCAACCAACACATCGAGCGGCCGGATCCGACCACGCGTCTGCTGCCCGAGCCGACGGTGGCGTGCGCGGCGCAGTAAGCGTGGCGGGCGCCAGACGGACGGTATCTGGTGATGCCGTGAGTGTGGCGATGAGGGGGCGAGGCGGCCGCGAGGCAGCTGGAGCGCGGCGAGGCTGGGTGGGTCGCGACGCGCGAGCCAAGCCCGGCGACGGGCGAGCGGCACTGAGCCGCGGTCGTAAGTATAGCCGAGGAACGAACGTAGATGGGTACGAACTTCCGTAATCCGGGTCTGCTCGCCGTCACAAGCGGGGTGGGGCTGGCCGTGATCTTCGCGGCGCTGGGTTTCACCCAGGTGCTGGACACGAAGGTGGGCCTGGGGCTGGCTGCCGTCTGCCTGGTCAGCGCCTCCTTCATGTACATCTTCTTCTCGCGCGCGAACGCGGTGGCGCGCACGGGCTACGGCTCGCTGCTGATGATCGTGGCGGTGGCACTGCTGATCCCGCTGCTGACGGTGGACCAGCAGCAATCGCAGGTGTCGGCGGCGGCGCAGCTCTACCAGACGCGGCTGCAGAATGCCGCGGCGATCTACGGCCAGTACTGCGCGTCGTGCCACGGCTTTCAGGGCCAGGGCATCAATGGGCCGAAGCTGAACAACAACGCGGACGTCAACAAGCTGACCGACGAGGACCTGACACGCATCATCTCGGGTGGCATCGCGAACCCGAATGACCCCACCAAGCTGCTGATGCCGGCGTGGCTGCAGGATTACGGCGGCTCGCTGAACCAGGAAGACATCTCCGATCTCGTCTCCTTCATCCGCTCATCCGATCCGGCGTACCGCAAGACCAACGGGCTGGCGAACACCAATGGGTTCAGCTACGTACTGGGCACCCTGACCAATCCGACGCAGATCGCCGAGTACAAGACGGAGCTGAAGTCGGGCAGCCGGCCGCAGCTGACGCAGTTCACCGACGACACCGGCAAGTCCAGCGTTACCGTGCCCATTGACAATTCACCTGGCGCGGCGAACGCCAACTGGAACTTCACGCCGCGCTACATCATCATCAAGGCGGGCACGACGGTGACGTGGAACAACATGTCCGATCAGCCGCACACGGTGGTGCCGAACACCTCGGGCGCGTTCCCCGCGTCAACGGTGCTTGCAGCGGGAACTGGCACGTATAAGTACACGTTCACCAAGGTCGGTGATTATCCCTACTATTGCAGCATCCACCCCGCCATGACGGCCTGGATCATCGTCCAGTAAAGGAGACCCCGACCCATGCAACTTGCCGCCACAAGCCCACGAGAGCATGAACAGCCGATGTCATGGGCGCGGGCACTCGTGCTGGCCACCGGCTTCTTCTTTCTCGCGGTAATCCTCATCGGTCAGGTGCCGGGCTACTTCTATACGGTCTCGACGCTGGCCACGCTGGCGCGCTTCGAGCAGGGATGTCTCGATCTGGCGCTGCTGGCGATCGGCACAGGCATCGTGTGCATGGAGGTGGCTTTCCTCTACGACCCGCGCCCGCTGTTTCCGCCGGAGCTCTTCGCGGTGGTAGGCGCGGTGATCGCGGCCGTGGGCGGCTTCTTCGTCGTGCAGGTGGCGCGCGGCCCGGCCAACTGCGCCAGTGGGCTGCCGGGCTTTGCGAGCTGCGGCTGGCACGAGCTCTTGCCGGACGCGACGGTCAGCAACGGCACCGTCCAATACTGGCCGGTGGCGAATCAAGGCTATCTGTTCAATCGCATCTGGTTCCAGCCGGGCAGCATTGACATCTCGTCGGTGGGCATGATCGGCCTGTTGACCGGCGGGGCGATGCTGACGTACGCGCTGTTGTGCCGCCCGGCGCTCCGGGGACGGCTGAACGGGGCGGCGGGCGCGCTGCTGGTGCGGCTGGCCATGGCAGTGGCGATCGCCATCGTGGCGGTCTACATCACGCTGTTCACGTTCGCGCCAAAGGCCATCCTGGGCAACAACCTCCAGGGTGGCGGAGTTGGCAACGTGTTGCTGTTCGTGGCGCTGGCGGCGGCGCTCTTCGCGTTGCAGGTGTGGCTGTTGCCCATCATGATCGGCCACCGCCAGCAGTTCATGCCGGCGGTCTACCTGCATGGCGTGATCGGGCTCCTGGGCAATATCGGCGTGCCGCTGCTGGTCATCTGGGCGGCGGTGTACCCGGTGGTGTATGTGGTCCGCCAGGTGGACTCGACGCAGTTCTTCGTGCAGTGCAGTCAGAAGGACGTGATCCCTGGGAGCTGCACGTTCACGCCGTACACGGGCTACATCATCACGGCGCTGGTGACGGGACTGACCTTCCAGCTGTTCGCGCTGGCGCTCTACTTCTGGAGCACGCGGCGCAATACGGTGGTGCTGGGCGCGACGATGGGTCTGGTCTATCTGGGCCTGGCTGCCACGGTGATTCACGTCGACGACCCGAAGCAGGTGCCAATGGGCCTGTTCATCGCGACGGCCATCGCGATCCTGGCGTTCGCGTTCGCCTGGGCGTCGCAGCGTGAGTTCTCGGTGGAGCGCGCGGAGGCGCTGGGGTGCACCGGTCAGTGGCTGGTGCTGGGCACCGGCGTGCTGATCTACCTGGCCGGCTTCGCCGTCTTCTCGATGCCCAGCTTCTTCGAGTCGGAGGCGCTGGGACTGGTTTACCAGACCGGGTCGCATGCGCTGCACGATGCCTTCTGGGGCGTGCTGCTGATGGGCTATCTTGGCGGGATGCAGTTCATCCTGCTGAGCCGCCGCCAGCCGATGAGCCAACTGCGCAAGTTCATCATGTGGACGCTGCTGGTGGGCATGACGCTGGAGCTGGTGGGGGCCATCCAGGGCTTCCACACGGATATCCTCATGGGCGGCTGGGACGTGGCGGAAGGGTCGCACGCGGTCTTCATCGCGGGGGTGTGCTTCGAGGTGGTGGGCATCGCGGCGGCGCTCTTTGGCGCGGGAATCCGGGCGACGAGCGTGCGCTGGTTCCTGACGGTGCTCGTGCCGGTGCTGGTGGGCGGCGCGGGAGCCTACGTCGCCTATAAGTGGCCGGGGGATTGGGCAGAGATCGTCGTGTTCTGCTTCATCTTCTGCACGGTCGGCGCGTTCCTCTACGCCGTGGCCGGGCCGGATTGGGCGCTGGTGCCGGTGACCGCGCCAGAGCAGACGGCTGGCGGCCTGGCGGTCGGCACGCACGAGTAGACGCAGCGCGCTCTTGCTGGAAGCCCGTGGCGAAGGCCACGGGCTTTCCGTTTTGAAGCGTGTCGCGGACTGGTAGCGCGGGCCGGCGCCTGATATACTCAGGCCACCCCTGACACCACAGTTGGCTGAACTGTCGCGTAAGTCGCTCGCACGGCGGTCGCTCCCGCGCTCCGGCGCGGCGGAAGCGGTCACCTCAACCCAGTAGTAGTCCATCCTTGGAAAGCGTTACCCAGCAGCTATCTGATGTGCATGCCTGCACCCGCGCCTGGATTGCGCGGCGGAAGAGGTGTGATATGCCATCTGGCGCCAACGGTACGATCACGACGCCCGTGCCACCGACGTTTCCCGCACGGCCGGCATCCTCCGCGAGCTTGCCCAGCGCCGACGAGACGGCACTGGCGAGTCCAGCTCCGCAGCTGGATGTACCAGCCGCGCTGAAAGGGCCGGCGCTGCGTGTGCTGTTCATCGCGGCCGAGGGCGTGCCCTACGTGAAGACGGGCGGGCTGGCCGACGTCGTCGGGGCGCTGCCCAAGGCGTTGCGGCGCATGGGCCACGACGTGCGCGTGGTGCTGCCACGCTACAGCAGCGTTGACCCACAGCGCTGGAAGCTGGAGCCGATCCTCACGGACCTGGCCGTGCCGATGGACGACACCTTCGAGGAGGTCACGGTGTTCGGTGGGCGCATGCCAGGGGACATCCCGGTGTATTTCGTGGATGCGCCGCGCTACTTCAACCGCGAGAATCTGTATGGGTACACGGACGATGGCGAGCGCTTCATCCTCTTCTGCCGCGCGGCCATCGAGCTGGTGCGACGGCTGGGCTGGACGCCGGACATTTTGCACTGCCACGATTGGCACACGGCCATCGTGCCAAACTGGGCGCGCACCCTCTACCGCGACGATCCGCTGCTACGCGACACTGCGACCGTCTTCACGATTCACAACCTGGCGTTCCAGGGCATCTTCGGCTACCGCATTCTGGAGGTTGCCGGGGTAGCGGAGCAGGGGTTTCTGTATCCGGCGGTCGTGGAGCTGGCGAACGTCGTGGACCTGATGGGCCGCGGGATCCTCTTCGCGGATGTGGTGAGCACGGTCAGTCCGCGCTATGCGCAGGAGATCCTGACCCCAGAGTTTGGCGAGCGGCTGGACCCGGTGCTGCGGGAGCGGCGCGACCGGCTGTATGGCATCCTCAACGGCATTGACACGGAGGAGTTCAACCCCGCGACGGATAAGCACATCGATGCGCACTTCGACGCCTTCTGCCTGGAGGAGCGGGTGCCGAACAAGGCGGCGCTGCAGGAGCACATGCACCTGCCGGTCGAACCCGATGTGCCGCTGGTGGGGATGATCTCACGCCTGAGCGACCAGAAGGGCTTTGATCTGCTGGATCAGGTGCTCATTCCGTTCATCGAGCAGGGCGTGCAGATCGTCGTGACGGGCACGGGCGACCAGCACTACGCGCAGACGTTCCAGCGTCTGGCGGCGCGCTATCCGCGGCAGGTCGCGATGCATCTGACCTTCAATACGGAGCTGAGCCAGCGCATCTATGCTGGCTCGGATCTATTCCTGATGCCGTCGCGCTTCGAGCCATGCGGCATCAGCCAGATGCTCGCCATGCGCTATGGCAGCATCCCAGTCGTCCATCGGACGGGGGGGCTGGCCGATACCGTACAAGAGTTCGACCCGGAGCGCGATACGGGCAACGGATTCAGCTTCGATCCCTACGATCCGTTCCACCTCTTCGCGGCGATGGTACGTGCGCTGGAAGTGTATCGCTTCGATGGGGCCTGGCACCGGTTGATGCAGCGGGCAATGCTGTCCGACTACTCGTGGGATGCCTCGGCGGAGCAGTACGTGGCGTTGTACCGCCGGGCGCAGGAGCTGCATCGGCTCTCGCGCACGCGGCAGACGGCGGACACGGCTGGCTGACCAGGCGCGCGAATGGGCATCGGCCGCGGCGCCGGGGCGCCTGTTGGCGCGATGAAGAGAGGATGAACGTGGGACTCAGCCCCGCGCATGAGCCCGGCATTGCCGATCTGCCGGCGCTGATCGCGTCGCTCCCAGTGGAAGAGCAGACGCTCGTGGACCGGCTCTTCGAGGTGGTGGCGGACGTGGGCGTGATGGTGCCGCCACCCGAGATGGTGCCCTGGCTGGAGCAGACGCTTGGGTCAGTCGCGGCAGTGCGCGAGCAGAGCGTGGTGCGGGTGATGAACCGCTGGACGTGCGAAGGGGCGTCGTTCAACCCTTTGCGGGCGCGCAGACCTGGTGCCGGCGCGGCCGAGGCGGATGCGGAGCGGCTGGCGGCGGTGCGCCGGCGCATCGAGGAGACGCGGGGCGACGACTTTTGCGATCCGGCGCACCACACGCCGGAAGAGTCCTTCGGACGTGTGTTCGGGCGCCATTGCCGCACGGCGGCCAATCTGGCACGCGCCGACGGGTGGCACGGGGTGGTGATCTTCGACGAGCACGATCCCCTCGCCGTGGACGGGGATGCGCTGGCGGACGCGCTGGAGGTGGTGCGGACGTGGGCCAGGCGCGTGCGTGAGGCAGACGCGCGGGCGGGTCATCTGTTCGTGCTGTGGAACTGTCTGTGGCGGGCTGGCGCGTCGCTGGTGCATGGGCACCTGCAGATGACGCTGGGGCGAGCGATGGCGCACGCGCGCGTGGAGCTGTGGCGCGCGGCGGCGCGGCGCTACGCGGAGGCGACCGGGCGCGAGTACTTCGGCGATCTGGTCGCGGCGCACCGGGCGCTAGGTCTCTGCGTGACGCGGGGCGAGATCACAGCGCTGGCGTCGCTGACGCCGGCCAAGGAGCGCGAGGTCGTGCTGCTGGCTCCGCCGTCCGTCTGGAAGACGGCAGGCGCTGGGGATGTGGCGGCGACGGCGCCTCCGCTCGACGGGCTGGCGCGCGCGCTTGGCTCGGTGGTGACGATGTACCGTGAGCTGGGCGTGCTGGCGCTGAACGCGGCCATCTTCGGGCCGCCGCTGGACGGCGCCGGAGGGTGGGAGGGCTTTCCTCTCGTGGCGCGGCTGGTGGACCGGGGCGACCCGCTCTCCCCGACGGCGGACGTGGCCGCGCTGGAGCTGTATGGCAGCAGCGTGATCGCACACGATCCGTTCGCGGTGGCACGGCGGCTCGCGGAGGCCGGCTGACTGCCCGGCTGAGGCCGATGGGCAGGCGTGCCAGCAGTGCGCGAACGGTGCGGCACGGTGGTGCGCACCAGTGCGCGTGGGCGAGAGCGCCGGCTTGACGGCCAGGGGCCGTACGTACGATACTCGACCGAGAGCAGCCAGGCGCGGGTTGGGCGCGAGGAGGTTGGCCGTCCAGGGCTGCCGGTCCGGCGCCGCGCGCAGGGAATAGTCTGGTGAGCGAGGAGGCCGCGCGGGTGAAGGGGGAGAGCGGAGCATGGTGAGGCGCAGCGCGGTGCGCGTGGCCGTGAGGACGGTGGAGCGCCGTATCTTCTTCTACCGGCTGGATGCGGGACTCGACGACGCGGGGCGGCCCCTTCCGCTCGATTTGGAGCCAGCGCTGCGTTGCCTGGACGGCCTTCCTTTCAGCTCTGAGGGGAGATACTGGGAGGACGACGAAGGCAACGCGACCTGCTGTTGGGTGGACCGGACGACGGCCACGCAGCGCCTGCGCTTCGGGCACATTCGGCGCTCGGGATTCCCCCAGGTGGAGCGCGCGGGCGCGTTGTCGGCGCTCAAGATCCCCGAGCAGTCCGGCCTGGTGGAGCAGGTACACGTGATGTTCTTTCCGGACCAGATCGTTGGATCAGAGTTCAACGTGTTCGGGCCGCGGGTGCCGCGGCTGGGACAGTATCTGGCGGCCAAGCTGGGGACGATTTGCCCGCCGGTGGCGTTCGAGCCGCTGCTGCGGCAGGATGTGGCGGAGCGGCTGGAGCATCTGCGGGACGTGCGAGTGGTGCGGCTGCGCATTCGGGCCGCGTACGCCGCACGGGTGGCGCAGGCAGACCAGGATTTGGGCGAAGCGTTCCGGGCGGCGCAGCGAGCGGGGGATGCGGAGGAGCTGGAACTCACGCTGCGGTCGCGGCCGTACTCGCGCAAGCCGCTGGCCGAGCGGCTGCTGGCAGCGGTGCGCCACCTGGCGGGGCAGGACGATCTGCGCAGCGAGGTGTCGTGCTTCAACGTGCAAGGGCTGAGTGAGCTGACGGGACACGTGGAGGCGGTGGATGTGCTGAGCGATCAGCTCATCGCGCGCGGGCAGATCATTTGCATGGACCGGCGCACGCGAGCGCTCGAACCTGACTCGGCCTACACGGCGATCGAGAAGGCGTACGCCGAGCTGCGGCCCCAACTGCTCGTGGCGGCGGGGGTGCGCGTATGAAGGCGGCACAACACTGGTGGAAGACGCACTTTCTGCTGGCGGAGCTGGGGCTGTCGCTGGTGGTGAGCGTGGCATTCGCCGTGTGGGGCGAGCGCTTCGGCGGGCAGGCGCTGATCGAGGCGACGCTGGAGGGGAACCGGGCGGCGGTATACGGCACGGTCGCGTCCATTTGCGGCTCGTTGCTCGGGTTCACCATTGCCAGCGCATCCATCGCGCTGGGCTACGCATCGAGCGACCGGCTGGAGCTGGTGCGCGACAGCCGGCACTACGCCACACTCTGGCGCGTGTTCATCGCGGCGATGCGGGCGCTGGGCGCGGGGACTATCGTGGCGCTGGTGGGGTTGGTGCTGGACCGTGACGGGGCGCCAGCACCCGTGCTGTTATACGTATGCGCCGGCACGACGGTGCTGGCGGTGCTACGTGTGGCGCGCTGCCTGTGGGTCTTCGAGCGGGTGATCGCACTGGTGACGGCGCCAACGAAAGCGCGGGCGGGCGGCCGCCTATAGAGCGGCCGCGAGACACCCATGCGATGGCCGGCGTTGGTATCATACGAGATCTGGATGATCGGTCGCGCATTGTAGGGGCGTCCGGTGGACGCCCGTCGGACGAAGGCGCCACGGTTCAACCAGATTCCGTATCAGCGACAGGCCAGGCCGATGAGCTTGAACGCGAGCTTGGCCGCGACGACGGGGCTGACGTGGCCTTCGAGCAGGGGGGACAGCTCGACCACGTCGGCGCCGACAATGCGCCGGTGGCGGGCGACTTCGGTCAGGAGCGCCATCGCGTCGTACCATCCGAGGCCGCCGGGCTCGGGTGTGCCGGTGCCGGGGACCAACGAGGGATCGAAACAGTCGACGTCGAAAGTGACGTAGACGTCGTCGCGCAGGGCGGCGAGGGACTGGTCGATCCAGTCGCGGCGGCCGGAAGCGACCTGTTCGTGGATGTCGGCGGCGAGGAGCTGAGGGATGTGGCGCTCCTCAACGAGCTGGGCCTCGGGCTCGCTGAGGCTGCGGATGCCGACCTGGACGATGCGGGGGCACACCTCGAGCGTGCGGCGCATGACGGTGGCGGCGCTGTAGTGCGCGCCTTCGTACGTGTCGCGCAGGTCGGCGTGGGCATCGAATTGGAGGACGGAGAGGTTGGGGAAGCGATGGGCATGGGCGCGGATGGCGCCGATTGCCACGAGGTGGTCGCCGCCCAGCGTCAGCACCCACTTGCCGGCTTCGATCAGGTGGCTGGTTACCTGGTCGACGCGGTCGACCATGGCTTGGGCGTCGCCGTTGACGATTTCAACCGCGCGCAGGGTGTGGATGCCGACGGTGTAGGGCGAGCGGCGCAGCTCGGCGTCATACAGCTCGAGGTTGCGCGAGGCGTCGATGATGGCTTGCGGTCCCTCGCGCGTGCCTGGGCGATAGCAGGTGGTGCCGTCGAAAGGCACTGGCACGACCACGACGCGCGCGCGCTCGAAGCCGGAGTAGGCAGCGTCGAGATGGCCGAAATTACGGGCCGGCGCGAGCAGATCGTCTAGGTGGTCCATCGGGAGTGCTCCTTTATAGAGGCTCGTCCATAGTCGGTATGGGGCCGGCGCAGCGTGAATGTGCGCGGATGAGCCGGCGTTGAGATGGTGCGGGGCGTGTCCGAGAGAGCCGCCAGAGAGCCGCGAGGCACTCGGCGGAGGGGGAGGCGACGCTGGTCCGCTATCATGAGGCCGACACAGTATAAGCCGGTGCTCGCGTGTCGCGCCAGGCGCGTTGACATGCTTGGCGCGCGGAAATGATACTGTGAGAGCACGGAGCTGTTGGCGTGGAGGACAGCATCGCCCCGAGGGCGTGGAGCTGGAGGGGAAGGACGGGCGATCGCATGCAGCAGACCCAGCCGATGTTCATCACCCTGGCGCGCTCTTTAGATCTCGGTCCAAGCAGGTATCGTGTGTTGGCAAGCCCGCTGGAGGACGAGGGGAAGCCGAGCCAGCGCCACGACGAACAGGTGGCGACGATCGACCTGAACAAGCAGATCGAGCTGCGCGGTGGGGAGGTGCATTCGATCGTGCACCGCGGCGGTTTCTGGTCGAATAACCGCGCGTTGCTGCGAGGTGCTGAGCCGCGGCCTGGGGAGGCGGCATGGGCTGCGTACACGCACGAGCGTACGGGGCTGCGCTGGCGGCACGTGCTGGTGGTGAATGGGGCGGAAGAGCGCCGCTTCTTGCTGCGGCGACGAAGCTGGTTTGGCAGCCCGGCGAACGCGGATGTGGTGCCGCTGTCGGAGGACACGCACACTCCACCGCCGGAACATCCGGCCGTATTGCTGCATGCTGAGAAGAGCGGGGCATGGCGGAGGCGCATTCAGGCGCGGTGGCTGATGCCGCGTGAGCTGCCGTTGCCGGTGGCGCTATTCGTGCTGAATGTGCTGGTAGATCTGGACCGGCGTGCGGCCGCGGCGGCGTCGGCTGGAGCGGCCGGGGTTTGAGGCGGGCGAGGCTGGCTTCCTGTGTGGCTGGCAGTTGTCTCTTGCGAAGCGAGAGCCAGCGGAGCCCCTGGCAAATGTGGTACACTAGTACTGCGTTGAATCTTGAATGAACAGCCTGAGGGTGCGCTAGGTAGGCTCCTGTTCCTCCGCCTTGTTTGCCCCCCCGAGCGTCGTCGAGTGACGCAGTGTGTTGGTATGGCCCAACAGGGCCGGTAGGTTTGAAGGAGCCTGTGTGGCAAAGCGCATTTACGTGGGGAATCTCCCCTACACGGTGGACGGTCAGCAGCTGGCGAGCCTGTTTGGCGAGTACGGCGAAGTGATTGAGGCTACCGTGATCACTGACCGCGACAGCGGTCAGAGCAAGGGCTTTGGATTCGTGCAGATGGCCGACGACAACGAGGCGTTGAACGCCATTTCGCAGTTGAACGGCAGCCAGCTTGGCAATCGCACGATCCGGGTCAACGAGGCCCAGCCGCGCGTTGAGCGCGCGGGTGGCGGCGGCGGCGGCGGCCGTGGCGGCTATGGTCGCGAAAGCCGTGGTGGGCGCTACGACAATCGGGGCAGCGAGTATCGCGGCGACCGGTCGTGGGGCACGTACGAGTCGGGGTATGATTCGGGCTCGCGCTGGGCGGATTCGAACGGTCGCCAGCGTCGCGAGCGGCAGTGGTAGGACGGCCGACAGGCCAGTGTTTGTCAGGTCGCGCCCGCTCTGGGGATCGAGAGATCGCCGGGAGCGGGCGCGGTGCTATCTGGAGGCGCCGCAATTGGGGCGTGGCACGCGCTCGAGCGGGACAGACGCGTCGGGCGAGTGACGCATGAACGGCGAGGCATGGCAGCCAAATGGCTATTGGCGTGACGCAACGTATTGACGAGGCGTCTCAGGTGTGATACCATCATTTGGTGCCCTGCGCGCGGAGAGCGGCAGCGGAGACCTTCGCGGATGCTACAAAGCGCGGGATGGGCACTGGGAAATCCACTGGGAAATCCTCGAAAACCCCCTTGACATGACCTCGATGAGGTGATATGATCGGGGGGTGCCACCGAAAAGGGTGGTCAAAACCAGTCGCGCCCCGACGATGGGCGCGACTGGTGGGTCGGGCACCTTGACAACTGAAGAGTGAGAAGCAACAACAGCAACAGCCACACAGCCGCGAAGCGGATGGTGCTGGTGGTGGGGCTGGGGTCGCGCGAGCCAGGCATGCCGTGCTGACGCATCTTTTCGGAGGTGGGTCGTACGGGGTGCCCGGGGATGCACGGTGCCGGTACCCAGCCAACTGGACCAGTCCGTGGAGGCGGAGCGACCGGGCCCACTTTGAGTACACCAAGTGGAACCGAAATGACTGAGCCTGTCAGCGGATCGAGCGATCGGCTGGCGGGCACACCATGACAGCAGCGTAGTGGGCTCCGAGGCGGAGGCACTGCGTTGAGCTACTGTATGGCGAGTTTGATCCTGGCTCAGGACAAACGCTGGCGGCGTGCGTAACA
>CAYQFU010000098.1:0-2791 GCA_964416775.1 uncultured Ktedonobacterales bacterium
CCGCAGGTGAAACGCGTCTCGACCGGCGGCGTGATCAGTTGGGCATGGTGTTCGGGTGGCCCAGGGCGGCGCGCAGCGATGTGAAGAGGGGAGCGAGGTCGAGGCGGGCGAAGTCGCTGGTGTCGAGGGTGATGAGCGTGCCGCCGATGGCCAGCGGGGTGTAGGCACCGTTCAGGTGGGTGGCCGCGAAGCTCTCGAATTGCTCGTTCTCGATGTGGCCCTGGTGCCGCGTGCCGGAGTCCCAGCGCTCGCGGAAGCGGCGCAGCAGCACGTCTGGCGCGGCGTCGCAGAAGATCTGGAATGGCTCGCCGGGACAGCGGCGCAGGAGGTCTACGACCTGACGTGTGTCGTACTCGGGCCGGAAGTTGCTTTCGATCACGAGTGAACGGCCCGCGGCGAGCTCCGCCTCGGCGATATCGAAGAGCAGCGCGATGCTGGCGACGCCGAGCTTGCGCGACCATGCCAGATCGCTCCAGCCGAGTCTATCGAAGAGCCGTTCCTTGATGCTATCCTTAAAGAAGACGGGCAGCCCAAGCTCGCGGCCGATGCGCCGTCCGAGCGTCGTCTTGCCCGTGCCGGGGGCGCCGGTAATGACGACGAGCACGCCATGAGCCGGCATGTGGCACCTCCGTTTCCGCCAGCGTGTACACCATGCGCACGCCATTTTAGCAGACTGGAGACGGCCAGGGATAGCCCATTTCGGTAGCCTTGCGAGCGGCACGCCCCTCCACTCAGGTACACTCGCGTCACGTGGTGGGTTCTCAGGGAGGGCCGGCGCAGGTGTGTGGAGGGTGAGCAGGAGGCGACGAGCATGAGCGAGCAGACGACGACCTGGAGGGACGATGCGTCCGGTCCGTCCATCGAGGACGCTCCAACCGAGGTACTGCCTGCGCTCGTGGCGCCCGCCGTCTTTCTCGATCCCGACGCAGCGTCGCCGGCTGCGGACGAGGTGACGACGGCCGGCGACGCTGCGCCAGCGGCCGGCACAGGGCCGGGCGGCCCGACCCCAGCAGTGGCCGAAGCTCAGGCGGCCGGCGGGGAGGCCGATTGGTCGGCCGACACGGGGACGCAGCCCACTCCTGACGTGCCGCTTGCTCATCGCGCGGCAGCGCCGAGGCTGGAGCCGCTGCCGAGCGGCGAGTATGCGGCGCTCGCCGCCACATCCACGACGCTCGCCGACCCGTCCGTCGCGGCGCCCGAGACGCTGGCCGAGCTGGCGGAAGAGCCGGTCGGCGATCTGTGGGCGGAGCCGCTGCCAGAGGACGACGTGCGCACGTTGCGGACGCTGCTGTTCGGCAACGAGCCGCGGGGATACGATGAGCGCCTGGCGGCCATCGAGCAGCGGCTCGACGCGCTGGCGCGCTCCCCCATGCAGGCACAGCCGCAAACCGAGGAAGCGGCGCGGCTGGCGGCCATGGAGCAGCGGCTGGATGCGCTGGCGCGCCAACTCGACGAAACGCACGGAGCGGCGCGGGCGGGCGATGTGACACTGCACAGCCTGGCCGAGCTGCAGCGCCAGATCCAGGACCTGCGTCTCGACCATGCGCACGCCACGATGGACCTCACGGCGCAGGTGCGGCAGGCCGACGATCGCTGTCGCCTGCGCCAGCGCCGAGCGAGGGCGAGCGCGCGGCTGGAGCTGTTGCAGCTGCGGCGCCGGGTCTACGCCCACGCCACTGGGCAGGTTGCCTACTCGCGATCCACCTTGCGGTCCACCGGCCGCTCAGTGGGCGCGCCGAACGAGCCGGCCGGCACGCCACCCATTTGGCCGGCGGCGCAGGGCGCTGGTGCACAGAACGTGAATGCGACGGTGCGGCCTGGGGGCGAGATGGACACGGCGACGGCGTGGCGGGCCGTACGCCTCACCACCGTGGCGATGGTCCGCGCGCTGTTCGCGCTGATCGTCGTGCTGGCGCATCTGGCAGTCGAAGATGTGCGCGCGGCGAGCCAGCACCTCGCCGAGCTGTTCCACCGGCATTGAGATTGGGTGGGCCGTCCGGGCATGTGCCTGGGCGAGCGCTGCAGGAACGTGGCGTGTAGGACGGGGCAGGGGTCACGACGCGACGAGGGGCGACGAGCGGCGACGAAGGGGTGAAGCATGCAGCGGTGGCAGGGCGCCCGGATCACACATCCGCTGGCGGAGAGCGAATCCAGTGGGGGCGACCATATGGCGAGTGAGCAGATGACGGGCCGGACCAGCAATGTGGCGGAAGCGCCGACGGTGCGCATGCGAACGGTGCCGCCGGCGGTCCAACCGGCGCCAGCGGCGGCACGAGCGAACCCGAGCGAGCCAGCCGAGATGGCGCGCATTCGCGAGATCCTGGTGGGGCCGCACATGCGCGACCACGAGCGCCGGCTGCGCGCGCTGGAGCAGCGGCTGGCCGGGCCGGCGGGGAGCGAGCTGTCCGCGGAGTGGCGCGCGCAGGTGGAGGAGGCGCTGGCGCGGGTACGCCAGGCGCGCGACGAGCAGGACCAGGCCCACGCGTTCGCGGTGGCGCAACTCAACGCACAGATCAGCCGTCAGCGCGATGAACGCGACGACTTCCTGCGTGCGTTCGATGCTATGCGCGCCGAGCAGCAGGCGCTGCGCGCTGAGCTGGAGCGCGAGCGGCAGGCGCGCGAGGAGTTGGCGGCCATCCACGCGCGGGCCATCTCCGAGTTGGCGAAGCAGCTGGATCACGAGAGCGAGTCCCATCTGCGGCTGCACGCGCGGCTCTCTACCGAGCTGGACGCGCGGCTGGAGCGCGAGCGCCAGGCCTACGCCGATGAGCTACGCCTGGTCGCGCAGGCC
>CAYQFU010000098.1:2891-7354 GCA_964416775.1 uncultured Ktedonobacterales bacterium
CGCGCAGGCCGAGCTGCGGCGGCGGCTCGACGAGACACATGGCGTGCGCGCGGAGGCGCTGCAGGAGTTGGTGGCCGAGGCTGAGCGGGCGCTGACGACGATGCAGGCGGAGCGGCAGTATCTCGCGGGGCTGCTGGCCGAGCTGGGGCTGCACCTCGTGCGCCACGCGGCCAGCCCCGCCGCGAGCCGTGCGGCCGAGGCGGCCGAAGCATTCTTCGAGGCGAGGGGGGAGTCCTAACGAGCGCGTCTGGGAAACGCGCTAGAGGAACCATGCCCTTGTGGAGACATTCCATACGTCTCGTCTACCGTGTGCTTGATCTCCGCCATGACCGCCGTGGCCGTCGCCGTCTGGTGGTCGCCAAAGAGGAGTGGAGACGATGGAGCAATGGGAGTATTCTCGGATTACGACGAGTCTCGACGACATCGTGGATGCACTCAATCGAGCCGGAGGGGATGGCTGGGAATTGGTTCACGTGCACGTGGACCAACCTGATCAGAATCAAATCTTCTTTCACCAGCGAGCGGGAACGCCGCCGCCTCCGGCGATGTGTATCGCATTTCTCAAGCGGCCAAAGTCTGCCCAAAATTAGTAGAGACTGGGTTGACATCTGAACCGGCCGGTCGCGCTGACCTGCTCCAGCAGTGTCGTCACGTTCCGCACATAAGGCAACCGTTACGGGAAGCTCCCTCTCGTACGCCACGGGGCGCAGCTCGAGGCGCATATCGAGCAGGCGTTTTGGCAGCTGCGCACAGTCGCGGCATCACCCCACCCGACACGACACCGTCGCGTGGGGTACACTGTGGGCGCCTGATGCGGCGCCCGGCGGCGCGGGTGCGAGCGGGGAGCGTGCCACATGAGCAAAGAGCGCGACCTCATCAGTCCTGGCATCGATCGAACGGGCGGCGTGTGGGCCGACTTCGGCTCCGGCACGGGCATCTTTACGCTCGAGCTGCGCGGCCTGCTGGGACCAGAGTGCGAGATCTACTCCATCGATCGCAATGGTCACGACCTCGACCGCCAGCGCCACGCGTTCGAGCAGCAGTATCCCGGCTCCAACGTCCACTTCATGCGGGCGGACTTCACCCAGCCACTCGACCTGCCGCGGCTGGACGGCATTGTGATGGCCAACTCGCTGCACTACGTCCGCTTTCAGCACCAGGCCTCCGTCCTGTCCACGCTCTGCGGCTATTTGCGCTGGCCCGGCGGCCGCTTGATCTTGGTGGAATACAACGCGCAGTCGGGCAACCCGTGGGTTCCCTACCCGATTGACATCGAGGCGTTCAGGCTGCTGGCGGCGCAGGTGGGGCTTTCGGAGCCGAGCGTGCTGAGCATCATCCCGTCGCGCTTCCTGCGCGAGATGTACGCGGCGCTGGCCATTCGCATCTGATGGCCACCCTTATGGCGACGACCCTTGATTTTCAGTGGCCGGCCAGGTATGATTATGCGCGGACGTGCCCATCATGCACGCTCGTGGGCAGCTGTGCGTAGCAGTGCCCATCCCCAAACATGTCGAGTGAGGATTGTCACGACGATGTCTCCCTTGCCTGTGGTGATCATGGCGGTACTCCCCTGACGTCAGGGGAGGAGTCTGCCCATTTTCAGGCAAGCGTGCAGCGATAGGTCGTCGAGCCTCGCCAGACCCCCCAGCATGAGCCACCGGCGTAGAACGCCTGGCTCGTCCTCCGTTGGGGTTGACCATTCGACCAGATGCTTCACCGGCCGCGGGCAGACGTAGTGCTCGCGGCTTTGTTGTGTCGCGCGCCGGAACGAGGCTCAGGCGCGCTGGTGGGCCGGATGGTGGACCGGGGAAGAGAACGGGTAGGAGTATGCTGGAGGTCAAGCACGTCACGCTCAGTCGTGGCGGCAAGAATTTGTTGGAGGATGCGTCGTTCCTCATCGGGCGGGGCGAGAAGGTGGGTCTGGTGGGCGTCAACGGCGCCGGCAAGACCACGCTCATGCGCGCGCTGCGGGGTGAGCTGGATCCCGATGCTGGGAGTATCACGCATCCCAAACGCGTCGGCTATTTAGGCCAGGAGCGGCTGGCCGACGACCTGCTGGCAGGCGGTGCGCGGCACGGCGACACGCCGGTGACGGTCCGCGATGTCATGCTCGCGGGCCGCAACCTCGGCGCCATCGCCGGCGAGCTGCGGCACATCGAGGCGGAGCTGTCCCGCGCCACCGCTCCCGCGCCGGCGGCCGCTCCCGCTGCTGCCACGCCGCGACGACACGAACGCGCGCCAGAGCCACTGGACGCTCTGCTAGCCCGCTATGGCGAGCTGGAGGAGCGGTTTCAGCGGCAGGGCGGGTACGACGCCGAGCATGAGATCGTCCAGCTGCTGAACGGCCTGGGGCTGGCCGATGTGGAGCTGGAGCGGTCCGTGGCGGCGCTCTCCGGCGGGCAAAAGACGCGGCTGGCGCTGGCACGCGTGCTCTTCGCCGCACCGGATCTGCTGCTGCTGGACGAGCCAACCAACCACCTGGATGGCCCGGCCACGCGCTGGCTGATGGACTACCTGGCGCGCTTCCCTGGCGCGGTGCTGCTCGTTTCGCACGATCTGGCGCTGCTGGATCGCGCCATCACGCGCATTCTGCACCTGGACGCCGTTACGCGCACTCTCACCGCGTATACGGGCAACTATACGTCGTACCAGCGGCAGCGCACGCAGGCCGAGGAGAGCGCCGCTGCTCAGGCCGAGCGCCAGCAGGCCAAGATCGCCCAGCTGGAGGAGCAGGCCAACTGGATGCGCGGCAAGACGAAGAAGATTGCTCGCCGTGCCAAGGTGCTGGATCGCCTGGTCGAGCGCATGCGCGACGATCTGCCCGATGCCGCGACGCTGCCCAAACACGAGCGCGCGCTGGCGCTCGATCTGCCCGTCGGACGGCAGAGCGGGCGCGTGGTCTTTCGCGCCGAGCGGCTGACCAAGAGTTACGGCGGGCCGGCCGTCTTCACCGACCTCACCTTTCAGATCGAGCGGGGGCAGAGGCTCGTGGTGCTGGGGCGCAACGGCGCCGGCAAGACTACCCTGCTGCGCGTGCTGGCGGGGCTGGCGGCGCCTACCCGCGGACGCATCGAGGTGGGCCAGATGGTGGACCTCGGCTACTATGCGCAGGAGCACGAGTCGCTGCATCCCGGCCTCGGCCTGCTCGAAGAGCTGCGGCTGGCGGCGAGCGAGATGCCGCACCGCGCCGGTCCGCCGCCGAGCGATGGGCAGCTGCGCTCGCTGCTGGGACGCTTCCTCTTCTCTGGTGGGCAGGCCTTCCAGAAGGTTGGCTCGCTCTCTGGCGGAGAGAAGACGCGGCTTGCTCTGGCGCGGCTGATGCTCGGCGGCTATAACACGCTGCTGCTGGACGAGCCGACCAACAATTTGGACCCCATCTCGCGCGATCATGTGCGCGAGGCGCTGGCCAGCTATCGCGGCACGCTGGTGATCGTGAGCCATGACACCGAATTCGTGGCCGCGCTCCAGCCCGACCTGGCGCTGCTGTTACCCGCGGGCGCGCTGCGCTACTTCGACCAGTCACAGCTCGCGCTGGTGGCCAAGGTGTAGACGGTATAGAGAGTGGAGATATGCCCATGACGACGACTATTCGCCCGGCCACCGAGGCTGACCTGAGCGCCGTGAGCGACATCTACTACCGCTCGGAAGTGGAGGGGCATCCCAATCCACCGGCGCCGCACCCGTTCTCCGGGCTCGACCACGTGCTGGCGACCGGCCAGATGTACGTCGCGGAGTCAGATGGCGCGGTGATCGGCTACGCGTCGCGCATCGTGCGCGGGCGGGTCGCGTTTCTCACTGACCTCTTCGTGACGGCGGAGCGGCAGTCCAGCCATGCGGGCAGAGCGCTGCTGCAGGCGACGATGCCCGCGGGCGAGAACCTGGTCCACTGCACGCTCAGCTCGACCGATCCGCGCGCCCAGTCGCTCTATATCCGGGCAGGGATGCGGCCCCAGTGGCCGAACTTCGTTCTGCGCGCCAGCGCCGCCACACTCGGGCCGCTGCCGGATTCAGGAGTGCGCCTCTCCGAAGCCGCGCCGGATGATCCGGCGTTGGTGGAATGGGACGCGACCATTGCCGGCCGGCGCCGGCCGGAAGACTTCCTCTTCTGGCTGGGTCCGGCGCGAGCCGTACCGTTCTGGATCGAGCGTGGAGGCGATCGAGTCGGCTACGTCTTCGTGCAGCGGCGCGCGGGCTCGTCGGTGTGGTATCCCGACGCCTTCACCGTCGGCCCCATCGGCGCGCTCACCGCGGAGGACGCGGCGGCTGGTGTGTTTGCCGCCACCGCCTGGGCAGGCTCGCGCGCCGAGGTCATCCGCGCCTCCATCCCCGGCCCCCATCCCGCACTCGCACCGCTGCTGGACGCTGGCTTCAAGATCGTGTACGTGGACACGTTCTGCGCGGGGGGCGAGGAGCCGATCTTCGATGCGCGGCAATATGCGTCGTCCGGCGATTTGTTGTGAGCG
>CAYQFU010000098.1:7454-19514 GCA_964416775.1 uncultured Ktedonobacterales bacterium
GGAGGGGGCACGGAGGAATATCGGGGTGGGGCGAGAGGAGTGGTGATTGGAGCAGCCGCGCGACGAAGATCGCGCGGGTAATCCGTGGGGGCGAGGGGAGTGGTGGGGCGAAGGTGAGAAGGACGGAGTTACACGGAGAGCACGGAGGCAACACGGAGGTCAGGGAGGAAATGGGGGAGAGGGGTGGGGACGGATGGCGACAGGGAGACCGGCGGGTGAGCTCGCGTAGAGGGACTGGTGGCCGCGAAGATCGTCCGGAGGAGGACGGAGATGGCCACCGGTGGCCGCGATGTCTGCCGGTCGGCAGTGCCGCTGTGCATGGGATTGTGCCCGCGCGGACGAGCGGGATGGAGTGTGTGGAGGAGCGAAAGTACGTAATGGCGATACTTCCAGCAGGGTATGTGACGCGTCCGCCCAGTTTGGCGGACCTGGAGCCGGTGGCCGCGCTGCTCAACGCCTGCGCGCGGAAACAGCTTGGCAGCGGCGATACGACGGCCGCCGGCCTGCGCCGGATGTGGGAGGCGCCGGAGCGCGATCTGGCGCGCGACAACGCGGTGGTCGTGGCGCCAGATGGTCAGGTCGCCGGCTACTGTGACTTCTTAGATGATCCGACCGGACATCGGGACTTCGAGTTCGAGGGTTACGTGCATCCCGCCTACGAAGGCCGAGGCATCGGCACGCACCTGTTGCGACTGGTGGAGGCGCGGGCGCGCGAATCGCTGGAGCTGGCCGAGCCGGGCGCGCAGGGCACGCTCAAGACGTCCGGCTGGAGCACCAACGAGCCAGCACGGCGCTTGCTGGGGGCGCACGGCTTCACGCTGACGCGCCGCTGGCAGCGCATGCTGATCGAGATGGACGGGCCGCCGCCAGCGCCCGAGTGGCCAGCGGGTATCTCAGTGCGCACGTTCGTGCCTGACCAGGATGACCGCGCCTTCCATGAGGCGATGGAGGAGGGCTTGAGCGACGAATGGGGCCACGTGCCACTGTCGCTCGCCGAGTGGCGCTATTATATGGTGGGGTCGCGCGAGGGGTTCGATCCGTCGTTGTACTTCATGGTGATGGACGGCGACCAGGTCGCGGGCGGCGCGCTGTGCGGCTGGGAGCGGCCTGGCGAGCCGGAGACGGGTCACGTGAGGTACCTGGCGGTGCGGCGGCCGTGGCGGGGGCGCGGCATCGGGCTGGCGCTGCTGCGGCACATCTTTGGCGAGTTCTATCGGCGGGGCAAGCCGCGTGTCGGGCTGGGTGTGGATGCCGATAGCCCGACCGGGGCGCAGCGACTCTACCTGCGCGGTGGCATGCAGGTGGTGGCGGAAACGGCGGTCTTCACGAAGGAGCTGACATGATACGGCGCATTTGCGTGTTCGCGGGGTCCAGCCGGGGCGCGCGCCCGGTGTACGCTGAGGCGGCGCGACGGCTGGGCACGGCGATGGCGGCGCGTGGCATTGGGCTGGTGTATGGCGGCGGAAGCGTGGGGCTGATGGGGGAGGTGGCCGATGCGCTGCTGGCCGGGTCCGGCGAGGTGATTGGCATCATCCCGCGGGCGCTGGCAGCGCGCGAGATCGCCCACGGCCGGCTGGCCGACCTGCGCGTGGTGGAGACGATGCACCAGCGCAAGGCGCAGATGGCCGAGCTGGCGGACGCCTTCATCGCGCTGCCGGGCGGATTCGGGACCTTCGACGAGCTATTCGAGATCCTGACCTGGGCACAACTGGGGCTGCACAACAAGCCCGTGGGCCTGGTGGACGCGGGCGGCTATTATGCGCCGCTGCTGGCGCTGGTGGCGCACGCCATCGCCGAGGGCTTCGTGCCGGAGCGCGACGATGATCTGCTGCTGGTGGACGCGGAGCCGGAGCGGCTGCTGGAACGGCTCGTCGCGTTCGAGCCGGTGCCACGTCCGAGCAAGTATCAGTGGATCACGTCGGATCAGACATGATGTCCGCGGAGCGGGCGCAGAAGCGCGATCTTTACTGCCCCAAAGGCCGATGTCTCCTGCACCAGAGGACGATGCCGGCACAGGGCGCGTCCGCTACAGTCTGATCTGCGCCGGCCGGTGCTGGCCCCGCATCTTCCATTTCGACCATAGCACCCCAAGGATTGGATCGCTCGATGGCCCTGACTTCGCTGATGAAGCGCTCGGCACAGTGGCGCCGCGGCCGGTTGTTCAGCTATCACCGCAACGTCTACCTCATGCTCTTGTTCACGCTGGGCAAAGGGTTCCAGATCAGCATCGCCGCGCTCACCACCAATCTGTACCTCTACAGCCTGGGATACCGGTCCGAATTCATTGGGCTGGTGACGGCGGTTCCGGCCATCGGCGCCTTCGCCGCCGCCGTGCCGATTGGGATGCTGGCCGACCGCTGGGGCCGCAAGCCACTGCTCATCTGGAGCGGGCTGCTCAATCCGCTGGCGCTCGTCGCCATTGGGCTGAGCACGAGCGCGCCCGCGCTGCTCGCGGCCAACCTGGCCAACGGGCTGCTTTCGGGCGGCTACTGGGTGACCAATCTCCCCGTCTTGACCGAGAGCACCGACGACGATCAGCGGGTGGGCGTGCTGGCGCTCAACAGCTTTCTGCTGCTGGGCGTGGGCGCGATGGGGAGCCTCATTGGCGGGCTGATTCCCGAGCTCGTAGGGGCGATGCTACACGTCCCGGCGAACAGCGTGGTGCCGCTGCGCTGGGGTGTGCTGGCGGCGGCTGTCGTAGTGGCGCTGCCGGCGATCCCACTCATCTGGCTCATCGACATGCCGCGACCTGGCGCTCAGACGAGGGAGGCCGCGCCCACGCCGGCACGGCCGGTGCCGGTGTCAGGCGAGGGCGGGGAGCAGATCGAGACGCTGGCGGCTGCCGCTGTGGCGAGCCCAGCGGCGTCTGAGCCGGTGGATCCGGTGGGCCGGCGCGCCATCGCGGCCCTTTTCGTCAAGCTGCTGATCCCCGATGTGCTGTTCACGACGGGCCAGGGGGCGGTGACGGGGCTGCTGCAGATCTACATGGTGCTGCGCTTCCATGTGAATCCGGGCACGCTGGGCGCGCTCTACACGTTGGGGGGGCTGACGGGTGGCGCCACGTCGCTGATGGCGCCGCGCTTCGTGCGCCGCTGGGGCACGCTGCGCACGGCCATCGCGATGCAGTATCTAAGCGTGCCGGCGATGCTGACGACGGGCTTCGGTCCCGGCTTTCCGCTGGCAGCCGGCGGCGAGTTCGCGCGCAATGTGTTCCGCGGCTTTTTCGATCCCGTGTACGCCGCGTTCACGATGCAGAGCGTCTCGCGGCGGCTGCGCGCCACGCTCAGCGGCTTCTACAGCACGACATGGAGCATCGGCTTTACGCTGGGGCCGGCCATCGCGGGCTTTTTGCAGCAGCGCGTGAGTCTGTCGGCGTCGTTCATCGTCGGCGCCGCCTGCGTCGCCCTCTCCGCCTCGCTGCTGGCGGTGTTCTTCGGCCGGACGCCGCCTGGAGTGCGCACCATCAGCCGCGCGCGATGAGCGACGGTGCTCATATTGAATCCGGATGCATGGGCGCCGGTGCACCGGGCGGGCGCATAGCCATGCGCCCCGACGGTGTGGGGGAAGGGAGCACCAGAATCCGGTATCACTCCTCAGCCAGCAGCAGATGGTAGCTGCGCTTGCCCGCGCGCAGCAGAATGGCGCGGCCGAAGAGCGCGTCTTCGGCGGTCAGCGGCCGGTCGGGATCGCTCCAGCGGCGGTCGTTGACGTAGAGCCCGCCCTGGGCCACCAGCGTGCGCGCGGCGCCTTTCGAGCGCGCCAGACCGGTCGCGACCAGCGTCTCCAGCAGCGGCAGTCCGGCGGCCAGACGCGCGAGCGAGACGGTGGTGGTAGGCACCGCCTGAGCCAGGTGCGGCAGCACATCCGGCGTCAGCTCATCCACGCCGGCGCCGAAGAGCACGTTGGACGCCGCGGCCACGGCCCGGGCGGTCGCCTCGCCATGGATCAGCGCGGTCACCTCGAATGCCAGCCGCCGCTGCCCCACGCGGCTGGCGGGGTCCTCGGCCTGGCGCCGCTCCAGCGCTTCGATCTCGTCCAGCGGCAGAAAGGTGAAGATCCTCAGGAAGTGGCCCACGTCGCGGTCGTCGGTGTTGATCCAGTACTGGTACATGGCGTAGGGGGTGGTCAGCGCGGGGTCGAGGTAGATGGCGCCGCTCTCGCTCTTGCCGAACTTGGCGCCGCTGGCGGTGGTCAGCAGCGGCGTGGTCAGTCCGTGGGCTGTGGCGTCGTGCTTGCGGCGGATCAGCTCCACGCCGGCGGTGATGTTGCCCCACTGGTCGCTGCCGCCCACCTGCACGGTGCAATCGTAATGCTCGAAGAGGTGCAGGAAGTCCGTCGCCTGCAGGATCATATAGCTGAACTCGGTGAACGAGATGCCCTGCTCGCGGTTCTCCAGCCGCATCTTGACGGACTCTTTGGCGAGCATGGAGTTGACGGTGAAGTGCTTGCCGACGTCGCGCAGAAACTCGATGGTCGTCATGCGGTTGAGCCACTCGGCATTGTCCACCATCAGGGCGGCGCCAGGGCCCTCGAATGCGACGAACCGCGCCAGCTGGCGGCGGATGGATTCGGCGTTGGCGCGCACGTCCTCCGGCGAGAGCAGCATACGCTCGCTGGCTTTGCCGCTGGGGTCGCCGATCATGCCGGTGCCGCCGCCGATGACGAGGATGGGCCGGTGCCCGCTGCGCTGGAAGTGCGCCAGCGCCATGACGGGCACCAGATTGCCCAGATGCAGGCTGGGGGCCGATGGGTCGAACCCGCAGTAGATAGAAAGCTGGCTTTGCTCGGCCGCCTCCGCCAGCCCCGTCTCCGTCACCTGATGGATGAGGCCGCGCTCGCGCAGCACCTCCACGACATTGCTTCGCCCGCTCGCCGCGCTCGATCCGCTGGCCATTCCCGCACTACCCTCCGCTCATGATGGCACTCCATCCTGGTATTCTGGCGCATCACGGCGGTTCGCGCAAGACGGTGTGCCTGGAGCTGGCGCAAGCAAGCACGCCGGGCGCTGGTTGCGGTGTGCTATAAGAGTTGAAGCATTGGGCGCCACGCGCTGCGTGAGGAGTAGACTCAAGCCGCTTCACGGGGTTGGGCCAAGGGCGACGCTCGCAGCACCGCTTCCCAGCCTCGCCTGGTCCTCTCCCATGAAGCATGAGACCCAAGGTAAAGACGTGGACGTCTCGCCTTTCCCCATCACCCTACGATTGAAAGGAGTGCTGTTCATGAACGAACCAGTGACGACAATCGACCCGCGCTTCAGCGACCCGGGCGCGGTTGCCACGCCCTGGGATGAGACGCGTCGCGTGCTCGAAACGGCCGAGTTGTTCTGGATCTCCACAGTGCGGGCCGATGGCCGCCCCCACATGACTCCGCTGGTTGCCGTGTGGCTCGACGCGGCAATCTACTTCTCCACGGGCGCCACCGAACAGAAGGCCCTCAACCTTCGCGGGAACCCGCGCGTGATTCTGATGACTGGTTGCAATCACTGGGACGCAGGGCTAGATGTCGTGGTCGAGGGCAACGCTGTCCCAGTCACCGATGATGACGTGCTCGAACGCCTCGCCTCGGCATGGGCCACAAAATGGGACGGGCGATGGCAATACGAGGGGCGCAACGGCGGCCTTCACCACAAAAATGGTGGGATGGCCCTCGTGTTCGAGGTCAAGCCCACCAAGATCCTCGCGTTCGCCAAGGGCACCTTCAGCCACACACGACATCAGTTCTGACTTCCGGTGTGATGTGTCGCGCATGGTACGAACTCCCACCAATCCTGGCTTGGTCGCTATGGTCTATGAGTCTCGGAAGAGGGTGTCAGGTAAGCGGCACGCTTCATCAACACGCAGATGGAGCAATGAAATAGTGTATTGAGCATGCTAAACAACACCATTTCAGTGCCGCAGAACGGAGGAGACAGGCGATGAGTATTTCAGGATTGTCCAAGGCGCGGCTGGGACGCATGCACGACGTCATGGCCGGGTATGTCGAGCGCGGAGAAGTGCCTGGTCTCGTCACAGTGGTCAGCAGGCGGGGTGAAGTCCATGTTGATCTCATTGGGACGCAGACCTTCGAGGAGAGCTCCCCAATACGGCGCGACACCATCTTCCGCATCTCCTCCATGACCAAGCCAATCATCGCCGCGGCGACCATGATCCTGGTGGAGGAATGCAAGGTGCGGCTGGATGAGCCGGTGGACGCTCTGCTTCCCGAACTGGCCGAGCGTCAGGTATTGAAGCGACTCGATGGCCCGCTTGACGAAACGGTACCTGCGAAGCGGCCGATCACGGTGCGTGACCTGCTCACTTTCCGCATGGGCTTCGGGCAGATGATGGCAGCGCCAGAGGCCTACCCAATCCTACAGGCTGCGAACGAACAGCAGCTTGGCATGGGACCTCCGAGCCCGTCGCGGATGCCCGCGCCCGATGAGTGGATGCGCCGTCTAGGGCGGCTTCCGCTCATGTACCAGCCGGGCGAGCTGTGGATGTACAACACGGGGTGCGACGTACTCGGCGTGCTCATCGCGCGCGCCTCGGGGCAGCCGCTGGAGGCGTTCTTGCGCGAACGCCTCTTCGAGCCGCTCGGCATGAAGGATACCCGTTTCAGCGTGCCGGAAGCAGCGCTCGATCGGCTGTCAACCAGCTACTGGACGGATCCCACGAGCGGGAAGCTGACCGTTTATGACGAGGCTGTGGGCGGTCAATGGAGCCGTCCGCCAGCCTTCCCGTCGGGAGCGGGAGGACTGGTTTCGACCATCGACGACTATCTGGCCTTTGGCCAGATGATGCTCTCGCAGGGCAAACATGGCCAAGAGCGCATCCTGTCGCGGCTATCTGTCGAGCTGATGACGACCGACCAACTGACGCCTGAGCAGAAAGCGGGACCCAGCCCGGTCTCTGGCTTTTTAGACGGCCGTGGGTGGGGCTTCGGCGTCTCCGTGATCACCACGCGCGACGACATCGCGGCGGTCCCCGGTCGTTACGGCTGGGATGGCGGCATGGGCACCTCCTGGTATTCAGACCCCAGAGAGAACATGATCACTATCCTGATGACCCCATGTTTCTTCGCTGCCCCCAATCCCCCGAACGTCGCTTTCTGGACGTTGGCCTACCAGGCGATCGATGACTAGGGGACCCGGGTGGCATGGACCCGGTACAGGACGACGGCCGCGAGCACCACGAGGGCGGGGACGAAGGCGTAGGCGCGCTCCAGGCCAATGCGATCGGCGCTCCAGCCGAGCAGGAGCGGCGCGCCGATCATGGCGATGCCCACAGCCAACGCGACCCGCGCGCTGGCGCGGTCCACGTGGGCGCGGGCAACGCCGGTCGCGGCTGAGAGCGTCAGCGGAAAGAGATTGGCAATGCCAAGGCCGGTGATGAAGAGGCCGGCGATACGAACGACGGGCACCGGCGCCAGCCAGAAGAGGGGAAAGCCGAGCAACGTCGTCATCAGGCTCAGCGCGAGCAGACGGTGGAGTGGCACGACGCCGGCCAGGCGGCTTCCCACCAAGCGCGCGGTCACCGCGGCGGCGAAGAAGGCGCCCGTCGCGGTAGCAGCGGCGACTCTGCTCAGGCCGCCAACGGTGTGGAGATAGTCCGCGCTCCACACGACGACGCACCACTCGGCGGCGACCACGAGGACGGCTAGCATCCAGTAGCCCCAGAACACCCGCGGCAGCGCGCCGGTGGATCCACTCGCGGACTGGCCGGCGGCCGCGACGGTGCCAGCGTTGACTGAAGCCGGCGGACGAGCGCGCAGCTGGGGGCGAGGCACGACGACCTGGCGGCCGACGAGCGCCAGCACGGCCGTGCTGGCGACGCCTGCCCAGAGGGCGCCGTGCCAGCCGGCGCCAGTACGCGCGAACGCCCCCACCAGCAGAGGTGCGAGAGCGGAGCTGGCGCTCGCCACTACATTCGCTTCCGTCAGGGCGACAGCGCGGCGTTCTCCGTGCTCATCGGCGAGGGTGGCCTGCACCATGACGAGCAGGAGCGAGCCGAACGCGCCGATCAGGACGGCCCCGGCGATGGTCACCGCGGGAATGCGCCCGAGCGCCAGGCACGCCGCGCCCACCGCCATCCCAGCCGCCCCGGCCCACAGAACGACAGACCGCCCCCAGGTGACGGCCAGGCGATCGGCGACAAGGCCGGCGACGATGATGCCGAGCGCGAGAGCGCTCACGTGGAGGCTTCCCGCCGCGTAGTCGAGATGGAGGTCTGAGCGGAGGAACGGCATGACGGGGCCAAGCATGGACTCAAGGTAAGCGAAGGCGCCGAGGAGCGCATAGGCCAGCCAGGTGAAGGTCGTGCGCTGGATGGGGGTGGCGGTGAGGCGACGTGCCGTGGGCATGGCAGTGTTGGTGCGCATGAGAGACTCTTCCTCCGGTGCCGTTCCTTGGCGCGTAGCAGTACGTGCGGGCGGTGAGGGCAATGCGGAATGGGATGGCGCGTCATGATGAGCGTGGGGAATCGGGTGACGATGGCTGGCCGCTCGGGGTTTTCTGAATCGTTTCAGATTGTACGCCGGAGCGTATAATGGAGGCAATGAACAGCACACTTTTGGATGCCATGGATACGCCAGACCACCTGCAGCGCGAGGCGCCGGCCGGCGGCCGCAGACGAGTGACCATCGGCGCGATCGCCGCGGCGCTCGGAGTCTCGCGCGCCACGGTCTCGAATGCGTACAACCGGCCCGACCAGTTGTCCGCGACCTTGCGCCGGCGCGTGCTGGAGACGGCCGCTCGGCTTGGCTATGCGGGGCCCGACCCGGCCGCGCGCAGCCTGCGGCGCGGGCAGGCGGGAGCGATTGGCCTGCTCTACGCGGATCGCCTCTCCTATGCGTTCGCCGACCCGGCCGCGGTGCTCTTCCTCGATGGGGTCTCGGAGGCGACCGAGGAGGCGGGGCTCAACCTGCTGCTGGTCGCCGCGCCGCCACGGCAGCATTGCGACCCGGCGACGGTGGTGCGAGCGGTGGTGGACGGGTTCATTCTACATTCGATGGCCGACGATGATCCTCTGGTGAAGGCGGCGATCGAGCGGGGACTTCCCATCGTGGCGGTCGATCAGCCAGAGCCCGCGGGCGTTCCGTTCGTGAGCATCGACGACGAGGGGGGTGCGCGGGCCGCGGCCGAGCACCTCGTCCAGCTGGGTCATCGCCATGTCGGCGTCGTGACGTTTCGCATCACGCCGGACGCGGTGAGCGGATTGGTCGATAGGCGCGAGCAGCAGGCGGCGACGATGCGGGTGGCGCGTGTGCGCCTGCAAGCCTACAAGAGTGCGCTGAAGGCGGCAGGCGTGGCGTGGGCTGACGTGCCGGTCTACCAGTGCGCCGAACACACACCTTTCGAGGGTCGCGCGGCGGCCGAGATCCTGCTGGCTCGCAGTCCACGGCCCACGGCGATTCTGGCGACGAGCGACCAGCTTGCGCTTGGCGCGCTGGAAGCCGCTCGCCAGCGAGGGCTGCGTGTGCCCGAGGACGTCTCCGTGGTCGGGTTCGACGACATCCCGGCGGCGGCTCAGGCCACGCCAGGACTGACAACAGTGCACCAGCCGCACGGAGAAAAGGGCGAGCGCGCGGCGCGTCTGCTGATCGCGCAGATACGCGGGGAGGTGGTGGCGTCCCCCGAGCTGTTCCCCACGCGGATCGTCATCCGCGGATCTTCTGCGCGCCCCGGCACGTGACGGGCGACCGGCCGCGGGTGGTGCGGCGGCAGGCTGTGCCACGCTTGACATGTGTCCCGCATGACGGGCGTAGTGGGGGCGGACATTTGGCAGGCAGCATCTTGGCACTGCCATCCTGAAAGGTCAGGTACCTGCTTATGACTTTGGCCTGTGCACTGGGTAACGCTGGGGATTGTGGCCACACCGCCCGTTCAGCAGCCAGTGTGAGCTAGCGCCAAGCCGTACCTGCCGGTATGGGGCGCCCTCCGCGTGAGCCCTCATTCCGCAGTTTCTTGAAGGGCCAAATAGGAGTTTTCGTAGGCCGGCCCCAGCAGCTGTAAGACGAGGCGATGCACCTTGTCCAGGCGCAAGATCTCGGTGACGCGGGACCGGTCTGGCTGGGCGATGTGCAAGAAGTCGATCCCTTCGAAATACTGGAAGAGCCAGCGCAGCGTCGGGCGCGCCGTCGGCTTGCGCGCCTGGTCAGGAACCGTCTGCCCCGTTTCCGCCAAGCGCTGGCGCACCCGCGCCTCGGCCAGCTTGTAGACCAGCAGACACACCGTCATGATGAACGCCAACGCCATGATGCGCTCCGGCTTCTTCACAAAGACCGAGGAGGCCAGAAAGAGCGGATCTTTCAAGAAGGCAAAGCCCCGTTCCACCACACGCTGTTCGCGATACAGCGCGATGACGGCCTCATCCGGCCACGCCTCCGTTCCCTCCACGTCGCTGAGGTTGGTCCCGACGATGTAGGCCGCCCGGCGCAGTGCCTCGCGCTCGAGCACTGCGGGGTCTCGCGTGAGGGTCGCCTGGATCTGCCAGACGAGGCGACCAGAGGCGGCAGCGTCTTTGCGCGGTCGTCCCCGGGTTGGGTAGGTCGGACGCGAGCTCACGCGGGACTGGACCGCAAACCAGGGCGGCAGACGCTGACACGTCTTGGCCAGCGCCGCCGCGGCGTCGGGCGCACAGGCAAAGGTCTGGGTGCCCAGATCCCAGAGGCGTTTCTCCCACGTCTCCTGCTCCCGCTGCGCCTGGCGCTGCAGGGTGGCGCGTGCCCGCTCCTCCCCCTCTCGGGTCCGTACCACGATCCAGCGTTCAGGGCCCTGAGGCAGATCCAGCTGCTCGCGACTCCACCAGTGGCGCGTGCCGTCGGGGCGGCGCTGCCAGCTGTCCAACGTCTCGCTCGTCTCGAGTCGCTCCTGCACCATGGCCTGCGCGGCGGTGGAGGTCTCGGGCACGCGGCTGATCCAGCGCACGCCGGCCGCGTTGAGCTGGGTCATGTTCTGCGCGCTGTAGAGTCCGCTGTCGGCGACGTAGACGCCTGGGTTCTCCCCACTCTCCCGCAGCTGCTGCGCCAGCGCCTGCACTGCCTGCAGCAAGACCCGTTTATCGCTGGCGTTGCCGTCGAGCGGCTGGAGGAACTGCGGGATGCCTTCCCCTGAGGTGACGAGCGCCAACATCCACTGCTTCAGGTCCTCGCGGTGCTCGCGCGAGTAGCCGTAAGTCACCTCGATCACCGAGGGCGCTCCCTCCTCCCCTTCGTCCGCCTGCTCCTGCGCCGCCGCTTTGAGCATCTGTGGGGTCTCCAGCGCTTCTGGCAGGTCCTGCGCGTAGGGGTCGTACTGCCCATGCACCGAGAAGGAGGTCGTATCGGCGTGCAGCCGCCCCACCTCCACCCCGAATGCTCGGCGCGCCCGCAGCGCCCGCCCCGCGAACAGCCGCGTCACGTCGTGCGCATACAGCCCGTCCAGCGTCCGTCCCAAACAGTCGTCGTTGAGATCCTCGGCCAGGATCCCCGCTCCCAGCAGATGCTCCACCGGCTTATCCGCGAAGAACTGGGGCACGAGGTAGAGCCGACGATTGCTGAATCCGAGTCCGTTCAGGACCAGCGCGACGGTCGCCGTCCCCACGCTCACCTGTTGCCGCTTGGTGGGGTCCTGCTGGTCGAGCCACTCGGCCACCCCGATCTCCCGACAGACCTCCGCGACGATGCCCAGATGGTTGAGATGCTCGACCACAAACCGTGACGCCATGCGCCCCAGACTCCTTCCCGTCCTGGAAGGGAGCCACCCCGCTGGCCCCTCGATCTCACCCTATCCAAAATCCCTCAGGTGGGTCAACACAAACTGCGGAATGTGGGCTGCAACACTGGATGAGGTGGCCAAGAAGAAGCCGGCCGAGTTGTCGGCTGAGCAGCAGGTGGCAGCCGAGCTGGTCCGCCAGGCCCGCGAGCGCGGCTTGTCTTTGACGGCCCGGACGGGTTGTTGAAGCAGCTGACTAAGTCGGACTCATCGTGATATTTCGACGGACGACCCTACGTGGGGCTCCCCCCTCTTCTGGGCCTTCCCCAGAATCAGACGTCCACGCAACCGGCCCAACTCCAGTGTCGACGTGAGCGTCACGGTTGGACAGC
>CAYQFU010000099.1:0-5205 GCA_964416775.1 uncultured Ktedonobacterales bacterium
TGAAGTGCGCTGGATGGGTGAGATCGGCGTAGTCGAGCATCACGCGCCCACAGGCCATACCTGGCGCGATCTCTTGTTGACCGTCGTGGCTGTGCTGGTGGTCGTGATAGGCTTCCTCGCATTGACCAGTGCGCGTGTAGGCGTCCGGCTGGACGACGCGACGCTCAGCGGGCTGCAGATCGTCGCGGTGGTTGTGGCCGCCGCTGGCGCGGCATGGGCGTTCGAGTTCCGGCCGCGGCGCAATCTGGACTTCACCTGGGTCGTCGTCACGCGCATGCTGGTGATGATGGGGATCTACATCGTCCAGAACTTTCTGCTGCTCTACATGCAGAACGTCGCCAATGCGCCGTCGCCCCAGGCGGCGACCACCACGTTCGTCATCATTCTGACCGTAACTGCGGCCGCCAGCACGGCCTTCGCGGGCTGGGGCTCCGACCGCATCGGGCGCAAGCGCATGGTCTACATTTCGGGCGCCTTCATGGCCGCCGTTGGCGCCGCGTTCGTGGTGGCACCGTACGTGGTGCCCAATCACGTGCTCACGGTGGCCTATGCAGCGGGTGCGGTCTTCGGCCTGGGCTACGGCGCGTATCTCAGTGTGGATTGGGCGCTCGTGGCCGACGTGCTGCCCTCAGACGCCACCTTTGCGCGCGACATGGGGGTCTGGAACATTGGCATCACCATTCCCCAGGTGATCGCCGCTGTCTTTGGCGGGTGGATGCTGGCCCTCGGGTTGATCCTTGGCGCACCCAGCTTTGGCTACACGCTCCTGTTCGTCTCGTTTGTAACCTTCTGCGTCCTGGGGACCGTCACGGTGCGCTACATCAAAGGCGCGCGCTAGCCGGCATCCCGCTCTGGCCGCGGCCGCGCGCCCGTTCGGACAGGCCCGTTGGCATACGGCGTGCAATGTACCGTCCGCCCAGTGGACCGTGTGGCGGGGCGCTCGCCCGCGTCAGTGGCCAAGGGGCACGTCGTATGCCCGTCCCCGCTGTTGGGCCCGCGCTGGGCCCACGCCCGAATCGGGTCCACTGCTTGTCTCCGTGGCGAAGGGCGATCACGCGGGGACGTAGGGAGCGAGCTTGGCTGCCAACACGTGGTCAGGTGGCTCTGCCAGGACGCTGCCATCGGGGAAGACGATCGTCGGCACGCGGCGCATGCCCTGGTTGAGGCGCATGACCACTGCCGCCGCGGCGGGATCGTGCTCGATGTCCACGTAGCGATAGGCGACGCCGAGCTCGGCGAAGACACGCTTGGCGCGGCGGCAGTCACCGCACCAGGATGTGGCGTAGAAGAGAATCTCGCCAGCGGTCTGGCTGCCGCGATTGGTTGAGTGAGCTGGCTGTGTAGATGGATTGGAGTCTTCGCGCAAAGGCTGAGACGACGTCATGAAACTAGGACCTCCCTGATCGCTGGAATGAGGTGGCCTCCCTGAGAGTGGTGCGTCTGGATCGCCGCATCACCCGCTGGATAGGACGCCAGGCGCGGCACTCGATGCCGCCACACGCGCGGCGCATTCAAACTGCCAAAGGTACTGCACTCCCAAGTATAGCACGCCGCGATGCAAGGGTGCTTCAACGCGGGCGCAGAGCGCCATCTCGCGGTCAGACGCTATTGCAGCAACACAGCATGTGAAGATACAATCTGGTATCCTAGAAGAGGTAGTAGATGATCAGCCCCACCCAGACTTACTCCGCCGCGCCGCGCCGTGGCGTCCTGCAGGTGTAACCGATGGAGCCTACAGTTCGTTTCTATACCTCGAACGATTCGGGTGCGCCGCGCCGTCGTGTGGCGCGCCCGAAATCTGGCCCCAAGACAACGCTGTCGCGGGAGGCCACCACCAGCCCTGACGTCTCCGCTGCCGCTGCGGTGCACATGCCGGCGGCGGAGCCACCGGCTCCGGTTGTGGCCGCGGAGTTGGAACAGGCCGCTGATGCGCAGAGCACGACTGGGCCGGTGGTAGGAGTCGCGGATTTTGAAGATATCTTCACCCGGTTCCAGACGCCGCTCTGCAATTTTGTATTTCGCCTGGTCGGCAATCGCGAGCAGGCCTACGACCTGACGCAGGATGTCTTCGTCAAGGCCTACCGCGCGCTGGCCGGTGGAACAACCATTCAGGCGGGAGCACTCTCCTCGTGGCTGTATCGCATCGCGTCCAACACGGCCACCGATGCGCTACGCCGCCGGCGCCTCATCGCGTGGCTGCCGTTGTCGCTGTTCAATGAAGATCGTGGAGTGGGAGCCGGTCTGCCCGGTGGTATGGACGGCGCTGGCAGCCAGTCCGGTTCGGGGGAAGACAACATTCCCAGCACCGCGAGCGTGTTTGCCGGTGGTGGCTACGACGGAGCGCGTTTCGAGCAGCGTGTGGCGGATCGCGAGATCGTCCAGCGGGTGCTCGATCGCCTGCCGTCCAAGTATGCAGTGTGCCTCCTGTTGTACGAGCACGAAGGGTTCTCATGCGCGGAGATCGCCGAAGTTCTCAAAGTCAGCCCGTCAGCCGTGAAGATGCGGCTGATGCGCGCAAGGGAGCGGTTCATCACCCTCTACAAGCAGGAGGTCGGTGGGGAATGACCTGCGCGCAGGCGCGCCGACTTCTGAGCGCGTATCGACGTGATGATTGGCTGCCAGCCGAACTGGAAGCCCTCGGCCAGCATCTCTCGGATTGTGCTGAGTGCCGCCGGGTGGAAGCCGCCTATCGGCAGGTCGGCGAAGGCGTGCGCCAGCTTCCCTCCATCACGGTCCCGGATTCGTTCCGTGCCTCGGTGTTCGCCGCCATCCGCGCGGAGGAGGCTCGCAGTGGCCGCAGCATGGCGCAGATGGCCAGTGACGAGACACAGCCGCGCATGCCAGTGCTCCGACCCGTCGGGCGTCCAGCTCCCTCGTCCCGCCCGCGCGTTGCCCTGGGCGCGCGCTCGGCTATCGCCGTGGCGGCGGTATTGCTCATTGGCCTCGTCACGGCGCGGGTCATCCCGGCCGTCGCGCACAACGTGCCCAACCTGACGGAGTACATCTTCGGTGGGGTCGCGCCGCAGACGGCCGCGAACGGCGCGGCCGTCAAGCACTATAGCGCGTCGCCCGCCTCCGCCCACGTCATCGGGGCGCTTGCCTCGCCGCACTGGTTGGTTTATGTCACGACGACACGCGACGGCCAGTCCATGTTGTACGCAGAGGACCGGGCCACCAAGAAGACCGTGCCGCTACTTTCCGCGCCGATGAGCGGATCGCTCAGTCTGCGTGCGCTCACGGACCATTGGGCGATCTGGCTGACGGGCTCCGGCGGCAAGGATGCGCCCTGGGTGCTTGCCGCGAGCGCGCTGCCTTCCAGCGACCACGCGGCTCCCACCTCGGCCATTGTGCTGGCCAGTAGCACCGTTGAGGCACCTGCGCTGCTGGGTGGCGTGTGGGCGAGCGGCAATATCGTGTTGGTCGCCCACACGACCCAGGCGGGCAGTGCGGTCGTCACCCGCATCGACCTTAGCAGCGGCCAGAGTACATCTGGTGCACAGATCATTGCCCATGCGCAGACGCCCGGACACCTGCTCACCGATCCATCCGCGTCAGGTGATACGTACTACTGGGCCGAAGTGTGGTCCGACGGGAGCAACCGGCTGCGCAGCGACATCTGGAGTAGCAGCGCAGGCGGCCAGGCGCAGGCGGTCACGACCACTGGCGACGCGTTCGCGCCCAGAGCAACGGACCAGGAGTTGATCTGGGTGCAGCCCAGCGCCCCGGTGGCGCTCGACGCGAGCGCGCTGGCCGTGCAGCCAGCGCAGACGGTGCGGATGGCGCTGGCGCAGCTTGGCGGCTCGATCCAGATGCGTGATCTGCGTAACGGCGGGAGCCAGCAGGTGACCCCACATGCCACTGCCAGCTCGCTCCAGGTCGCGGGTAAACTCATGGTGTGGCGCGATGGCTCCCAGACGCACTGCTACGATCTGTCGCGCCATGCGCCCGCGGTCGTGGATAGTGAGCTGCGCGGAGCGGGCTTCGCGGGTGCCAGCGTCAGCTCGTTGGTATGGGCAGCGAGCGGCTCGCATACGATCAACGTCTACGACGTGCACTGAGTCGCGAGCGGCTAGGTCGGCCCAAGCAGCGCGTGGCGGATCAGCATCAGGTTGGTAAGGGGACCGAGGCCGCCGGGCACGGGCGTGATGTAGCCGGCGACGGCGCGCACCCCTGCGAAATCGGCGTCGCCGACCACACGTCCACCCGTGGCGTTCATCCCGGCGTCGAGCACGACGGCGCCGGGTTTCACCATGTCGGCCGTCAATGTGCCTGCCTGGCCCGTGCTGGTGAACACGATGTCGGCCTGGCGTGTGATGGAGGGCAGGTCTGGGGTGCGCGAGTGGCAGATGGTGATGGTTGCCTGTTCGCGCAGAAAGAGCAGCGCCGCGGGTTTGCCGCCGACATTGCTGCGCCCAATGATGACGGCGTTCTGGCCGCGCAGAGGAATGCCTGAGTCGCGCAGCAGCTCCAGCGCCGCGTCGGGGGTGCTGGGGACGTAGCTGGGGAAGCCCAGCATGAGCCGGCCGGCGTTGCGCGGGCCCAGCCCATCAATGTCCTTTTCGGGCGCAAGGGCCTCGGTGACCACACGTTGCCGGATATGTGGCGGCAGCGGCAAGAGCACCACCACCCCCTCCACATCCTCGCGTGCGCCCAACGCCGCCACGGCATCGCGCAGCGCCAGTTCGGTGACGTCCTGCGGGAACGAGCGGAGCGTGCAGTCCAACCCGATACGCAGGCAGGAGCGCGCCACCTGGCCGGCGTAGAGCGCGGCGGTTGGGTCCTCGCCAACGCCCACCAGCGCCAGCGCCGCGCGGCGTCCATGCTCCCGCGTGAAGCGCACGGCTTCTTCCATGAGCCGGTCGCGCAGCGCGGCGGCGAGCATCTTGCCATCCAGCACTGTCGCCGCCATGCGCTCTCCTTTCCTCTGGGCGGGCTCGCACGGTCACTCGCGCGGTCATCGGTGAGCGCCAGCGCGCCACACGCCCCACGATATGACGCCGCGCAGGAGTACGTCCAGTCCTCAAGAGAGGGCGAGCAGCGATTGAGGGTCCACCGCCTCTTGCTGGCTCTGGCGCGGCATGGGACAATAGAGGGGTGCCCGTGAGCGGGCGCGACTCCACATGCGAGGCGGCCCATGCCCGTTGACCACGACGACCAGACGACCATCACGACCTCCGCGGACGACACCCTGGCGGACGACGACAC
>CAYQFU010000099.1:5305-19476 GCA_964416775.1 uncultured Ktedonobacterales bacterium
CGCTCGGCGACGAGGCCGGCCCGCGCCGGTCCAATGGCCCCCACGGCGCGACGCGCCATGAGGGCGCTCACAGCCCCATTCGCGCGCAGTATCTGGGTGTGAAGCGCCAGTACCCCGATGCGGTTGTCTTCTTCCGCATGGGCGACTTCTATGAAATGTTCGACGAAGACGCCGAGCTGGTAGCGCGCGAGCTGGAGCTCGCGCTGACGCGACGCGACTGGGGACGTGGTGAAAAGTCGCCTATGGCCGGGGTGCCACACCATGCCGCTGAGGGGTACATTGCCCGGCTCATCGGCAAGGGATTTCGCGTGGCCGTCTGCGAGCAAATGACCGATCCCGCTCTGGCGCGGGGGCTGGTGGAGCGCGAGGTGGTGCGCGTCGTAACGCCGGGGACTGTGGTCGACCCCGCCATGCTCGCCGCCAAGCGCAACAACTACCTTGCCGCGGCCGTGCTCGGTCGCGACGCCGTGGGCGTGGCATACATCGACGTCACCACGGGGGAGTTCGCAACCACTCAGTTCCACGCCCCTGATCCTGAGGCCGCGTTGTTGCAGGAGCTGGCGCGCGTCCAACCCGCGGAGGTGCTGGTGGAGGCCGAAGAGCGCCGCCCGGCCGCGTTGCCCACCCGAAGCAGGGGCAACGGCAGGCCCAACGCGGACGATGGGGCTGAAGCGAGTTCGGGCAGCGGTGGCGAGGAAGAGGCTGAGGATGACCTGGCGACGCGGCTGCGCGCGGTGGACGCGCGGCTGAGCACGGTCATCACGCCCTACCTCGACCGCGCGTTCCGTGAGGACGTGGCTCGAGCCTGCCTGCTGGACCAGTTCGGTGTAGCATCGCTCGAAGGGTTCGGCTGCCACCACCTGCCGCTGGCCGTGCGTGCGGCGGGCGCTGTCGTCGCCTACCTCCGTGAGACACAGCGAGGTGCTCTGGCGCAGCTGACAGCGCTGGAAACGTACAGCACCTCTGGCTTCATGACGCTGGACACCTACACGCGTCGCAATTTGGAGCTGTTTGAAAGCGGACGCGGCGGCGGTGTCAAAGGCTCGCTGCTCTGGGTACTGGACCGCACGCGCACACCAATGGGTGGGCGGCTGCTGCGCCGCTGGCTGGGCGAGCCACTGCTCGATCTGGCCGCGCTGCGTAAGCGGCAGGATGCGGTGGCCGCGGCGCTGGCGGATGTCGCCCTGCGTGCGCGGCTCGGCCCCACGCTGGCCCAGGTCGGCGATCTGGAGCGGCTGACGAACCGGGTGCTGCAGCGTATCGCCACCCCTCGCGATCTGGTGGCGCTGGCGGCGGGGCTGCGCGCCGTGGAGGAAGTCGCGGGCGCGCTCTCGCGCGCGGATGGGGCGTCGCAGGAGCTGCTGGCGAGGCTGCTCGCACACTGTGCTGGGCTCGCCGAGGTAGCGGCCGCGATCGAGCGCGCGCTGGTGGACAGCCCGCCCCTCACCCTGGCGGATGGCGGCGTGATCCGCCCCGGCTACAGCGAGGAGCTGGATCACATCGTCAACGCCGCCCGTGATGCCCGCCAATGGGTCGCTAATCTGGAGCGCAGCGAGCGCGAGCGCACCGGTATCCCCAATCTCAAGGTGGGCTTCAACAAGGTCTTCGGCTACTACCTCGAAGTCACCAACTCACAGATCGGCAAGGTCCCCGAGAATTACATTCGCAAGCAGACGCTCACGACCGGCGAGCGCTTCATCACGCCCGAGCTGAAGGAGTACGAGGCGCTGATTCTCAACGCCCAGGAGAAGAGCGCCAAGCTGGAGCAGGAGATCTTCGCCCAATTGCGCGCCGAAATGGCCAGCCAGCATGCCGAGCAGGTACTGCGGGTGGCGCGAGCGCTGGCCGAGGTGGATGTCGTGCTCTCACTGGCTGAAGTGGCTATGCGACAGGGGTACAGCCGGCCCGAGCTGGACGACGGCGATACGCTCCACGTGGTGGCTGGGCGGCATCCGGTCGTGGAGCTGAGCCAGGGGGATGTGGCCTTCGTGCCCAATGACGTCGAGCTATCCACCCACGACGCACAGATCCTGCTGCTCACCGGGCCCAACATGGCGGGCAAGTCCACCTACCTGCGCCAAGTCGCGCTGATCGTGCTCATGGCGCAGATTGGCTCGTTCGTGCCGGCCGAAGCGGCGCGTATCGGGCTGGTGGACCGCATCTTCACGCGCATCGGCGCGCAGGACGACCTGGCGACAGGCCAGAGCACGTTCATGGTGGAGATGGTGGAGACAGCCAGCATCCTCCACCATGCCACACCACGCAGCCTGGTGGTGCTGGACGAGATCGGCCGCGGCACCAGCACGTACGACGGGCTGGCCATCGCGCGCGCCATCGTCGAGTATCTGCACAACAACAAGCGCTGCGGTGCCCGAACCCTCTTTGCCACGCATTATCACGAGCTGGTGGAGTTGGCGCGCACGCTCCCTCGGGTACGGGCCTACAACGTCGCCGTCGCCGAGGAGGAGGGCCACGTCGTCTTTCTGCGCAAGATCGTGCCGGGCGGCGCCGACAGGAGCTATGGCATTCACGTCGCGCAGCTCGCGGGCATCCCACGCCAGGTGGTGCGCCGGGCCGAGGAGGTGCTGGAGGACCTGGAGCGCAAGGGCGACGCACGTACCCGCCGCCGGGCCATGCGCGACATGGTGATGCCGCAGGCCCTTCAGCTGACCCTCTTCGCGGCAGAGCCAGACCCCATTGTGGAGGAGCTGAAAGCGTTGGCAGTGGACGAGCTGACCCCACTGGAAGCGCTGACGCGCCTGTACGAGCTGCAGCGCAAGGCGCGTGAGCACGGATGATCGGGTCGACGCGGATGGCCTGCTGCGCCTGGTAGACGAGGCCATGACGCGGCTCAGCCGCCGTCGACCCAGTTCGACACCTGATCCTTCAGATGAGCGGCTGACTCGTGGCGCACTGTGCATCGTGGCAGGGTAGCCAGCACGGAGGGTCCGTAGCTGCGCGACTGCACGCGACGGTCGAAGAGCACTATGGCGTTGCGCTGGCTCTGGCTCCAGGCCAATCCACTCAGGGCCTGGCGCAGGCGCAGCGCGGCATGCGGCACGACGAATTGGCTTTGCGGATCGTGCCAGATCTCGGCACGCGCCGCCAGCAGCGGATCGCTAAGCGAAGGGAACGGCAGCCGCGCCACCACGATGCACGCCGGCGCCGGACCGTCCAGTTCCGCGCCACCCCAAAACATGCCAGCGCCCAGCAATACTACGCGCGGCTGCCCGTGAAAGGTCTGCCAGAGCTGGCGCAGCGAACCATCCAACCCCTGGGCCAGCACGAGGACGTCTTCCTTCTCAAGCGCTTGCTTGATACCTGCATAAGCCGCCCGCAGCGCCGCGTGTGACGGGAAGATGGCAACGAGCCGACCTCCAAGGGTGGTGCCTAGCGTCGTCAGCGTCTCATCCAACTGGCGCTGATACGCGGGGGTGTTCGGCTCAGCAATATCGTCCGGCAGCAGCAGGAGCGTCTGCTCGGAGCGATCGGGCGCCACGGCGAGCGTGCGCACGTCAGCGCCAGTGAGTCCGAGCGTGCCGCCGAAGAACTCGAAATCACCGCCGGCGGCCAATGCCGTGCCGACCAGCATGAGCCCATGACCTGCCGCAGTCAGCGGCGCCAGCAGGTCACTGACTTCGACGCGTCCGGCGTAGAGCGCAGGTGGCTCGGCCGCCGCAGGCTCCTGCATCCTGTGCGGGGAGCGCGCCACCAGGCCGCGCTGGTTGGGCATGGAGGGCGGCTGGCGCAGCCAGAACATGGTGCCAGCCCGTTCAGGGTCGAACACCAGCGAGAGCCGGCCGATGAGCTCCTCCACCGTGCGGCGGACACCCATGAGGTCTGTCGCGGCGCCGTCCGCCGCCAGCGAGAGGCGTTGATGGCCTTGCGTGCTAGAGCGCAATGCCGCCTCCCCCGCCAGCCTGGCCACGGCATCCAGGCGCGGCCGCAATGACGACCAGGCCGCCTCCACCTCTGGCCAGCCCTCCAGCTGCCGAGCGCGGCCATCCAGTCGTAATGCCTCGTCCTGGCTTTCGCCGTGCTTGGACTTATGCGCCGTGTTCCTCTGCCCTTCGCCTTGCAGCCGGCCGAGCGCTACGAAGAACGCCTCGGCGGCCTTCCGCGCGCGGGCGATCACGCCCGCCCATGTTGCCTCAGGCGCGTCGGCGTGCCGCTGGGCAATCAGATGGAGCAGGCCACTGTGGACGCCCTTGGGCCCTGAATCCGCCAGATCTGCGAGCAGACGCTTCAACTCTGCCAGGTCTATCGACCAGGATGTAGCCCGGCGCAGCTCGTCCTCCAGGATCTGAGCGTCCAGCACGAGTACACGGTCGGCATCGGGCAGCAGGTGCTCGCGCCCGGCCAGGCGCTCCGCCAGGGCCGCATGCGTCGTCACCACCACCTGTGCGGAGGATGCGGCTTCGCGAGCGCGTGCCACAAAGCAATACCCGCGGCGCAGATAGGCGCACTCGGCGGTGGAGTCGGCGAATTCGCGCCCCGCCCGCGCCCGCTCCCAGGCCATCTGCTCCTGGCCGGAAAGCGCCACTTCCGCGCGCGCTCCCGTACGTGTCTCATGCGACCATACGGCGATCTTCGCCAATCCGCGCGCCAGATCACGTGGCAGGGCGCTATCGCGCGGGAGGGTGGCAGCGCCGAACCAGCGGTGCAGGCAGAGGTACGAGGCCGGCTCGCCGACTTCCGCCAGCGGCGTGGCGTCGGGCGCGAGGCCGCGGCGGGCCAGCGCGCGCGGAATATGCGTGCGTGCCACGCGCGCGGCCGAGGGAGCGTCGGCCGCCACTACCAGCGCTCGTCCTCCCGTCGCCGCGCACCAGGCGAGCAATGGCTCAAGACACGCCTGGATGCTCTCCGCGTTTCCGTCCGCCTCGATGAGCGCGGTCCCGCCGTGCTCCACACGATCGGTGACGACCGCGGCGATAGCGCGCAGGCTGGCATGCTGGCTATCGCTCGCGGGTGATTGCACCGTCACGCTGGCCCGTGTGGCCTCCACCGCGTTCGCCGTGCGCGCGGCAGCCGCATCTGGGCGCACGGCGTCGCCTCTGGCCGCCAGCAGGTCGATGGCAGTGTCCGGTGCGGGCGGAGGTGGGGGGACGGCCGGGAGTGTGGCGATCGCAGCACGCTCGCGAGCCACGGCGAGGCTCAGCACGGCAGGGTCCAGGCCGAGCTTGGTCGTGAGCTGATCGCCCAACGTGCCGCTCAATACGTTGGCCGGCGTCGGTGCGATGCCTTCCGCGCGCATCGTCGTCCGCACCAGGTACGCTGGAGTCCAGTCGTTGCCAGCCGACAGCCGGCTGAGCGCCCTCAGCGTGGCCGGATCGAGCGCTTGCAGACGCTGCACCAGGGCCAGGAACACGTCGCGCGCAAGGGTGGCGTCGGCGAGCGCACGGTGATAGATCGGGCTTTGCACGCCAAGCGCCGCACCCACCCCTTCCAGGGTGTAGCTCGCCAGATCAGGGAGCAGCGCGGAGGCGAGCTCGTACGTGTCCAGCAGCGGATTGCGGCGAGCCAGACCGGCGCGGCGCAGAAAGGCCGCGTCGAACTGCACGCTGTGGCCAACGAGGGGGTACTCTCCGAGAAACGCCTGCAGGCGCGGCGCGAGGTCGGAGAAGGCAGGCGCCCCTACCAGATCGGACGGCCGGATGCCCGTGAGCCGCCGCACACGGTAAGGGAGTGGCTGACTGGCGGCCACGAAGGTCTCGAAGGTATCGAGCACATCGTCACCAGCGAACTTCACCGCACCGATTTCGATGATGCTGTCCTGTTCGGCTACCAGTCCAGTGGTCTCGAGATCTATGGCCACGCGCACCGGCTGAGAGGACACAGCCACTCCAATCTGGATCGTGTCGCCGCGCTTCCTGGCGACCGATGTTCATCATCCCTGTTGGCTCATAGAGGCCGAACGTGTCATATAAGTTCCCAACGTCACCGGCCATCGTACGGCTTTCCCGGCCACCCGGGCCCGGTAGTATAGCGGTGGAGGCAGTCAACTTGGCGAGGCGGCGCGCAGGCGCCGCAATTCCCGCAGAGCGGCCGCGGCCGCGCGGCCACGATGGCTGAGGTGATGCTTCTCTTCGGCGCTCAGCTCGCCAAAGGTGCGGCCGAGCTCGGGGACCTCGAAGATGGGATCGTAGCCGAATCCGCCACTGCCGCGGGCCGCGTCGGCGATGCGACCCTCCACCACGCCTTCGACGGCGACGAGCACGCGATTCCCGTCGGCAACGGCGATAGCGCAGCGATAGCGCGCGGTGCGCCGGGAAGCGGGGACGCCTGCGAGCCGCTCCAGCAGGATGCGATTGCGTACCGGGTACGTCACGTCGGGACCCGCCCAGCGGGCGGAATGCAAGCCGGGCTGGCCTCCAAGCGCGTCGATCTCCAACCCAGAATCATCGGCCAGTGCCAGGTGTCCAGACGCGCGTGACCATGCCCTCGCTTTGATGGCCGCGTTCTCGGCGAACGTCGAGCCTGTCTCGGGAACGTCCAGCTCGAGTCCCAGGTCGCGTGGGTCGATCAGCGTGTAGGGAGCATCCGCCAGGAGCGCACGGAACTCGTCGAGCTTGTGGGGGTTGGTCGTCGCCAACAGGAGCTGTGGCGCGGAAGTGGCTGGCTGGGCGGGGCCTTCCGTAGGCGCTGACATGCGCTCACTATCTCTCTAGCCATTGCCGGATGGTCGTCGCCGGCCGGCGACGCGGTGGTCTGTGTGTATGCTCACGCTGGACGCACGCATGATAGCACCTGAGGCTCGCGGCGTCGAGATGAACAAACTATGCACAGGCGACCGTCTAAAATACCCACATCTCTAGAGGCAATCCTCGTGCAGCTTAGGGATTGGCCAGCGGCTGAGCGGCCAGGACCGCGGGCGGAATGGGCAGCATTCCGTACTTGATCTTGAGCATGAGGATCCGCTGAACTGACTGCGCAATGCGTGCCTTTGTGATCTGACCAGACGCAATGGCCCCGTTGAGCGCGTCCAGCACGGATTGGCACGAGGCGGAGCTGTAGGAATCGATCATCATGTCGCTGCCTGCGAGCACCGCTAGCACGGCGGCCTGTCCCAGGTTCCAATAATCGCTGATGCCTTTCATCCACAGAGCATCGGTGATGACCACTCCATCGTATCCCATTTTCTGCCGAAGGATACCATTGATCCAGATCGGAGAGATCTCGGCGGGATACACCGGGTCTACCGCGGTCATCAGGATGTCAGTCGACATGATCATATCGGGCATTTGAGGGATCAGCGCCTGGTAGGGATAGAGCTCTGTGCTCCAGAGCTCGTCCCATGACCGTGATACCACTGGCAGGGTCTTGTGTGGGTCGAGGATCACGCTGCCAAGGCCAGGGAAGTGCTTGAGCGCCGTGACCTCACCGACGCTCTGCTCACCTGCCATGAAGGCGCCGGCATAGAGGGCCACCTGATGTGGATCGTCCGAGAAGGTGCGGGTCGCGCTCCAGGGCTCACCCCCATTGACCGAGACGTCCACCACTGGGGCGAAGTTGGTGTTGATGCCAAGCTGCTGCAAATCGAGGGCGGTTTGTCGCCCCCAGTTGTAGGCGTTGCGCGGATTGCCCGAGTCGCCCAGCTCGCGCGGGGAAGGGAAGGAGCCGAAATACTGGCTGATGCGCGTGATGCCTCCGCCTTCCTGATCGGTGGCGATGAACAGTGGAATCTGCGCGTGGGCCTGCACCTGCTGGAAGAGCTGCTGCGTCTGGGTGAACGTGCCATAGTTGTCGCCGAAGATGATGAGGCCACCGACGTGCTGCTGCTCCACCATGATCGCCATGTCTGGAGAATAGACTGTGCCATCGGACTCGTTCACCAGCATCTGGCCAAGCTGATCCTGGAGCGACATGCGCGTGAGATACCAGTTGGCTGCCTGCATAAGCAGCAAGCGTTTGCGGGCAGCCGCCACGGCGGCGTTCTGCGCCTGGCGCACCTGCGCGATCGCCATTGCGTCCGTCCCCGAAGCTCCCGCTGCTGGCAGCATCTGGTCGATCGCCGCCTCGCCTGAGCGCCCACAGGCCGCCAGCAGCAGGAGCGCCGCGACGCCGACCATCAGGACGAGCTTGCGCAGCATGCGCGCGCGGTGCTCATGGTCCGAACGAGTCGCCATTGTGGGCGCAGCCCATGTGGGATATCGCTTCACGCCGCCATCTACCCCCATCACCCCGGCATCCCCCCTACCACCGCCGCAACGCAATGGCCACGCGCTCGCGGCGCGCATCCACGACTGCTGCGCTTCACTTCTTTCCTGGAGTCCGCGATAGGCGGAGCACCTGCCCATCCCTGTGGCAGGTGGACAGCGGCGCTGTGCCGGTGCCCTTCCAGTGTTGATAACGAACGACCTGGCGAAAATGGACGCTAACTCATGGGCAGGATCACCGTAGTAGTCTATACCAGATTCCTTAACTCGACATTACGGCGGGACGAGGGGCGTTGGCATCAGGGGGCGCGTTTGGCTGATCGTCCTTGGGGAATGGTGCCTATTCCCTCGTTGCGCTAAAATGGCACCACATAGTGAAACTGTCGAGCTGGGGGGCCATCATGATCCTGCAGTGGGTGGGAATCGTCGTCGCCATCGTCGTGGTGGACTTGACCCTCAGCGGGGACAACGCCCTGGTCATAGGTGCCGTTGCCTCCAGATTGGCACGGCGCGAGCGGCGCCTGGCGATCACCTTTGGCGGCGTCATGGCCATCGTGCTGCGCATCTTGCTGGCCGAGGTGGCGGTCATCGTGTTGCAGATCCCGTACCTGCAAGCGATCGGCGGCGCGGTCGTATTTATCATCGCCGTGCAGGTCATCAGCGTGCGACCCCCCGAAGGCGAATACGACGAGCCGGACAGACAGCGGGGATTCCGACGCCGCCAGCTCACCGGCCAGGAGCATCTTCTGCGCGCCAGCCTCACGATTCTGGTCGCCGACCTAACCATGTCGCTGGACAATGTGCTGGCAGTGGCCGCGCTAGCCAATGGCAACTATCTTCTGCTGGGCTTCGGCATCTTCCTCAGTATGGTGCTGCTCATGGTGGCCAGCGCATTTGTCGCGGCCATCATCGCACGCTTTCCGGGGCTGCTCTATCTCGCCGGTGTCATCCTGGCGTGGACGGCAGGCTCCATGGTGCTCAACGATAAAGCCGTGCACCCGCTGATTGCCGCGTGGGACAATCTGGTACCCGGTCCGCCGCTGGTCTGGTTTGTTCCGCCGGCCTTCGTGGCCGCCCTCTTCGGCATCTATGGGCTGGCGCGCCTATGGCACGGGCGCCACGACAAAACGCGGCGCGGCATGGTGTGAAGAGAGCACGAGCGGGCTCCCCGTCTGGGGAGCCCGCTGCGTACTACCGATAGGAATTGAGAAGCTGGTGCCCCCAGGGCGACTCGAACGCCCGCACCCGGCTCCGGAGGCCGGTGCTCTATCCGCTGAGCTATGGGGGCTCGACGGACACGATCCGTACGCAAGTGTACCACATGCCGCGGCTGGGGACAAGCTAACGCGCACAATTACGCCCGCATGCCGTATTGCCGTCCACGACAGGCTTGGCCGATGCTGGTATGGAGCGTGCGATGTCTCATTCTGACGAGTACCTGGCACAAGATAGGGCGATTGGTCATCTCCCACGCCAGCGGCGTTCGCGGAGACATGGGGGCGGCGGCCTCGCCGCCTCGCGCCCCACACACGCCACACCCCAGGAGGGCACAGCATATGAATACCGATCCGCGACAGACCGATCCACAGTTCCAAAGTCCACTTGCCGGAGACTCCGAGCGGGCCTCTCAGTTTGGCATGGCCTCACAGGCCGATACTCCGTCCCCGGGTGCGGGCGGACAGGCAGCCACCCCCAATCCAGCCGGGTCCGTCGGACCAGCGGACGTCATGCCAGGCACTGAGGTGTATGGTCATGACGGCCAGCGTGTGGGCACGGTGCAGGAAGTGTACGATGACTCCTTCCTGGTGCAGAAGGGCATCTTCTTCGTCCACGATTACTTCATCCCCTACATGCATGTCGCACGCGCGAGCAAAGATCGCGTAGACTTGACGATCACCAGCGAAGAGGCGCGCACCCAGGACTGGGCGCGACGCCCTGGCGCCAGCCCGGCGGGCCGAGCCGAGCCCATGCCGCCTACCGCCGACTATGGGGTCTACGGTCCCGAAGGCCAGGGAGATACCATTCAGGGGGCGACTGAGCGCGGGGTCGCCGCTGACGAAGCCAGCGCCTCCACCGTAGACTACGGCGTCTACGGACCCGAAGGGCAGGGAGATACCATCGAGGCGGCAACTGAGCGTGGCGTCGTCGACACGTCGAGCGCCGCGCAGGGCACGGACAATCCGTAGCTGCCCAACCTGGGCGCTTATAGCAGAGAGGGCACCCGGCCGGGTGCCCTCTCCGTCTCTCTCCGCGGCGATTGGTCGAGGCTCGGGCACGATCAGCCGCCAGTTCGGCATCGTGCATGCTTTGTCTGGCCCGACGGACGAGCAACGGAGACGCACGATGCACGAACCTCAGCGCGGCGGCGATAGGCGTCGCGCCAACACACCACGGGGCGCCAGAGCCCGCTCGCATGCCGCCGCGCGCAGCGCGCCGCCGCACGCGGCGGCCTCCAGGCTGGGGGGCAGTGGCTGGCACGACGAGCGCCGCAGGCATGGAGGACATGTCTTCGCCCACGCCTCGCGGACGCAAAGGCGGCCGGGCCGTGAGCGAGCGAGACCGCGCTCGCGAGTCTCCTGGCGAGCATGGATGCGCCGGTTGCGCCTGGCGCTGGTCGGGCTCGTGATGCTGGCGGCGATAGCCCTCGCGGTGTGGATCGCGACCACCCCGACCCTGCGGGTCAGACACGTGCGCATCAGCGGCACCAGCGATCCGGCGCTGCTGACCACGATTCAGACGCTGCCATTGACGGGATGCTTTGTGCTCACATGCGACACGAGTACAGACGTTGTCCGCATCGAGCGTTTGCCCACCGTTGCCCGCGCCGATGTGTCGGTGGCGCCTCCCGATACGCTGCTGGTCCGGGTCACGCCGCGCCTGCCGCTGCTCATCTGGCGCGCGGCAGGCGACGCCTTCCTCGTCGGCGCTGACGGCGTATTGATCGCGCCCGCGGAGCCGGCGGACCTGACCCGTCTGCCGGTGGTCGACGACCCGAGCGGAGCGGCGCTCTCCGGTGGCCCGGCGCGGCCCGGCGCCCGTTTGCCGGTGGCCCTCGTCGAACTGGCAGCGCAGTTGCGTAGCGCATTGCCAGGAATGCTGGGCGCGAGCGTCACGCTGCGGTATGACCCGGCCGAGGGCCTGGTGGCGGATGACGGCCGGGGACTGCTGGTGGCGTTTGGCGATCCGACACGCCCGCCGGGCGACGCTCCAGATGGCCCGCCCGGACAGCTCGCCACGCTCCACACTATTCTGGAGCTGCTGGCGAGCCGGAGGCAGCGCGCGGCGTGGATAGACCTGCGCTGGGGCTTGCACCCAGCGTACCGGTTGGCCAGCGGCTGAGCGAGAGAGGACGAGAGCACACGATGCGAGAAGCGAGCGATAGAGATGGCTGAACAGATCATCGTGGGCATTGATGTGGGCACGTCCAAAGTCGGTGTGCTGGTGGCCGCGGTGGACCCGGAGGGTGACCTGAGCCTTGTGGCGGGCGCGCAGGTTCCCTCTCGGGGGATGCGTCACGGCGTGGTCGTCAATATCGAAGACGTGTCGGCGGCCATCGCGGCGGCGCTGGATCGGGCCGAGCATCTCTGCGGCCAGAAGATCGTTTCCGCGTACGTCGCCCTGGCGGGCCGGCACCTCGCCGCCAGCAACACCCGTGGAGTGGTGGCCATTTCCCCGGGCGGCCGTGAGATCGCGTATCAGGACATCGCCCGAGCCGTGGAGGCCGCGCGTTCCAGTATGCAGCTTGGCGACAACCGCGAGATCGTGCACCAGCTGCCGCGTGGCTATGTGGTGGACGAACAGGATGGGGTGCCCAACCCCATTGGGATGGCGGGATTCAAGCTGGAGGTCGAGACACATATCGTCACCGGCTGGTCGACGACGATTCAAAACCTCGTCAAGTGCGTGCAGGCGGCCCAGGTGGAGCTGGACGATCTGGTGAGCGCGCCACTCGCCGCTGCCGGAGCGGTGCTGACGACGGCCGAGCGCGAGATGGGCACGATGGTGGTGGACGTGGGCAGCGGCACGACGGGGATCGCCCTCTTTGCGCACGGCTTCCCCTGGCTGACCGGGGAGATGCCCGGAGGCGGCACCGCGATCACGTACGGCATCGCGCGAGGGTTGCGACTGCCCCTGGACGTGGCCGAGCAGCTCAAGCTCGAACATGGCCATTGCGACCCGCGCGAAGTCGCCGAGGATGACCTGATCGAGCTGGGGGAAGGTGATCTGGTGCTGCCGCGGAGCGAGCTGGCACGCGTGATCCAGACACAGGCGCGCGAGCTCGTGGCCCGGCTGCGCGGTCCACTCCAGCAGGCACAGCACGACGGCGTCCGCCCGCTGGGGGTAGTGCTGACGGGCGGCACGGCACAGCTGCCAGGGCTGACGGAGCTGGTGGAGCGCATGCTTGGCTTGCCGGCGCGGGTGGGTGCACCGCGCGGACTGCGCGGTGTAGCGGACGGTCTGGGCGGTCCGCCGTTCGCCGTGGCCGCCGGCCTGCTGCTGTGGGGCGCGCACCAAGGGCGTGGGCAGCGTGATGCGGGCGGCCGTGACCGGCTCACCGGCGTTGGCCAGTTCGCCCACACGGTGCGTCACTGGTTTCAGGCATTTTTGCCGTAATCGCGGTCTCGCTCGGCGCAGACGCAGAAGAAAGTGAGTGCAGCATGATGGTGGATCATGACGCCATGGCGTCGGGAATGGGCGTGGCGCGGGTACGCGTCGCCGGCGTGGGCGGAGCGGGCGGCAACGCCGTGCGCGGCATGGTGCGCGCGCAGCTGCGTGGCGTGGAGTTTCTGGCGATCAACACGGATGCTCAGGCGCTGGCCCAGGTCGGCGCGCCGCACAGTCTGCGTATCGGAGAGAAGCTGACGCGAGGGCTGGGTGCGGGCGGTAACCCTGAGATCGGGCTGCGCGCCGCCGAAGAAAGCCGCGACGCCATTCGGGCGGCGCTCGGCGGCTCCGATATGGTCTTCATCACGTCCGGCATGGGCGGCGGGACGGGCACTGGCGCCAGCCCCGCGGTTGCCGTGACGGCGCGTGAGCTTGGCGCGCTGACGGTGGCGATCGTCTCGACGCCGTTCGCCTTTGAGGGCGTGCCACGACGCAAGGCCGCCGAGCGAGGACTGGCCGCGCTGCGCGAGCAGGTGGACACGCTGATCGTCGTGCCCAACGAGCGCCTGCTGCGGCTCGCCAACCAGTCTATGCGCATGAGCGAGGCGTATGCGCTGGCCGACGACGTGCTGCGTCAGGGCGTGCAGGCGATCAGCGACCTGATCGCCGTGCCCGGTCACATCAACCTCGACTTTGCCGACGTGCGCACGGTGATGGCGGACGCCGGCTCAGCGCTGATGAGCGTTGGCCAGGCTTCCGGCGAGCAGCGAGCGGCCGAGGCTCTGCGCGCCGCCCTGGCGAATCCCATCCTCGACGTCGATATTACGGGCGCGCGCTCGTTGCTGGTCAATATCACGGGTGGCTCGGACCTGATGATTCAGGAGGTCGGCTCCATCGTGGAAAGCCTCCACCAGAAGATCCATGCCGACGCCAATATCCTCTTCGGCACCGTGGAGGACTCCGCCTTTGAAGGACGGATCAAAGTGACGCTGGTGGCGACGGGCTTTGAGCCCCGTGTCTCGCACCATGCGCCGCGGGTGGGGGCACCGTATGGCGGGCGTGAGCGCTACCCCGAGGTGGAGGATCGGCGGCGAGAGGTGTTGCCGCCGCCTGCCGCGCTCCCGGAGAGTGCCACCAATGCTGGACAGCCGGGCGATGTGGATGGGTTGCGCCCACTGCCGCGACCGGCGGCCTGGGCCACCGAGCCAGCTCGTCCCGAGGACGACGGGCTGGACGATGACGCTGCCACCGTCTGGGACGCACCTCGCGTAGCTCGTGCGGGACAGGATGCTGCGTGGTCGGCCGCGCCAGCATACGCCGCGTCGCCTCGTGCGGGCACGCCCGCGGATCGGCCTGGTGCGGGGATCCGTGACGCCCGTGACGAGCGGATCGACGAGCGGATCGACGAGC
>CAYQFU010000100.1:0-8084 GCA_964416775.1 uncultured Ktedonobacterales bacterium
CCCGTCCACATGGTGGAGACCATCAACCGCCTGATTCGCACCAGCCGCCGCCTGCTCCAGGAGCTGGGCCGCGAGCCGACCGCCGAAGAGATCGGCGCTGAGATGCAGATCAGTGCCGACCGCGTCCGCGAGATCATCAAGGTCAGCCAGGAGCCCGTCAGCCTGGAGATGCCCATCGGCGAAGAAGACGACAGCCACCTCGGCGATTTCATCGAGGACGCCGCCGCCCTCGCCCCGGCCGAAGCCGCCAGCCATCAGCTGCTCAAAGAGCAGGTCGAGGACGTGCTCGGCGGGCTCACCGATCGCGAGCGCAAAGTGCTCCAGCTCCGCTTCGGGCTGGACGATGGCCGCAGCCGCACGCTCGAAGAAGTCGGCAAAGAATTCAAGGTCACCCGCGAGCGCATCCGCCAGATCGAAGCCAAGGCCCTGCGCAAGCTCCGCCACCCCAGCCGCAGCCGCAAGCTCAAGGATTATCTGGACTGATTGCCTTCCGCATTTTCATGCTCTTCATGCGGCCGCTGAGGCCCGCCACCAGACGGTGGCGGGCCTCGCCATTCCTGTGATACCGGCTTCGGGTGATCCTTTCCCCCACATCGTAGGGGCGCATGGGTATGCGCCCGCCCGCCATGGGTATGCGCCCGCCCGCCATGGGTATGCGCCCGCCCGGCGCACCGGCACCCATGCATGCGGACTCGATATAACGTCGCGGCCGCATCACGGAGCGCTCGTCTCCCGCGTGCGTCTCATACCGGATTCTGGTGATCGCTCCCGCTTGCGTAGGGGCGTCCGGTGGACGCCCGCCCGGCGCGCACGCAACCGTTCAACCGGATTTGATATCACAGGCGCGCTATGCCCCAATCCCGCCTTCTGTTGGCGCGTCTGTCTGTCGCATGTCCGATCGCTTCACGAGCGCCAGCGCCGCCACCAGCCCCACCAGCAGAAGCCCGGCCGCGAAGTAGAACGCGGTCACCTCGCCAGAGATGAACGCGGCGCCTACGGCCGTCTTGACTTGTGGAAAGTGGGGCAGCCGCGCATAGGCGGCGAGCTGCGGCGGGAGGTGTTTCAAGCCGGTGCTGCCGACGAAGGTGCCCGCCCGCTGCAAGTTGGTGATGATCCCGTTCAAGATCGCTCGTTGCTGGCTGGCTGGGACGTGCGCAATCGTGATCCGCCCGATCCGGTCGTGGAGCTCGGCATTGTAGCGGTTGGTGAGAATGGCCCCCAGCAAGGCGATGCCGAATGCCGTGCCGACCTGGCGGCAGACGCCGCTCACCCCCGAAGCCATGCCGGCGCGGTCGCGGCTCACGGTGCTCACCGCCACATTGGAGATCTGCGGGCTGACCAGTCCGCTGCCAATCCCCGCCAGGATGAACGCCGGCAGCAGCGCCAGCCAGTTGCTCTGCGTGTCAGCCGGCGAGATTCGCGTCATTAGCAGCACAGCCACGACCGTGACCGCCATGCCGGCGCCGAGGATGATCTTCGGCCCGAGCCGGTCGGAGAAGGCGCCCGCCAGGGGTGAGGCGACCAGAATCAGCCCGCTCATCGGCAAGAAGCGAATGCCGGCGTCGAGCGCGGAGAACCCAAGGAAGTTCTGCAGATACAGCGTCAGGAAGAAGAACAGCGAGAACAGGCCCCCGCTCAACGTGAAGGCGACGATGGCCGCGCCACTGAAGCTGGCGTTGGCGAAGAGGCGCGGGTCCACCATCGGGTGCTTCAAGCGCAACTCGCCGAGCACGAAGACGACCAGCGCCACAACTGAGACGGCGAAGAGCGTCAGGATGTAGGGGGACGTCCAGCCTTTGTCGGCGTCGTTGCCCTGGATCAGCGCCAGCACGAGGCAGAAGAGGCTCACCGAGAGCGTGACCAGCCCAAACACGTCCACCGTCCGCGGGGCATGCGCATCGTACGATTCCGTGACGGCCCAGGCGCAGAGCGCGATGCCGATGAGGCCGATGGGCACATTCAGGTAGAAGATGGACTGCCAGCTCACCTTCTCGACCAGCACCCCGCCGATCACCGGTCCGATGGCGGTCGCCAGCCCAGTGACGCCACCATAGATGCCGATGGCCACACCACGCTCGCGCCCCTGGAACGTGGCCGCGATGATGGCGAGTGCCAGCGGGAGCATGATGGCCCCGCCAATGCCCTGGACCGCGCGCGCGCCGAGCAGCACCTGGATGTGCGACAGCCCGTCAATGGTGACGGAGCCCGCAAGGGCGGCGAGCAACGAGCCCAGGGAGAAGACGCCCAGGCCGACCATGAAGAGCCGCTTGCGGCCGAAGACGTCGCCCAGCCGGCCGGCCGTGACGAGCAGCACGGCGAGGGTCAGCGCGTAGGCGTTGACGACCCATTGGAGATCCGCGAACGAGGCGTTGAGATCGGTGCCGATGGTCGGCAGTGCGACATTGACGATCGTCACGTCGAGCAGGGCCATGAAGAGGCCAAAGCTAGTGGCGGCCAGCGCCCACCAGCGGCGTGGGCCTTGCGTGCCACCACTGCTGTGCGAAATGGCAGATCGCTGGACGTTCGAGGTGTCTGGAGCCTGAGCCATGGGTATACCTCCTGTTGGGGGTTAACCAATCAACTGATTGATAAATAGAATGTAACGCACAGGGCACAATTTGTCAATCAGTTGATAGATAATGTGCAATTGGGTTCCGTAGTGCATGCCGTCGGAGGCGGCACCGAAAGTGATGAAACTGGGGTCGGAGGTGAGGCATAATGCGCCAGGGGTCGTCGTCAGCGAGGTCGTGGACATAGCCGGTGCCGAGCAACCCATGGATACGGAGGTGATCATGTCCTTCTTGGCTTCCGGCATCGCACCCATGCTCGCCGCATATGTGATCCTTGGCTGCTTCATCATCATTGAGCCGTTCACCCGCCAGAGCCACTCGGCCCGCAGCCTCAGTGCCAGTGCGTCAGATCACGGCAGCACAGCCGTGATCGGTATCGCGTTCGCCGTCAGCATCGCGCTGCTGCTACTCGCTCTGCTGCTCGACGCCGTCTCGTTCGCGCGTCTCCCAATTGGCGTATGGCTTGGCTGGGCCGGCATCATGGTGATGCTGGTTGGATTCACCATTCGCCTCTGGGCAACGCGCACGCTCGGCGCGTACTTCACGCGGACTCTGCTTGTCACCGAGAACCAGCGCATCGTGCGCGAGGGGCCGTACCGGTTCGTGCGCCATCCCGGCTACCTGGGCGACCTCTTGCTCTGGATCGGCGCCGCCATCGCGACACGCAACGCCTTCGTCATCTGCTGCATCGCGCTCGTGATGGTCATCGCCTATAGCTATCGTATGCGACAGGAAGAGGCTATGCTGCGAGCGACGCTCGGCGAGCCGTATTCCACCTACATGGCACAGACCAAGCGTCTGATCCCGTTCGTCTATTAGCGAGTATTAGCGAGCGGTTGTGAATGCCAGCCCGAGCCAGACGAGGCATCCCTCCGCGGCATCCCTCGCCGGACCGCAAGACCCAATCTTCGGCGAAGCTCAAGCCGTTTCCGACCCCTTGGGCCCACCAATCACCCAGCGCTCGAACTCCGCGGCGACACGCTCGAGTGGAAAATCACGCCGCATGATCGTGAGTTGGATGATGCAGCCCATAACGGTTGCGACCAGCATCGCCGCCGCCGTCGGCACGTCGAGGTCCTCACGGAACATGCCGCGCCGTACACCGTCCGCGAGGTAGGCTTCCACGCGGCTCTGGAAGCCGGTATCCATCTCGTCCAGCATCTGATGGATGGCGGGATCGCGCTGAGCGCGCAGGCTGAGCTCGAAGAGGACCACGTGGGTCTCCGGCGTCTCGCGCATCTGCTGCTCGACGTCGGCGAACTCGCGGCGCAGCTCTTCCAGAGGCGTTCGAGCAGTGACAGGAGAGTCCGGTACGTTCGCGAGCTCCTTTTGCACGCGATCCACGACGCCGCGGATCAGGTCTTCCTTGGTCGCGAAGTAGTAGTGCAGGGTGGCGATGTTGACGCCGGCGCGCGCGGCGACGTTGCGGGTGCGCAGGTGTTCGAATCCCCCCTGGGCTATCAGGTCGTACGCCGCCTGCACGAGCGCCTGTCGCTGACCCTCGCCATGGGCCGTATGTGCCGGCCGGTCAGTCTTGCTCGACGTCGATGGTACGCGCATTCGAGGGACCAGTTCCTTTCCCATTCCTCTTTCGATCAATCAGTTGACGAATTCTACCATACGTCTGCTCGTATGCGTCTGTATGTCCGATCATGCGCCCTGGCGTCATCTCCTGTGCCGTCGTGCTTGTACCCATAGCACTCGAGCAATCAACAGGCTGGCGACCTGACCTGTGCCCCATACCTTCTCTGCTGGTGGCGCTATGTCGCCACACCTTCATTCCCGCCAGCCCTTTCCGCTCGCCCTTCACCTTCCCGCCCCTTGTGGTACACCTTTGGCAGCGCCAGTCATCCATAATGAGAGAAGGGAACCGTATGCCGCTGGATCTCATCATCCGTAACGCCCGGCTGCCTCGTGCCGACCGCCTGACCGATATCGGCGTCGAGCGCGGCGTCTTCGCCCGCATCGCGCCCCACATCCGCGCCAGCGCCGCCCGCGAGATCGACGCCGCCGGCCGGCTGGTATCTCCCCCGCTCATCGACAGCCACGTCCACCTGGACGCCGTCCTCACCGTCGGCCAGCCGCGCTACAACCAGACCGGCACGCTCATCGAGGGCATCCAGATCTGGAGCGAGCGCAAGCCCAGCCTCACCCACGAGGACGTCAAGCGCCGCGCGCTGCAGGCCATCCAGTGGGAGGTCGCCCAGGGCACCCTCTTCATTCGCTCCCATGTGGACGTCTGCGACCCCAACCTGACCGCCGTGCGGGCCCTGCTCGAGCTACGCCAAGAGGTCCGCGACATCTGCGAGCTCCAGCTGGTGGCCTTCCCGCAGGACGGCATCCTCTCCTTCCCCAACGGCAAAGCGCTGATGGACGAAGCGCTGCGGCTGGGTGTGGATGTCGTGGGCGGCATCCCCCACTACGAGTGGACGCGCGAGATGGGCGTCGAGGACGTCCACATCGCCTTCGAGCTGGCCCAGCGCTACAACCGCGACATCGATTGCCACTGCGACGAGACTGACGACCCTCAATCCCGCTTCGCCGAGGTCATGGCTGCGGACACCCTGGAGCGCGGCTGGCAAGGCCGCGTCACCGTCAGCCACTGCACGGCCATGCACTCCTGGGACAACGCCTACGCCTTCAAGCTCATTCGGCTGCTCGCCCGCGGCCGCCTGAACGTCATCTGCAATCCCTACGACAACATCATCCTCCAGGGCCGCTTCGACACGTACCCCAAGCGCCGCGGCATGGCCCGGCTCAAAGAGCTGGTCGAGGCCGGCGTCAACGTATCCCTGGGCCACGACTCCATCATGGACCCCTGGTATCCGCTGGGCCGCGGCGACATGCTGGCCGCCGCCAACCTTGCCCTGCACATCGCCCAGATGAGCGGACACGACGAGATCGCCACCATGTACGACCTCATCACCACCAGCGCTGCCCGCACCCTCAACGTCGCCGATCGCTACGGCATCGAGGAGGGCAAGCCCGCCAACCTCATCATCCTCGACGCCGCCAGCCCCCACGACGCGCTGCGCCTCATCCCCGCCCGTCTGCACGTCATCAAAGACGGCCGGGTGGTGGCCAGCACCACGCCGAGCCGCAGCACCGTCCATCGTGAAGGCGCCGCGGACGAAACGATCACGTTCGTGCCACAAGAGCAAACCCGCGGCGAAGCCCAGAACGGAGAGCGCTCATGATCAATCGTGTATTTCGCGAATGCGTCCGGCCCGGCTGATGCTCATAGTGGATACTGGTGATCGCTTCCGCCTTCGTCGGGGCGCATGGCTATGCGCCCGGCCGCCGCGGACGCACCGGTTCATCCAGATTCGGTATCAATATTCACTTCCCGCATCGTAGGGGCGTCCGGTGGACGCCCGCCGGGCGGTGAACGGTGGACGCCCGCCGGACGCCGTCCGGTGGACGCCTGGCGGATGCCCCTACAACGCGACGCTCCAACCACATTGCGTATGCGCAACGAGGCGGTGAGAGCGCCACACCGGCCACTCCCACCGCCTCGTGCGAAACGCTGCGTCGCGACAGATTAGCGCTTGTACCGCGCTAGCTCCCACCGTCGCAGGAAGTAGTAGAGGGCACCCGTCACGATGATCGCGAGCGGGAAGCCGACATCGGCATACCCCACATCCTTGTTCCCTAGCGCGTGCGCCAGGGGGCCCGTGAAGAGCTGCTGGCTCACACCTAGCGCCGTGACCGCCAACCCGATCACCATCGATGCGACAGCCGCGATGCCAACGGGCAGCTTGGCCGCGTTCTCATAGTCCTGGGCGGGGTACTGGCCCTTGCGCAGCCAATGCTCGATCAGCACGATCGCGTTCCAGCCGCCCAGCCAGTACGCGATGATCAGCAGGAAGTTCTCCAGGTTGATGCCGAAGTGTTCTTGCAGGAGCAACGCCACGATCACGTAGACGATTGCTCCTATGATCGTGAGGATCCAGCGCTTGACGCGCAGACCAACGACCTGCGTGGAGAGCGCGAAGCTATAGTCATTGGGCACGTTGTTGGCGATCGTGCTGAACGCGAGCAGCAGGAGCACGACGCTCGCGATAGCAGAGCCGCCCATATCATGCGCGAACAGAGGCCCCGGAGGTCCACCGACGAGATTCGCGCCGCCCGCCACTGAGGTAAGCAGGACGCCGAGGATCTCCAGCAAGATGCACGGCACGGTCACGCCGATGAAGGCGTACCAGAAGACGGTGCGGGCGGGAGTGTTGACCGGCTGCCGGCGCGTATAGTCGGCGGCGTACGATGACCAACCAACCGCATACCCGAATACCGCGCCGCCGAACGTGGCGATGCCGACGAAGAGCGCCAGTCCACTGGAGAGCCCAGTTGTCGGCACGTTGTTCAGGTTGAAGTGGGACGCCGACGCGAAGAAGAGGTAGCCGAACAGGATCAGCATCGGGATCCAGGCATAGCGCTCATACCGGTGCACGATAAAGTAGCCATACACGCTGACGGCCGTGGTGATGGCCGCCAGGAAGACCAGCGCCACCCAGAGGGGGATCGTGTTGGCGCTCCACGCGACGATCAGGCTGGCGCCGATGATGGCGTTCACCGCGCTCCAACCGATGCAGGCCAGCGCGTTGAAGATGGCTGGCAGCTTCGCCCCCTGGAAGCCGAACGAGAACCGCGAGAGTGGCATTTGCGCCAGACCGGTCTTGGGCCCCAGCGTGCTCAGGAACGCCACCGGCAGCACGCCGAGCACATTGAATACGAGGATGACGAGAACGGAGCCCCAGAACCCGAGGCCAAAGAATACATTGATTGTTCCCAGCACGACGGTTGCGACGACGGCGTTCGCGGACCACCACAGCCACATGGTGTCGCGCAGCTGCGTGTGCGCACGCTCCGTTTCAGGAACACGCTCGATGCCAGTCGTTTCGAAGCCGGTTCCCTTTTGTTGCGTGGGAATCGCGACGTCGGCCATAGACTCCTCCCTCATATGAGGCATGGATGAGACTACCAGACCGTGACCGCGCCTCGCCCGCCGCCTCCCATCACGCCCAACGCGCCTGCCTCCATGCGACCGGGCAGATACTATGATGCCCGGCTGGCAGGTTCCCGCTTGCGAGCGAACCTACCATCCGGGCTTTTAGTCCCCATGGTGTAGCGCGCACGCTCGCGGACGTAGCCGTCCACGCATCACACGCGCCTGCATCGCTCGGTCCAGACCGCCTGCCACCACCACTGCCTACGCGGTGCCTATGCTCGGCGCGGAACCCTAGATGCACTTCCCTCGTAGTCGGGCGATTTACGGTCGCCTGGTAGAAACGCCCGGGCCATATCCCCGGGTCTATACGAGTCCTGTCCATTGTATCGGACGACAATACCATACCATGCTGCTAGGCCGCCTGTCAAACTAGCAGGCAGAGGTCACGTGGCTGTCTTGCCTGCCGTGTGTTATATATGAGCGCAGTGTACATCCGCTGACTCATCTGCATGACCGTGCCAGGTGACTTCGTGGGGGCGCATGGATATGCGCCCGCTCGGATATGC
>CAYQFU010000100.1:8184-17399 GCA_964416775.1 uncultured Ktedonobacterales bacterium
CCCACCGGACGCCCAGTGGACGACGGGGCAATGGCTCAGCCAGATGCGGAATGACCGGTACGAGCGACGCTTCAGCCATGTGCGGAGGGGGACAGCTATGACCACCGTCGGCATCCTGACCATCAGCACCCGCGGCGCCGCCGGCCAGCGCGAGGACACCTCCGGCGCCGCGATCCGCGAGATCGTCACCGCGCCCCCGCTGGACGCCACCGTCGCCCGCTACGCCATCGTGCCCGACGAGCGTGCCTCCATCGAGGCCACGCTGCGCCACTGGGCCGACGACCTGTGCCTCAATCTCATCCTCACCACCGGCGGCACCGGCCTCAGCCCCACCGACACCACGCCCGAGGCCACCCTCGCCGTCGTGGATCGTCTCGTGCCCGGTCTGGCGGAGGCCATGCGCGCCGAAAGTCTGCGCTTCACGCCCTATGCGATGCTCTCCCGGTCTGTTGCCGGCTGCCGCGGTGCTACCCTCATCGTCAACCTGCCTGGCAGTCCTAAAGGCGTGCGTGAAACCCTCGGCGTCATCCTGCCTGCCCTGCCTCACGCCATCGCCATTCTCACCGCCAGCGCCACCGAGCATTGACCTTCTCCCACGAGTCGGCTCGCACCCCAGTGGCATCGCCTCTGCATCTCACGCCTACGGATCGTACGCTACCTGGAGCGGAAGCGCGGCCTCGCCCCTGCCGAAGCGGAGCTGCGCATCAGCCAGACTCTCCCTGCCGGTGCCTGACGAGTCCGCACATCCGCACACTATTCGTCCAGGGCCGGCAATGTGAGCGTGAACGTGCTGCCGCGGTCGGGGCCAGCCGACTCAGCCCAGATGCGGCCGCCGTGCCGCTCCACGATGGTCGCCGCGATGTGCAGCCCGAGACCCAGTCCCCCATACTGGCGCGGCGACGACGTGCGCGCGCGATAGAAGCGCGCGAAGACCTGCCCGACTTCGTCCGGCGGGATGCCAATCCCCTGATCGCTGACCGACACCAACAGCTCGCCGGCCGCCTCACCGCTTTCCTCCGCGCCGTCATCGCCGGCTGTACGCACTGGCGCCGGCTGGCGCCACACGCGCACCACGACGGGCGTATCCGGCGGACTGTACTTCAGCCCGTTGTCGACGAGATTCGCCAGCACCTGCATCAGCCGCTCCCCGTCGCCCAGCGTCCGCAGGTTGGGCGCGTCCGCCCCCTCCACCACGATCGTCCGGTCGCTGGCCTCCCGCGCTTCGTTCACCACCTGCGTCAGCAGCGCGCCCACATCGCATGGCTCCTGGTGCAGCTCGAGCCGGCCGGCCTCGATGCGCGACGCGTCGAGCAGCTCCTGGATCAGCGCCAGCATGCGGTTCAGCGACTCCTGCACCGGCGCGAATTGCTTCGCCGCCTCCGTCTGCCCCATCCGCACCAGCCTGCGCTGCGTGGCCTGCGTCCGCGCTTGCAGCACTGTCAGCGGCGTCTTGAGCTCGTGGCTGGCGATGGACAGAAACTCCTCTTTGAGCGCATTCGCCGTGCGCAGCGCCTCCACCTCCGCCGCCACCCGCATCAGCCGCTGCCGCTCGACGGCCAGCGCCGCCAGGCGCGCCACACCCTGTGCCAGCGCCACTTCCTCCGGAGCGTACCTGTACCGTGGCTCACCGCGACGCGCTGGACCATGACTCAGCACCATCGCGCCCACCAACCGCCCCTCGATGCTCATCGGCAGTGCCAGCAAGACGCGCTCGCCAAAGGCGCTGGGCCGCTTGGTGTACGGCGGCTGTCCCGTGTCCACCACCACCGGCTCGCCGTTCACGAATCGGCTGGTAAGAGCTGGCGGCATGGCCTCCTCCAGTCGCCGACCCGCCCCGCTCGCTCGTTGCCACTCGACCTCCTCCTCCTCGGTCAGACCCGCCACTGCGCTCGGTGTCCTGACATGTGTCTCCGGATCGATGAGATCGATCTCTACGCAGTCGCATCCCAGCACACCAATCGCGAGCTGACACAAGTGGCCCAGCATCACGCGCAGTCCCGTTTGCTCTGGGTCCTCCTCCCGTGCCAGGGCGATGCCGGCCCGCTCGTCAGGCGCGACTGATGAGACGGGCGCGACCAGTGTCGCGGCGACGCGTAGCAGTGCGTCCAGCGCCTCCTGCGTGCGGCGCTCGAGCTGCCGGAGCTGCGTCACATTGCGAAAGACCACCACCGCGCCGCGAGTGCTGTCGTCCAGCCCACGCAGCGGACTGCCGCTGGCGCTTATGATCGTATCGCGGCCGTTTTCTCCGTCCACCAGGTACTCTACGGCGTGAAACGTCTCGCCCCGCACCGCGCGCGCGGAGGGCATCTCCTCTGCCCGCAAGGGCAGCCCGCCCGGCCGCCGCATCACGAAGCGATCGCGCCGCTGCTCATTGCTCTCGCCTGGAATCATCGCCCGCCCAGTGATCCGCTCGCCGGCAGCGTTCATCCGGATGAGATGGCCGCGCGCATCGTAGATAGCCACGCCCTCCGCCATGCTGGCGAAAATTGCCTCCAGCTCGTCGGCGCGGTGCCGCGCTTCTTCCAGCGCGCGCGTGCGCTCGATGGCCGCCGCCGCCTGCGCCGCCAACCCGCCTAGCAGCTCGCTGTGCTCCTGCGTGAAGGCCCCTCGGGCGCGGTGGCCCACCACCAGCGCGCCCATCGTCCACCCATCGCTGGCGATGAGTGGCGTGGCCGCCACTGCGCGTAGTTTCGCTCGCTCGAAGACCCGGGCATCGGGTCCGGTGAGCGTGGCGGGGGCGTCGGCTACGAGGAGTGGCCGCTGGTCGCCGAGCAGCGAGCGCGCCAGCTGCAGTTCCGGCACAAATGCCCGCCGCAGCGCATTGGCCGTGCGCGCCTCCACCCCTGCCAGCGCCGCCACCTCGAAGCGTGCCTCAGGGTCCGCGCGCAGCAGGAACCCCGAGGCGTCCGCGTTGGTCAGCTCGCGCGCCGCCTGGGCAATCCGGCGCAGCAGAGCTGGCAGCTCCCGCTCGCTTTCCAGCGCCGTCGCCACCGCGGAGAGGGTCTCGGCCCGCCGCACTTGCGCCGCCAGTTGCTCCTCCGCGCGCTGGCGCGCCGTCTTGTCCCACATGATGAGCAGCAGACCCTCATCCGTCGCCTGTCCGGCGACCTCCTCGTGAGTGGATGACGCTGCCCCTGCCTCGCCCTCCGAACCCTGCGCGTCCGTCTCCCGAGCCAGGCGGATTGGCGCCACATGGAGTGAGATTTCCTGCTGCGGCTCGCCTGCCGCGTCGCGCAAGGTCACCGCGCGTACCGTGATCGGCCGGCCGGTGTGGCGCACGCCTTCCAGCGTCGCCCCCAGGCCGTTTACCAGACTGATGCGCGTGTGCGGGAAGAGATCGTGGATGGACTGGCCCACCGGATCGCGCTCGGGGTGCGCGCTCCAGGCACGCAGCCGCGGATTCGCCATCCGCACCATATCTTCCGGCCATTGGATCACCGCCAGCGCCCCCGGATCGGCCGCGAAGACCGCCTCCATCAGCGCCCGTCCACGCTCCAGCTGTTTAAAGAGACGCGCCTGCTCGATGGCTACGGCGGCGAGCCGGGCAATGGCTTCCAGGTACTTCTCGTCCTCCAGGGTCAACGTGTTGGCCGTTCGTGTGTACACGACGATCGCCCCGATGGCCCTGTTGGCCGCCGTCACGACTGGGGCCGCCACGAACCCACGATAGCCCTCTTCCAAGAGCAGGCGTCGCACCTCAGGCGACACCTCATCTGCTTCGTCCGCCTCCAGGTCACGATACAGCTCGCCGCGCAGCGTCCGCACGACACGCAGCACCGGCGTCTCCGGCACTTCCCCCGTGGGCGCCAGCACATCTCCCAGCCGATGGTGCCTCTGCGAGAGGCCGTGATCAGCGCCCAGGCGCACAACTGGCGTTTTGGGCGGCCAGGCCACGCCGCCATGCGCCGCGGCCCCGACGTCGTCCTCTACGTCCTCCCTGTCCTCCACCAGCCACAACCCCGCGTGGCCCGTGCCGAGCGCCTGCGCCGCCCGCGACACGACGCGCGCCAGCACCTCCTCCACCTCCAGCGTTCCCGCCATTTCGCGCCCGACTTCCGACAGCATCTCCAGCCGCCTGGTGCGGTGCTCCACGTCTCTATCCAGCCGCGCATTGTCCAGTGCGGTGCCGGCCTGGCGCGCGAAGGCGCGCAGCACCGGCGTGTCCTCCGGTCGCAGGTCATTCGCCCAGACGCCCATCACCCCCAGCACGCGTCCTCGGCTGACCAGCGGCGCGACGATGGCCGTCGCCGCACGAGCTAACTGGCGCAGTTGGTTCACCCCATCGCCTGAAAGCATCGGCATCGTCTCGCCAATCATGCCTGCTGTATCGGCGAGGTACACCGCCTGGTGCGAGCGCACCACTTCCCTCAACGTCGCCATACTCGCCAGCGGGAAGGTCATGCCGATGCCGGGCCGCCCCGCCAGACGCTCCCCTTTGCGCAGCAGCCCTGGCGCGAGCGACACGTAGCACATCCGCAGGGTGGCCGCTGCGATGGTCTGCTCCCGCGTGGCTCCCGAGTCGTCTATGGGCTCATCCAGCAGCGAGATCTGGCTCTCGATACCCAGCGCATGCAGGTGAGCGCCGATCAGGCCGGGGATGGCATCGGCGCTCCGCGCCTCCTCCAGGCTGGCCGCGGCTGCGTCCAGCGCTGCGACCAGGCGCCCAAGCCGATTCAGAGCGCCTGCTGGGTCCTGGCCCTGCGGACGCGAAACGCCGGCAGCGTGCGGGCCCCTGCCCGCCGCCTGGGACACGCCATCTGGCAAGGAGACGTCAACCTTCGACGGAATGCCGTGGTCTGGATGCTCGCTCATACGCTTTGCTGGTCCTGTTGCTGGTCCTGCAGCCCTGAATCCACTTCTCCCTATTCCGCGCCAGCGGACCGCGTAGCCCGGGCCATCCAGGCCGATGTTCCATCTCGGGCTATCGCCGCGACCGCATGCGATTCCACGACCGCCTGCCGCATACCACTCGATAGCGGCGGCGTCTGGATCTGCGCCGATGCCACGCGACCATTCATCTGATCGGCCATCAGATCATTTCTGCGTGACGCTCACGCTCTCAGGGCATCCATCGGGACGCCAGTGAGACGTCTACCGCACAATGCAACCGAAGCGAGCGGAGAAAGCGCGCCATGCTGGTAGCGTCAGGATTCTGAAGTGTAGCACGCCGGCCACCACGATGCGAACCTGCCGAGAAGCAAAGCGATGCTCCCCGCCTTGCCTTGCCGGCAATGGCGGGGAGTGGGTGTGGAGTGGGTGTGGAGCGATTATACGGCAAGCCGCCCGCGGGTCAGGAGCTGAGTCCCTGCGTTGTCGCGCGCGCTCGTCCGGCCCGCGCGCCCACGAAGCTGGTACGCATGCGCAGCACCAGCACCACAATCGCCACGATCATGGTCGCGAACGAGAGCGCCGAGAGCCACGAGAGACTGAATGGCTGCGCGCACTCGGGGTGCGGGGGCGCCAGCATCAGCTGCCACGACGGCGCTCCCATGCACAAACCGTTGCTGTATGGTGCGGGCAACGATGGCGACGCCGGCACGATGCCCGTGTCGAGCAGGAACCAGTTGAAGCCGAACAGCGCCATGGCAAACATCCAGAATGTCAGCAGCAGCACGAAGCCGACGCGCCCCATCAGCCGCAGCGAGTTTGAGACGATCCTGCCCGAAATCATCAGCAGCGCGGCCGAGAACACCGTGCACAGAAATCCCGTCAGGCCGAACGCGACGGCCAGCTCCAGGTAGCGGTGCGGGTCAGTGGGATGGCACTGGGGCAGCGCTCGTAGCGAGCTGCACGTGCCGGTGAGGACGTAGGCCGGGTCATAGTGGTGCAGGTAGTATTGTGTGAAGCGCCCACACAGGGCGAAGCTGAAGCTGCCGATGAGGATCAGCAGCGGCCACAGGATGTTGCGCAGCGAGAGCACCGCGCGCCGCGCATACGGCAGGATGTACCGCTCCAACGCCTCGCGCAGCGCGTCGAGCACCGCCAGGCCGACCTCACCCGCCACATCCTCACTGCTGGTCGCGTCGCCGCCGATGGTGCGCACCGACCGCGAGGCGCCCGTCGCTCCAGAGAGCGGATTGAGGCCGCGCAGAAACGCCGTGTTCGCCAGCACTGCCACACCCGGCACGAAGCACAGCCCCGCCAGGAACGAGTCCACCTGGTAAATGTAGTGGCCGCTGAAAACCGGCACGGCGCCATGGATGTAGAGCGCATTATGCGGACCAGGAACGGGACAGGCATAGAGATTGGCCAGGGTGGTCTGGCCGCAGGCGAACACGTTGCTCGCGACCAGTGTGAGGAATCCCTTGATGAACCCATCGGTGAAGACGAAGCTCAGCACCCCGCACAGAATCATGCCCGCGATCAGGTCGCCTGACACGAGCTCGCCCATCTTGGCCCGGCGCAGCGCTATGCTCTTGTTCGGGTCGGTCGACATCAGGTCCTGCATCACGTTGGGATTGAGCTCCGTCTTGCGGTAGCCAAGCCAGCGGCGTCCCGAGTCGATCATGAAGGCCAGGATGATGCCGAAGTTCAGCACGGCATAGGTAATCGGCTGGTAGAGCAGCCCGTTGGGCGGCTGCAGCAGCGCCTTGACCACGGAATCTGGACCGAGCAGGTACACCACCGCCACGATGACGATGCTGATGATCGTGATCACCAGCGTCATGACGAGCCGGCGCAGATGGTGGCGCAGAATCGAGTATTGCAGCAGGATCATCAGCCCGCTGAGCCACAGAAATAGCGGCCACGGCTCCTTGAGATACAGGATCGGATACCATTGGTCGCGCCAGCACTGCGCCTTACCGTCCGGGCCAAGCACGGCGTGGCCATTCACCGTGAACTGCACCGAGCAGTTGAAATACCCCAGGAAGCCCGCCAGCATGAACGCGATCACGCCGGCCGCGATGAGGCCCCCGATCAGCGCCAGCGGATACCGCATGCGCGACCGGTGCTCCTGGGCACAGTAGATATCCGTGGAGGCGTGGCGCTCGCGGCAGGTGTCCGCCGCCTCCTGAACCATGACGTACTGCATCGCTCTTTCCCTCTCGCTCTCAGCGTCGCGCGGCCCGCGCTCGCCCGTTGGTCATCACCTCGGCTCGGAGGCGGATTGCCTGTCTGGCTCCGACCCCAGCGCCAGGGCCTATCGCTCCGATGTGGTGCCCGAGCCCGAGCTGGAACTGGTGCCCCGCGCGCCAGTGCGCGCCGCGGCCAGGGCCTGGCGCGCGAAGAGCCACACGAGCAAGCCAACCAGGAAGAGCGCGGACAAGAACGTCAGGTATGATGCGGCGAACGGCTGGTTGCATGCCTCACTCTGCGGCAGCCAGAGGTTCCGCAAATAGCCGTCGCGACATTGCGCGCCGATGTCCGTGGAGAGCGCTGGCGGCACGATGCCCGCGACCTGTCCCAGCCAATCAATGCCCACCATCGTCGCCGAGAAGAGCCAGAACGTGAGCCCCAGCACGAAGCCGATCCAGTACAGCAGGAGCAGCGAGTTCGTGGCCACACGCCGCGTCGCCAGCAGCAGCGAAGCCGAGAGCGTTACCCCCAGAATCGCCACGCCCACTGCCAGGGCCGCGCCGATCAGCACGGCCACCGGTCGTGGCGACGTGTGCAGGTATTGCTGGATCAGGTCGGAGAGCGCGGCCAGCCCGAAGCATGCGATGAAGATGAGGATCAGCCAGGCGACATTGCGCAGCGAGGAGAGAATGCGCAGCAGGATGAACCGAACGTAGCGGTCCAGCGCCGCCCGCAGCGCGTTGAACAGGACCAGCGCCACCTGCGCCGTCACGCTGTTCTCCGTGCTCTGCGCTTCGCCCACCGGCCGCGGGTCCAGGTTCACCACCGCGCGCACCGCGCTCAGCCCCCAGAGCGTGGCCGTCACGGCCAGCACGACGAAGCCTAGCGGCAGACAGATCAGCGCGAGCAGGCGGTCAATCTGCGAGAGCGCCACGCCCCCCAACAGCGGCACCACGTCTGGCACCGTCGCGATGTTCGCGCGGATCGGCAGATTGGGATCTTGCGGCAGCTGCGTCAGCGCGGCGGCGCCATGGATGAAGCTGAACGTGAAGACGAGGGCCATCAGACCGAACAGCACCATGCCCGCCACCAGATCGCCCGCGGCCAGCTCTTCCACCCGCGGATCGTTCGCATCGGCCGTCTCATCGCCGCTGGCGGTCATCGCACCGCCTGGCTTCTTGCCTTGCGCTCGTCGCGCCCAGCGAATCCCCGTGTCCACGAAGAAGAGTGCGATCAGCAGAAAGTTGAGGATGGTGTAGAACCACTGGTCGGCGAAGAGCGTCCGCAGGAAGCCCACCTTGAAATGGATGATATCTGTGATGATCTGCTGCAGCGGTCCGTAGAAATATAGCCAGTACATCGCCACCGCGCTGACCAGCGTCACCACCAGCGTGGCGACCAGTTGCGCGCGCAGCCGCGGGTTGCGCAGGATCGAGACCTGGAGCGTCACCATCAGCGCGCAGAACCAGACGTACAGCGGCCACGGCTTGAGAAATACCTCGTGTTGCCAGCACGTCCCTACGCCCGCGCCACAGTCCAGCAGCCGGTTATATCCCAGGTAGCCCACGAGCAGGAACGCCACCAGCCCGGCCGCGCTGATGCCTACGATCAGCGGCTGCGGGTATTCCACCAGAAACTTCCGCTGCTTCTCACAGAAGACGTCGCTGATGGCGTGGGACTCGCCGCACTTTTCGTTCAGCTCCATATAAATGGGCATACGCATTCCCTTCCGCTTCATCGGCGGCGCGGCGGCCGCCGGTGCCCCCCGCCTCCGGATGCGCATACTGCCGGCCCACGGCAGAGCCTCCGTGTCGGGACGCCCGCGTCCCGACACGCTCCGCCCGCGGTCCGGCTCGATGATAATGCCCGGTGGGTGCAGCATCGGCGCACTGATCCAGGCACCCACGACCGAGTGCCTGATGTGCGCGCCCCCTTACTATAACGCCTGAGTCAGCGGAAGGGAAGTACTCAGTTTGGCTTGCCGATTGGCTCAGCGCAATTACTCATATTGGATGCTGATCATCGCTTCCACCTTCCTAGGGGCGCATGGATATGCGCCCGGCCCCCGCGGACGCAACGGTTCATCCAGATTCGGTATCACCCCTGCGTGGCCGTCAGGCCTCATGCCAGCAGCGGCAAATAGGGCTATCACAGTGCGACGATCACCTCTTGAGCGCCGCGATATGGCGTAGCGGCGT
>CAYQFU010000100.1:17499-19363 GCA_964416775.1 uncultured Ktedonobacterales bacterium
CGGTGGACGCCCATCGGGCATCTACGCGGCGGCCCCTCTCCCGCCGCAGCGGGGGAGGGGTTAGGGGTGGGGCCCTACCCCGCGACCCGCTCGATATGCGCGCCCAGCATGCGGAGCTTGGCGTCGAGGTGCTCGTAGCCGCGCTCAATGTGCTCGATGCCGCGCACCGTGGACGTCCCGTGCGCGCACAGCGCTGCCAGGATGTACGAGCATCCGGCGCGAATATCCGGGATATCCAGCTCGGCGCCGATCAGCGGCGTCGGGCCGCGCACCACGCAGCTGTGCATGAAGTCGCGCTCCTTGAAGCGGCACTCCAGCTCGCCCAGGCACTTGGTGAAGAGGCCCGTGTCGGCCCCCATCTTGTTGAGCTCCTGCGTGTAGCCGAAGCGATCGTCGAAGATCGTTTCGTGGATCACCGACATCCCTCGCGCCTGCGTCAGCAGCACCGTAAACGGTTGCTGCCAGTCGGTCATGAAGCCAGGGTGCACGTCGGTCTCCAGCGCGATCGGCTTGGGTGGCATGTCGTGCCCGAAGAAGCGGATGGCGTCGTCCTCTACCGAGAAGTCCAGTCCCACGCGATAGAGCGTATTCAGGAAGGTGAGCAGCGTGCCCTGGTCCGCGCCGATCAGCCGCACGTCGCCGTGCGTCAGGTACGCCCCGATAGCCAGCGAGACGGCCTCGTTCCGATCGCACAGCACGCGGTGATCGGCACCGTGCAGCCGGGCGACGCCTTCCACCACGATCTTGCGGTCCACCCGCTGCTCGATGATGGCGCCCATTTTCTGCAAGAACTTGATGAGATCCATGATCTCCGGCTCGATGGCCGCGTTCTGGATGACCGTAATGCCGTGCGCCAGCGTCGCCGCCATGAGCAGCGTCTCGGTGGCCATCACGCTGGGGAAGGGCAGCTCGATGGTCGTGCCCTTGAGCTGCGACGTATGCAGGTAGTAGAGCCCATCTTTCGGCTCCAGCGCGGCCCCCATCTGTTGCAGCCCGTCCAGGTGGAAGTTGATCGGCCGCGTGCCCAGCCGGTCGCCCCCCGGCGCCGGAATCACCGCCCGGCCAAAGCGGTGCAGCAGCGGACCAGCGGTCAGCACGGCGAGCCGGTTCTTGCGTCCCAGCTCCACCGGCACCACGGTGTTGTCGATCTTGCTCGGATCCACGCACACCGTCGTTTCGTCGCGCCACGTAACCTCCACGCCCAGCGCCCGGAGCACGTCTTCCGTAATCGTCACGTCGCCCAGATGCCGCGGCGCGTTGCGCACGGTGCAGGGATCGTCGGTCAGTAGCGCCGACACCAGCATCTTGGTGGCCGCGTTCTTCGCCCCGCTCAAGGGCACCTCGCCGCGCAGCGGGACCCCACCCTCGATCACGTAGTATGGTTCCGCTGCCTCGCCGCGCTGGCTCCTGCTATCTGTCGCAAGCTGTGCCACTGTTTTCCGCTCCCCCTGCCGACCGGTGCGTTGCCTCACGCGCCCTCTACTGGCGGTGCCGACCTTCCCTTCGTGCGTCCGCACGCCGGAACCTCCTGTATCCCGAACGGCTCGTCTGCCGTCATCGCCCGCCGTACTCGCGCATCTCATGCCACGAGCATCAGCACCGGCCACCCGCCGCCGACCCACACCTGGCGTCCGTGGGTGCTGGACCGGATCCCACTGTCCACCTGCCGGCGACCAGGCGACGACAGCTCAACATCTCCACAGCCAGCATAGTCCTCGTGGCTGAGGCCTGTCAACGCGTATGGGACAGAACCGCTCTCTCTCCTTCCGCGCGTGTACGTGTCATTCCCGCCCCGCCTTCGTCCCACGACCGCTCCACATCACCCTCGTCTCGTCCATGAGCCGTCCCCGTCTCCTCTGCCTAC
>CAYQFU010000101.1:0-1830 GCA_964416775.1 uncultured Ktedonobacterales bacterium
GTGACGACCATGGGGCCGTAGTTGTCGCCCATGCTGGCGCCGTGGGTGAGGATGGCATACTTGTCGGCGACGTAGGCATAGGCGTGGACGGAGAGCGCGGTGACTTCGAGCCGGCCCTCGCGCGCCCAATGGTTGAGGGTCTCGATGTCACGCAGGATATGCTCGAATTCGAAGCCGTCCTCGGGCACTTTGTGCTCGGCGAGGCCGTAGAACATGAAGGCATCGTCGGAGTCGGGGCTGTGGCCCAGGCGAATGTGGATCTTGTCCATGGTGGTGTCGCTTCCCTCTCTGGTGGCAGGGGCCGCTCGCCCCCAAACAAATATTGTAGCGTGGGAAGGGAACGCGCGCCGCCGCTTCCTGCGCTTGCCCGGGGGTTCTGCTACGGCGGCGCTAGTCGTGCGCCGTGACACGCTGCCAGGCAGCACGGAAGGCGGCGCCATAGATGCGCGGATGCTTACCCAGGACGCCACGGAGCAGAGCATAGAAGCCGCTATCCATACCGATGATGGGCAGCTCAAGGAGGGCGCGCCGCAGCACGTCGCGGCCGTGGGGCGAGCCGAGCAGAGCGTAAAAGGCGGCCACGTCGGCGTTGGAGCCCATGCGGTCCATGACCCAGCGCAGCCAATCTTCGATCTTGAGGTAGTGTCCGAGACGGCCGGCGTGGGGCAGATTGCGCAGATACGCTGAGATGCTGCCCGTGGCGCCGCTGAGGATCTCGTTGGCCACGGCCTGGGCGGCGAGCCGGCCGCAGACGAGGGCCGGGTAGATGCCCCCGCCGGTGGCGGCGCCGCAAAGGCCGGCGGCGTCGCCCAGCAGCAGAGCGTAGCCGCGCGCATCATCGCGGTAGACGCGGCGGAGGCGCCCGCCGGTAGGAATGACACCGCCTTTACGTTCGCGCACGCGCACGTGGGTAAGGTCGGCGACGCCGGCGAAGAGCTCAGGCGCCCGGCGCAGCGTCTCAATGGGCTTGAACGCGCGCTGGTGGCCGGCGACGCCGAGGGCGGTGATGTCTCCGTGGGGAGCGAGCCACACGCAATAACCAGGCGCGAGCGTGTGATCCATCACGAGATAGAAGGTCTCGCCGTCCAGCGGGACATCCTCGATGAGCCATTCGGCTCCGGCGAGGAAGTGAGCGTTCTGGTCCAGCCCGAGGCGCTGGGCGACGAGGGAGTGCGCGCCGTCGGCGCCAATGACGATGCGCGCCTGGACGGTCTCGCGCGGGGCGGTGGCGGCTGTGCCAGTGGCGGAAGCCGCCTGATCGCCGACGCCAGCCAGGGCGGCATCCGCATCAGGCGCATCCGCATCAGGCGCATCCGCATCAGGCGTCGCCACGTCAGGCGCCGCGGTGGCGGGGGTCTGGCCGGGGGCGCGGTAGGTGACGCGCATGTGGCCATCTGGCTCGCGGGCGGCATCGAGGAAGGGCGCGTCGCAGCGGATGGTGACGCCGTGTCCCTCGGCCTGGCGGGCCATCCACTGCAGCATGCCCGTGACGTCCGCCATGTAGAAGCGGTAGGCGCCGGCAGCGATCTCGATCGGGTCCAGGCTGGGGGCGTGGATGCGCAGACGGCGAACGGCGTTGAGCAGGTAGCGGGCGGGAACGTCGCAGATGTCCAGGACGTCGCTGAAGAGGACGCCAGTGGTGCGGACCACGCCGCCCACGCGGGGGTCGCGCTCGAGGACGAGCACGCGCATGCCGCGGGCGGCGGCGACCGAGGCGAAGCTGAGGCCGGCGAAGCTGGCGCCGACGACGACGGCATCGTAGGTCTCGCTCGGGCGGCTGGACGCATCGGACATCGGGGCTCCCCTTTCGCTCTATGGACGACGGCGAAC
>CAYQFU010000101.1:1930-8777 GCA_964416775.1 uncultured Ktedonobacterales bacterium
TCCACCCTGGCTTGTCGAGGACGGCCGCGCAAGGGTAGGTTGACGTCACCTCAAGAGCAGTGCGCGCAATCAATTGGCCAAATATGGTATGAATTAGGCGACCTGCCCGCGCCGCCCGTTGCGCGTTCTGGCCATGCCGCCGCCTGGATCGATCACGCACTGAGATGGGGAATCTCCTCCTGGCGCCGGGGAAGCGGAGGATCTATGCGTACCACACTTCCGCGCGCATACGGCACCTTACTCAGTGCACTCGCACTCCTGACGCTGGTGGCCGGCTGTGGCAGCAGCCCGACGGGCGGAATCGCCACGCCGACGCCGACGCCCACAGCGACTGTGGCAGCGACCATGACGCCCAGGCCCACGTCGACATCCACGCCAGCGCCCACCCTCGACCAGCGCATCGACGCGTACATCGCCACGCTGACGCCCGCGCAGCAGATCGGCCAGACGCTGATGCTGGCGGTCTACGCGAACGGCTACAACGCCAACCTGAATCAAGCGCTCACGCAATGGCACCTCGGCAGCGCCATCATCTTTCCTAACTACAACGGCGGCCCGCTGCAACCCACGACCCTCAGCGGCATGCAGCAGCTCGTGCACGACCTGAAAGCCCACGCCGATACCCCGCTGCTGCTCGCTACCGACGAGGAGGGCGGCCTGGTGGATCGCCTCTCGTTCTACTACGGCCACACACCCTCGCCCCAGGCGCTCGCCGCTACCGGCAATCCCCAGCAGGCGTACGCTCAGGCGGTTACCGACGCGCAGCGCATGCGGCAGGTCGGCCTCAACGTCGACTTTGCCCCGCTGGCCGACGTGTATCAGGGGGGCGGTATTGACGCGAGCCGCACCTTCGGCACCACCCCGACCGCCGTCACCACCTACGCTGGAGCCTTCCTCGACGGCTTGCAGCAGCATGGCGTCGCGGGAACCTTGAAGCACTGGCCGGGGCTGGGCGCTTCGAGTGGCAATCCCGACTACACTCTGCCGACCGTCACGCACAGCCAGACCCAGCTCAACGCGATTGACTTCGCCTCATTCCGCCTGCTGCTGTCTCACCAGCCGGGCATGATCATGGTGACGCATGTCATCGTCCCGGCCTATGACGCGAAGGCCCCTGCCTCGCTTTCGCCGGTGCTGGTGCAGCAGGTGCTGCGTGGCCAGCTCGGCTACCAGGGGATCGTCGTCACCGACGCGATGGACGCGCAGGGCCTGATCCAGTACATGCAACAGCAGGGCTACGCCGATCCCGCGCAGGGCATCGCCGAAGCCTGCGTGCGTGCGTTTCTGGCCGGCGACGATCTGATCGAGGCGCCCATCGAGCAGGATCGCCTCGCCGCTGTCGTCGCGGCGATGACGCAGGCTGTGCAGTCTGGCCGCATCTCGCAGACGCGCCTGCACGAAGCGCTGCACCGCATCATCCGCCTCAAAGTGCAGCTTGGACTGCTCACCCTCCCCTGACGGCGTGCCGTCGTGGGAGTGACGCCCCTGGCAGCCCCCTGTTGGAGAGGTTGCCATTGGCCGTGCGGGCGGGCGACGCAGCGGAGATGGCCGGCGCCTTGCGGAAGATACGGTCTGGCCCAATTTTGCGTGGGGAGTGGCTGCGCGCGTGGGCGGCGAGCGCGAGCCAACAGGGAGTGATGGCTATGGAACCCAATGGGCCGCAGGCAGAGGCAGAGGCGGAGGCGCGGGAGATCGTCGTCTTTCACGACGAGAGCGGCGACTTCGGGCACGGGGAGTGGGTGTTTACCGGCATGCTCTGGCTGGCGCGGGACGACGTGGAGCCGCTGGCGAAGGAGCTGCGCGCCCAGCGAGAAGAGCCTGCCGGCGAGATCCACTTCTATCGCTTCCCGCGCAACTTCGGCGGCAGCTACGGCGCGGGGGCGCGGACCGCCCGCGCATGGCTGCAGCTGTGGCGGGCAGAGTGGGCGCGGCGAACGTGGCTCTCCGTGCTGGCGGTCAACCGGCGACACATCCGCTACGATCACGTGCGCTTCGCGCGGCCACGGGAGGCGTACAACCACTTCACCGCGCTGGCGCTGCGCACGGGCCTGGCGGCGTTCTTCAAGGGGCGCGGACCGGTGCGGCTGGCGATCTGGTCGGACGAGCGCTCGGGGCGCATCGAGGGCGAGGACGACGCTCCGCTGCGCGAGGACGGTGGCTTCACGGACGCGTTGCGCCAGGCCGCGCTGGAGGCGCAGACGGCGGGAGATGTCGCGCTGGTGGGCGATCCAGCGGCGATTCCCGTGCGTGCGCTGAGCGGCGCGGACGCAACCGGAACCTTCAGCGCGGAGCAAGAGCTGCTGCAGCTCACCGATCTGCTGCTGGGGTCGGTGAGCACAGCCATTCTGCCGCGGACCGTGGCGGCGACGAAGCTGTGGCTGGCGCGCGAGATGGCGCGGCTGGTCGAGGGCGCGCGCAGGCCGGCCGCAACCGACGCCCTGGAACTGCGCGGGCGGCTGCTGGTGAGCTATTACCCCGATCCGGTAGGGCGCGTGTACCAGGATGGACAGCTGGGTATCTGGGACCTTTAATCCCATGCGGTAGTGATAGCTCTGTGATACCGAACATCTTGACCCGGTTTCGGGTCGTATGCTACTGTTACTTGGGGGCGCGAAGTCCCCCCAATGGGCGAACATGGTCGTTCGCCGGAGAGCACGACGAAAGACGGAGGTGCGGTTAGAACCCATGCGCAAAGCGTACAGCTGTGAAGGCATTTTGAGCGCTGTTGGCCGGGTGCTCGACGAGGCTGGTGTAAAGCGTATCGCCATTCAGGATACAGGGGATGGTTTGTTGGTCAAGGGGTTCGATGCCGCCGGGCAATCGCAGGTTGAACTGCGCTATGACGTGCCCGCCCTTTTCGAACTGCTCAACGCTGACCAAGACCAACACGCCCTACAATACACGCCGGCCGGCGATGAGGGGACACTACGACACTTCCTCGAGAAGCATGAACTGGTAGGCGCCCGGTAAGTCGCGGGCGACCCATACGGGTTTTCCACTGCTACCAATAAGGCTTTTCCATAGGGCTGGATCTCATGGGTCCGGCCTTTTTTGTTGCCCATGACGCCTTTGACGCCTTGCCATCGCACCTTGCGGCGCTACGCCGCGGGACGGGCGGCGATGAGATCGGCATAGCGCGCACGAAGGCCAGCCGTGGTGCGGGCCCACGTCCACCCCTCGGCGCGGCGTCTGCCAGCCGCCCCCAGGCGGAGCCGCAGCACCGGATCGCTCGCCAGGCTACGCAGCAGAGGAGCCAGCCGGCCCGGCTCGTCGGGGGAGTAGAGCAGGCCCGTCTCGCCGTCGGCCACCAGATCGGGGATGCCGCCGCAGCGCACGGCCACCACCGGCAGCCCCGCCGCCATCGCTTCCAGGGCAACCAGGCCAAGTGTCTCGGTGGGTGAGGGCAGCGCGAAGACATCGGCGGAGGCGTACGCCGCGGCCAGGTCCTCGCCATGGAGCGGACCGAGGAAGGTCGCGGGGAGGCCGGCGAAGGCGGAGCGCAACTGCTGCTCGGCGGGTCCGCTGCCAACGAAGGCGACATGGCAATCCGGCAGCGATGCCAGGGCTGGGGCCAGCGTGTCGAGACGCTTCTCTACGGCCAGCCGGCCGACCGAGAGGATGATGGTGGCATCGGGGCGACCGCCGGTGAGGCGGGCGCGCCAGTCGACCGCGCGGCGGGCGGGATTAAAGCGGTCAGCATCCACGCCCGGCTCCCAGAGGGCGAGGCGGTGGAACCCCCGGGCGGCGAGCTCGGCCTTGACGGGACGCGAGGTGCAGAGGTTGAGCAGGGCTCGGTTATGCAGCGTGCGGAGATACGCCCAGCAGGGCTGCTCCAGCAGGCCGAGGTGATAGCGCTTCGCATACGTGGCGACGTGCGTGTGGTAGGAGGCGACCAGAGGCAGGCGCAGGTGGCGCGCGAAGTAGAGCGCGCCGATGCCGAGAAAGAACGGATTGGCGGCGTGGATCAGCTGTGGAGCGAAGCGGGCCAGCGCATGGGCCATACGCCGGCCGGGCATCGGCAAGCCCAGGCGCAGATCAGGATAAAAGGGCAGGGCGAAACTGTAGGCCCCCAGCACGCGCGCGCCGCGGTACGATCGGGGTAGGCCGCGGGCGGCGGGAGCGATCACGATCACGTCGTCGCCCGCGCGCAACAGCTGGTCGAGGGTGTGGGTCAGACGCGTGACGACGCCATCGGTGTGGGGAAGGAAGGTTTCCGCGAACAGGGCGATGCGCACGGATCACTCCCCTTTCGATGGCCGCCGGTCCTCTGTCTATGATGCCCTCTCTGAACGCGATGAAGGCTATGAATGCATGGAGCGCGTGAGCGATGGGCGAGCGATGGACGGAGCCTCTGACGATGAGGCAGGCGAGGGCCGCCACTGAACCGTGGCCGGGATGCGACTCAGGTCAATGCGGTCGCGGTTGCGCAGCGCCGCTTGCAGCAGGTGGGCAATGGTCTGGTCAGAGAGCAGGTGCGGCTCCAGGCCGAGGTCGAGCAGGCGAGTGTGCTTGGCCAGGTAAAAGTGCTGCTCTTTCTCGACGCGCGGATTGGGCACGTGCTCGATGTGGGCGTCCAGCTCCATCGTCCGCGCGACGCGCTGGACGCGCTCGGCCAGATCCAGCACGGAGAACTGCTCGGTAAACTGGTTAAAGACCCGCAGCTCGCCGCTGGCCGCGGGATGCAAAGCCGCCAGCTCCACACAGCGCACGGTGTCGCGCAGATCGAGGAAGCCGCGCGTTTGGCCGCCCTCCCCGTGAACGGTGAGCACATGGCCGGCGACAGCCTGGACGCAAAAACGGTTGAGGGCCGTACCGAAGACGCCATCGTAGTCGAAGCGGTTGACCAGGTCGTCGTCGCGCTCGGTCTCGGGCGTGGTGACGTTATAGACGACGCCCTGATTGAGGTCGGTGGCGCGCAACCCCCAGGCGCGGCAGGCGAAGAGGATGTTGAGCGAATCGTGGCACTTGCTCAGGTGATACATCGAGCCCGGCTGCTTGGGATATGGAAGCAGGTCGGTGCGGCCTTCGTGCTCGATCTGGAGGTAGCCTTCCTCGATGGCGATGTTGGGCGTGCCGTACTCGCCCATTGTGCCGAGCTTGACGAGGTGCGCATCGGGCGTGATGTCGCGCATGGCATAGAGCACATTGAGCGTGCCGACAACGTTGTTGACCTGGGTGAAGACCGCGTGCTCGCGATCGATCATGGAGTACGGGGCGGAGCGCTGCTCGCCATAGTGGATGATGACATCCGGGCGCACGCGCTCGAAAGCGCCGAGCACCGTGTCATAATCGGTGAGATCGCCCATGATGACGGCGATGCGCTCGCCGCTCAGGCGCTCCCAGGCGCGAACGCGGGTCTCAAGAGTCGCGATCGGCGTAAGGGAGCTGGTCCCCAGCTCTTCATCCCAGTGCCGACGGCTCAGATTGTCGAGTATGGCCACCGTATGGCCGCGCGCGGAGAAGTGTAGAGCGGTAGGCCAGCCGCAGAAGCCGTCGCCGCCCAGGACCAGAACACGCATGTTCTCCGTAACTCCCTCTCTGCCGTGCGTCCGGCTCATGCGGACCTGACGGCCCGACACCGCGCGCGCCATCTCCGTTCGCCAGCATGCCGCGTGGGCACGAGTGGCACCGCGATCAGGTAACTTGATGCTTCAAGCGCGCCCGCGTGATCCGGCGCGCGACGAGCACCCCCACAACCACTATGACGAGCAAGAGCGTGATTGGTCCGCTCGCAATTGCCATGTTGACAGCTCGATGCCAATGAGCACCGAGAATGAAGCCCATGAAGATGAAGGTGTAGGCCCAGATCGCGGCCGACGTGGCCGTGAGGAGCCCAAAGCGCGTGTAGGATATGCCGCCGAGCCCGGAGACGATGGCAAGTATCGCGCGAAAGCCTGGCAAGAAGCGCACTGCCAGCCATGCGACCAACCCCCACCGTCTCGTGAAGCTCTCCATCTGCTCCTGACGGCTATCGTGGAGACGCTTCAGCCGCGGAAACCTGCGAAAGAGCGGGGCGCCGAGGTGGCGAAAGATGACAAATACGATGCTGGCGCCGAGCAGCGAGGCGAGTGTGGCCACCAATCCCGCATCGACCGGATTGAGGACGCCAATCGAGGCGAGATAGCCGACACACAGCAGCAGGACCGAACCGGGAACGATAGTGGGAATACCCACGTCCTGGGCCACGATGATTCCACACAGCGCGACGTACCCGTATGCACGCAGCATGTCCAGAAACCAGGGGTGGTGGTGGACACTGAGTACGCTGGCCGAAACAGCCGCAAGCTGCATGTGAGATGCTCCGAGCTTCGGGGAACGGGTCGAGCACGCCTCTCGTTTGCGCACCCTCCGCTCTATCGTACCATAATCTGGTCGCAGACTCCTCCTTTCCGCCCACAAGAGTCCAAAGGTGGCTGTGCGGAGGAGGTATTGCGTGTCGCCTGCTCAATGTGGCATCATGGCGGCGGCGAAGCGCGAGGCTCACGCTGGGCAAGGACACGGTGGCAACGTTGGAGGGGGTGGGAGCTGTGGACGTGGTGGATGCGGTGGAAGCAGGTCCGCACGAGGCGGAGGGAGCGGTTAGCACGCCCGTGAAGATCCCGCCCACGCAGCCGCTCGCGACTGCGCGCGGCGAGGGAGACGGTCGGCTGCAGGCGATCGTGCGCGCGGCTCTGGGCCGGCTGGACATGACCATCGAGGCGCCGGCGCCCGGCGACTACGTGCTGCTGCTGCGTGGAGTGCCGGTGGCGCCGTGGATACCCGCGCGCCCGGGAATCGAAGTGTGGGGGACGTGGCTGCGCTGGCTGGAGCGACGGTGGGCCAAGTGGAACGGCGGCGTGCGCGCGCA
>CAYQFU010000101.1:8877-19305 GCA_964416775.1 uncultured Ktedonobacterales bacterium
GGATGGTGCCGACCTCGATGAGACGTGGGAGGCATGGCGCGCCCAACACGTCCTGACGGTGCAGGTGCGGCACGCTGGAGGTGGGCTGGCGCGGGTGGTTGCGCTGCTCGGCGAGCGACGCTTCGCGGGACGCGACGTGCACCTGATCGGACACAGTGTGGGCGGCGCGGCGGCTCTGGCATACCTGGCGCGGAGCAGAATGGGTCTGCTGCCGGCCCCTCTGGCGCGTATCAGGACGGTGGTGACGCTGGACGCGGCGGTGACGGGGCTGGCAGGAGTGTGGTCGGACGCCAGGCGCGGCCTGGGTACGCGCACCGAGGCGGCGCTCCATGGACTTGGCGAGTGGGCCGCCGAGCGCGGCATCGCCGTTCTGACGGCGTGCAACGAGCGTGATGTATGGTCGCACCGGGCACTCGCGGACCTGCCATATGTGGGGCTGCCACTGGGGCCGGCATTCGCACTGCGCGCCCAGCTCGATGGCACGGTCCACGGATGGCTACGACGCACGCCCTTGCTGGTGGAGGCGCTGTGGGGCGCGGCGAGCGGCGCGGACGGTGAGCTTTCGCGAGCGCACCCCGCCGACGACCGCCCGGCGCGTGCTCCCCTGGCCGCGACGCCTGCCTGAGCAGGGTGACGCTCTCGAAGACCATGCGGCGGCGCGCGGCGCGCGGCGCTGGCCGGAAGCCGTACGCCTGCGCGCCACCGACGCCGCCGAGCGGGCTAGCGTGCCACTCAGTGTCCGTTCTTGCTCTGAGCATACTGGGCCAGGAGCTGCTCCTTGGCCTTCTGATACGCCTCTCGGCCCTGAGCGAGCGCGTCGCCATAGCGCTCGCGGAACTGGACGCGCGCTTCTTTGTAGCGGTCCTGTCCACGCCTGCGCAGCAGCGCGCTCTGATCGGCCAGCTGCTCGCGGGTGGCTTCGCCCGGCTGTGGCGCGAAGAGCAGCGCCAACACCAGGCCAGTGACGATGCCCAGCAGCAGTCCCCAGAAGAAGCCGGAGCCACCCCGGCGCCGGCGCCTGGTCCCCGAAACGGTTTCACGCTTGACAGCCATGCCCATCACCCTTCTCTACTCGGCGCCCCACCAATGGGCGCCGTAATGCCGGTCTGTGTGTTGCAGATCGCTCATGCGGTGGCTGCCGCGGTCCCACTGATGCGCGAGCGACGCGCGACCTGATGGTACCATGCCAGGCAAGGGGAGCGTCTTCCCGGCGCCGGCCGGCTCATGTGGCCTCCGCGCTGCCCAGCACGGCCTGAATACGATCAAGCAGAGCATCGAGCTCGAACGGCTTCTGCAGCACGGAGACTCCCGTATAGCGCGCTGGGTCGCGGGCGACGAGGCCTTCCACCTCTTCGGCTTCGATCACGGCCGCCGTATAGACGATGACGGGAATGTCGGCTGTGCTGCTGTGGGCCTTCAGGCTCTGGAGGATATCCAATCCAGAGGCGTCGGCAAGCTTGAGATCCAGTATGATCAGGTCAGGCTCGTTGGCGCGCACGTGTTCGATCGCGTCTTTGCCTTCCTGGAGCACGGACACCTGATAACGCTGATCCTCCAGGATCATACGCATCAGGCTGAGTAGATTTGGCTTGTCGTCCACGACCAGTATGCGCTTCGTCACAGCACGTCCTCGCATGTGAGCTCGCCGCCCCCGAAGGCGGGACCGGCCGAGTAAAGATGGGCATCCCGGTAAGCACGGCCGAGATGAGACTGGGGCATCATACCGCACAGAACATACCAGATACGGGCATCGCATCCGGCCCGCGTGTTGATTCCTACGCGGTGGACCCCCATCCTGCGCGCCCCATCAGACGGAACGGCGACCCAGGCGACAAGCTTCATGTCGCGAAAAGCGAGATCTGGCCACACATACCTTCCAAGACGCGGCTGAGGTACGGGCTGGTCACAGCAGGGGACCCCTGGCTGGAGCGCTGCCAGGACGCGGCCAGGAGGCCGTGCCCAAATCTGGTTGAAGTCTGAAGTCTGGCTGACGAGCTGCGCCTACAGTGGCCTGGCGTCCTCCAGACGACTCGACACCGGGTGCGCCATCGTTCACCGCGCCAGCGTGCGCACGGCGGGGGAGACAGCGCGCGAAAAAAGGGGCGCCGGAGCTACCCTCCGGCGCCCGTGAAGATCGCGGCTGCCGCCAGCCGACTGGATGATGCGGCTACGCGCGAATCTCGTCCACCAGGGAGAGATTCACGAAGAGATCGCAGCTCTGGCGCAGGACCATAGAGGCGGCGTCGTCGAACGCGGCCACCTCCACGCGCACACCGTGATCCGAGCAGTACTCCAGCAGGGGTAGGAAGTCGCTGTCGCCACTGACCAGCACGACGGTGTCAATGGCGCGGGCGTCCACCATGCGGACGATGTCCATGCACATGTCCAGGTCGAGGTCGGCCTTCTTGGCACCATTGCTGAACGTCTTGTAGTTCTTCGTGGTGATGCGGTAGCCGACGCCTTTGACCACGGAGAGGAACTGCTGCTCGGCGTGCGGCTCTGGGCTGGTGGGCGCGTAGGCATGGGCACGCACCAGCCGGCGGTTGCCGCGCAGAAACTCCAGCAGGCGCCCGAAGTCAATGGACACTCGCATGTTGCGCGACGAGTAGAGCAGGTTTGCCACGTCCACGAAGAGGCCGACGCGCTCTGTAGACGGCAGCGGGGGGAACATGACGGTCATGCTCGGCGGAGCCTGGGTGTGGCGCAGCTCGGTGAGCAGCCGGTCAGTCTGCTGCTGGATGGCGTGCGTAATGAGCGTGCCCAGCTGATTGGACGACATGGGCGGCACATCCGTGGGCCGCTCAGTGCGCGACGTGCGGACTGGCCGGTCGTGGAACGGCGCGGCTACCCCCTGTGGCTGGGAGCCGAAGCCCCGTGGAGCGTACGGCTCGGGCGCGCCGAAGGGGCTGCGCGGCTCCCGCATCTGCTCGTACGCACTGGCGACATGCCAGCCTTCCTGCTGTGCGGGCGAGTATGGCGCGCTTCCCCCAGCCTGCTCCTCGAAGGGCGGATAGGCGTCAACTCGGTTGCCGTACCCGTGGAACGGCTCGTCATACGACAGGGATTCCTCCGGCCGCTGGCCTGGACGCGCCGGGATGGGTGTGGGCTCCGCGTCGTGATCGGCAGGGGCAATGGCTTCCAGATGACGCACGGCGCTCGCGGCGGCCGTGCCGTTCCGCCGACGGCGGCGGCGACGGCGGGACGTCTGACTGGCATCGCCCTCAGCGCCCCCGGCGGTTTCGCCTTCTTCGAGGGCCGCTTCGTCGGCGTGCGGTGACCCAACGGCGCCTTCTGCCTGCGCGACGTCGTCCAGCGGAGCGCCGGTTTCATGCGCATCCGGAGCGGGAGTCTCTGCCGCGGGCGCGGGGGGCGCCTCGACCGGCGCCGCTGGGGCGCTGGGGATGAGCAGTGACAGCAGATCCTCCGTCTCCGGCGCCGGTGTGGGCTCGGCCTGCGCTTCCGGGACGTGGGCGGCCGGTGCGGCCGGTGCGGCTGGCGCGGCTGGAGTGGGTGGAGTGGGTGCTGGAGCGGTGGGCGTCGGCGTCAAGCGCTCGGACCGGAAGGCAGGGGCGGGCGCGGGGGTCACGCGCGGCGCCGGACGATCAAAGCGATAGCGACGCGGGCGGGGCGCAGCCTCGCTCTCCGCGGCCTGAGCCACATCGCCGGGCGCGACGGTCTCGATGCGCGCCTCGAAAGATGTGTCCGTCGCGGTGTCGACCGCACCGGCGTCCGGCTGCCGTGTGAGAGCGATATCACCTGCGCCGCTCAATGCGGCGCCCGCCTCTGGCGCGGGCGCGACGGCGGGCGCCAGAGTCTCAGCAGGAACAGTCTCGGCGGATGCGGGCCCCGCCACCTCGGTGACGGCAGCCGGCTCGGGACGCGGCGGTGTGACGAGCTGCGGCGCACGCGGGCGCGCTACGCGGCGCCGCGTGCCGGTGGCTGCGCGGACTGGAGCCGGGGCAGTGGTGTTTTCGGCTTCGGCGGCCGGTGTGGGCGACGTGGGCCGTTCGGCGGGAGCGGGCGCCTCAGCCGCTGTGGGCACCGCAGCGGCCGCAGCCTCGACGGCAGGTTGCGTTGCCGGCTCGTTGGGCGTGCCAGCACGGCGGCTGGGCGCGCGTCGATGGCGGCGCCGCGCGGGGGCAGCGCCGGTCGCCTCGGGTGTCGCCGAACTATTGGCTCGATCCGCGAGCGGATCGGCGGCGGCGGGTTGGTCCAATGGTGTTTGACTCATACGATGTTCATTCTCCCGTTCGTCGGGAGCGCGTGCCTGTGCGGGGCGTGATGGAGGAGCGAGAAGTGGGCCAGAGAGCGCGCGCGGGGGGCCGAAACGTTCGGCTGTGGTCCCCTCGCCATGACACGGAACGCGATGACGCGCCCGTGACACGATGCCAATGCAATACTGCTCTCCGCTCGCAGATCGTCCTAACCTTCCCAATATGTCAACCGCCGCGCGGTTGGGGCGTGCGCTGCCCGAATGTGATGGTGGCGCGTAGCGCGTGAGCGCCGGCGCGCCGGGATGTGCTCCAGCCGGCGCGTTGGCCAGAGGAGCGGTCAGCGTGATGTTCTATTGTGCGGAGGGAGGAACGGCTCTGCTGGAATCCGGCACGCTCGCGCGGTCTTCGCGCGGCGCGCGGCTGGTCGGCAGCGGCTGTGAGCCGGCGCGCGGACCGGTCGCGGAGTGCACACTCGCCTGTACATCTAGCTTCGGCGCTGAGGCCGATCCACGAGCGAGCATGAGCCACACGTGCGCGATGCGCTGGACGGCGGTGTACGTACTGGTGGCCGCCAGCGCAGCCATGGTCCACAGGAGCAGCCCAGGTCCTCCGATGATCAGGCCGGCAGCCAGCAGGAGCACACGCTCCGGGCGCGCCATCAGCCCGATCTTGCATTCGAGCCCTAAGCCTTCGGCCCGCGCTTTCGCATAACTCACCATGAGCGAGCTGAGCGCGGCGACGTAGGTGAGGGCCACCACCCACGTACGCGTGACGGACTGCGGTAAGGCCACCACGTAGAGCAGCACACCCAGCAGCACCAGGCCTTCGGAATAGCGATCGAGGGTCGAGTCCAGGAAAGCTCCAAAGATCGTCTTCTTATCCTGGACCCGCGCCAGGGCACCGTCGAGCATGTCGAAGATGCCGGCGAACAGGGCCAGGGCGCCCCCGATGCGCAAGTGCCCGGCAGCCAGCACAACCGCCGTCACGCCGTTCAGTAGCAGGCCGAGGAAGGTGGCCACATTTGGCGTCAGCCCGATGGCCGCGAGCGGTCGAACGACCAACTCAGCGATACGCCGCGCCTGGCGTTGGATGTGCGCACCAAACATACTGGTTCCTCGTTCCGCACTACATGTATTCTACCATACCCTTACGCCTGAGCCCGAAGGCCACTGATGGCCCCCGTCCATCGAGCGCGGATCAGCCGTACGATCGGGCGCGCGGCTGGGAGCGCGACGTTACGACCCGAACTCATCACCACTGTACCCGTTGGCCAGGGCTTCAGCGGCCGATGTTGCCTCCGCCACCGAGGGCGTCTGTACGGGCAGTACGCTGGGTATCTGCAAGAGGGACGGATGACGGGCGCCCAGAAGCTCTACATAGTACGCTTCGACCCGTCCGGCGACGCGCTGCCAGCTGTAGACCTCGGCGCGCAGGCGGCCGAGCGCGCATAGACGATTGCGTTCCGCCGGGGTGCCCGCGAGGTGGCAGATCGCCCAGGCCAGCTCTTCGCGGTTCGCGGGGGGCACGAGCAGCCCCTCGATGCCGTCACGGATGACCGTGCGATAGCCAGGGATGTCGGAGGCGATGGTCGGCACGCCGGCGGCAAGCGCTTCGAGCAGCACAATGCCCTGGCTTTCACTGCCCAGGTTAGGGGCGCAGAAGATGTCCGCGCTGGCGTAATACGACGGCAGCTCGGCATCGGAGACGCGGCCGGCGAATACCACGTCAGGCCAGCCAGCGCGCTCGACCGAGCGCTGGTAGCCGGGGCGCAGTGGGCCGTCGCCGACGACGATGAAGCGTGTGTTCGGATAGTGCTCGCGCACCAGAGGGATGGCGCGGAGCAGGTGCTTGAGGCCTTTGCGTTTCTCGATACGCCCGACGAAGAGGATGTTGAGCTTGCCGTCGCGCAGCTCGGGGCGCGGCGCCGCGTCGCGGAAGCGGGCCACATCCACGCCATTGGGGATGATGCGGTAGTCGCCCGGGAAGAAGCGCTCGATAAAATTGCGGGCCGCGTCGGACACGGCGATACGGCCACGCAGGCGGCGGAAGTAGTAGCGTAGAAGGGGCCGAGTGGAGGCGTAGGCCCACTCAGGGGGTGTGGAGATGTTCCCGCGACGCACCGAGGCGTGGAATGTGCCGACGTTGATGGCTCCGGTGCGGCTGGCATGATGCAGCACCGTCAGGGGCAGCACGGAAGCCAACGGCTCATGCAGGTGGAGGATGTCGAACTGCTCGCGCTCGAGGAGGTCACGGATGTGGCCGTTGACGTCGGGAGCAACTGACACGCGCGCCACCGAGCCATTGACGCGCAGAGGGGCAGCCCAACCGAGCTTGTAGATGCCATACTCGGGGGTTCGGGCGGGGCGACCAGTGGCTGGAGTGAGGATGCGTACCGTGTGGCCACGTCCACGCAGATCCGCGGCCATGTGCGCGATATGGCTTTTTACCCCGCCAGGGTAGCTCCAGTCGTAGGGTGAAACGAGTCCAATCTTCACTGCGCTGGTGCCAGCTCTCGGTCTGTCAACATGCCGACGCCTCCATCCTTCTTTATAGCGTACTTTGCACGGGGCGGGCCAAACTCGCGTCGAGCTCTTCGCCGCCGACTTAGCGCCCACAGTGGTGTCGCATAAGCGGGCCGCGCGCGGAGCAGATATGGCCGCGATTGGGACGACGGGAAAGGGACACAACGATCACGTGGTCCAACCTTCCAGCACGTCTGGGGACCGACTCAGCGCCTGCCCCCGCGCACGCCAGCCAGTACGGCGCCTTCGTCGGCGCGCGCGGACCGAGCCGCAGCCGCGGCAGCCGCACGATACTTCATGAGGTGCCGCGCGAAGGTGACGTACTCACGAGGCGCCCAGTAGCCGCCCAGCGGAGCGGTGGAGCGAGCCTCCAGCGCTGTGCGCAGGTCGGCGGCGGTGCGGCCGGCGAAGCGCGTGCGCGCGCATCCGATGGCGCTCAGCGTGTGCGCGTCGCTGCCGCCGGTCTCAGCCCAGCGATAGAGGCGGCGCGAATAGGTCATGGCCAGCTGGGAGGAGCCGATGCCCGCGAAGCTGCCGTTGAGGGTCTCGATCCCGTCGGGATGGACGTGCGGTTGGCGCAGCAGGCGATCCATCACGGACTTCTGCACGCTGTGGCGGAAGACGCGGTTGAAGGGGTGGGCCACGATAGCCAGACCGCCCTGGTCATGGACCAGGTCAATGCTGCGCTCGATACTCAAGCCGGGAGCGATGGGCCGCTCGATGTACAGCGCCAGCAGATGGCCTTCGCGGGTGCTGATTTCTTCGCCGACGACCAGCTCGAAACGGTAGTTCCCCGAAGCGACGAGAAGATCGCGAGCTCGTAAGGCGCCCTCGATGGTGTCATGGTCGGTGATGGCGATCACATCGAGATTGGTGCGCTGCTGGGCGAACGTGAGCACCTGCTCCACCGTACCCAGACCATCGCTCGCGGTCGTATGCATGTGCAAGTCGGCCAGCCCCGTACGCTGGCGGTGCGCACGCAAAGCCGTGAGAGCATCTTCAAAAGGTCGTTCAGAGGCGAGCGTCACCGGCTGAAGCGATTGCTGATGCTCAGGCTCGTCGTGTGGTGTGATTGGCATGCGGAATCCTTAAATGTGGGGTCGGGGCTGAGTCGCCCGGACCGCGGTCACTAGGCCGCGCCGCTGGGGTGCGTTGCCCGACTGAGCTTGGACGCGCCCATACGGTTCGGCGGTGGGCGCGAGTACACGCGCGTGAATCGTGCGTCGTGCTGGCCACCTGGGCGGACACCCGATGGCGGCCGGTCGCGTCCCCTTGCATTGTACGCCGCTCAGGGCGCAGTGTCAGCAACCAGCGGTCTGGCTGTATGCTCTGGCCAGGAGGCGGGGAGCGCACAGAACGAGACGACGAAGCCGCGGCATACCCGAAAGTCCTACACTTCCCTGGCGATGTCTCCTTCCTCCTGGCAGCTGCCGGCGTACCAGATCGGCGCGAGTGCGGCAACCCACTGCTCGGGATGGGCGGCGATCTGTCCTTCAAGTATGGCGGCGATGGGGCCGAGGGCGCGGGCAAGCTCAGCCTTGTCTCGCGGGCGCGCACGGGCAGGCGTCTCAGCGCCGGCGGCGTGTGGTGGCAGATCGACCGGTATAAAGCCGCCGCGCGACGGGCGGCCGCGCTCGCGCCAGCCATTCGCCCAGAGAATGGGGGCGCCGCTGCGCAGGGCGAGCAGGACGGGCCCAGTCGGCAGGCGCGCGGGCTCACCGAACAGAGGAACTTCGACCCCCGTGCCCAGCACGTCACGATCGACGGCGAGCAGCACGGCTTCGCCCCGATGCAGGGCGGCGAGGAGCGCGCGCAGCGATTCCGTGCTGTCGGCGGGGACGGCGCGGACTCCGTGATGGCTGCGCATGCGGCAGGCGAGGGCGAAGAGCCGGTCGGGCTTGAGCCGCTCGACGGGCAACGTGATGGGAACGCCGATCTCGCCCAGGCGGGCGACGCCATACTCGAAGTCGCCGAGGTGTGCGGTGATGAGGATGACGCCCCGTCCCGCGGCCACGGCGGCCTCGAACACGTCCTGGTTGTCGACGTGCCATTCGGCCGCGATGCGCTCGGAAGGCAGACCGCGAACGCGAAAGAAGTCGAGATAGTTGAGGGCGAGATGGCGAAAGACGCCGCGAACGGCGCGCTGGCGGCCCGATGGGTCGGTGGCGAGCGCCGGCACGTGGCGCAGATTGAATTCCACCCGCTGCCGGGCGGCGGGCATGATGGCCCACAGGGCGAGTCCGGCGAGCAAGGCGAGCGGACGCGCGATCAACGCGGGGACGTGGGGCAAGACCGCGGCGGCGAGCCGAAAGGCCAGATATTTGAGCCGGCCCGGCTCGCGCTGCCCCAGGCCCGCAGACGCGATACGCTCCACGGTCGTCATGGCGCATGCTCCTCTCGCCGAGATACCCGCTCCTCCGGGCCTTCGGCCGCGACGGGAAGTGGCGCGACGGCGATGGCGGACCGCGCATTGCCCGCATCGCCTGGGCCTGACGGAGTCGCTGGCTCAAGCTCGTCCGGCCAGAAGGGGCGGAACATGTACCACTGGGCGGGATGCGCACGAATCATGTCGGCAATGACGTCGTAAATCTGCTGGGTGAGGGCGATGACGTCAGCCTGGCGGTCGCTGGTGGACGTGGGGATGATGGGCGTGGCCATATAGGTGTAGAACGTCGGGGAATACGCCTCGTCGTACCAGCAGAAGCCTGGGGCGATGGCGGAGCCGGTCTTGAGAGCCAACTGCGCGATACCACCGGGGACGTAGCAGCGGCGGCCAAACAAGGTGATAGGCACCCCTTCCCCTGCTGGAAGCGGTCTGTCCACAGGGGTTGCCACCGTCCCATGCTCCTGCAGCACGCGGAGGATGCGGCGCGGTGTACGCTCCATGGGCACAACCGTCATGCCAAGGGCGGCGCGCTGGCGCTGCACCAGCTCGTTGAGGCGAGGATCGGGAAAGGTCTCGGCGATGACGTGCAAGGGCGTATGCGCGCCGCAGGCGACCCCCGCGGCGTCCCAATTGCCGAAATGGGCAGTGGGCACGAGGACGCCACGACCATGCGCGAGCGCGATGTCGAGCCGGCCGGTCCAGCCGGGCGCGGGTGTGGTGTCCTGGATGCGGGCCAGAACGGCAGCAGAGGTGGTGTTGGGCAGGTAGAAGAACTCGGAGACATAGCGGCCGTAATTTCGCCAGGAGCGCTGGGCAAAGGCGCGCACCTTGGGATCGGTTGTGGGGCGCCCCAGGACCTGCGCCATGTTGGCGATGGTGACGCGGCGCTTGGAGGGCCACAGCAGGTAGGTGAGCACGCCCAGAGTGCCGGAGATCGCCAGCCGGGCGCGGCGAGGCACCCGGCCGGCAATGGCGCTCAAGAGCAGTGTCGTCCAGTACACCACAGGTGCGCTCCTAATCCCCCGGCCCGCTTCCCGTCGCGATGGGAACGGGGAGATGGCGCCGCACGATGGCGGCGCCCGCGTGCGTTCCTTCGCGTGAGCTACTCGACGACAGGGAGATCCTGCACGGCGGCGGGCTCGGCGTCGTGATGGCCGTTGGCCTGCTGGGCCCTGGCGGTGGACGGCTTGCCCGCGTGCTCCGCGATGAAGTCCTCGACCATCTGGCGCGCCTGCTCATCAGTATACTGTACCGGCGGCGACTTCATGAAGTAGGCGGAGGGGCCGAGCAGGGCGCCACCGATACC
>CAYQFU010000102.1:0-19239 GCA_964416775.1 uncultured Ktedonobacterales bacterium
TCACTCGCAATCTGGTTGAACCGTTGCGCCTTTGACCGACGGGCGTCCACCGGACGCCCCTACGACAGGCGAGCGATCAGCCAGATCTGGTATCACTCGCCCAGACGGAACTTTGCCAGCACCGGCAGGTGATCTGAGGCGCGGGTGACCGGCCGCGTCGGCGTCTCCGTCAACACGTCGCACGAAACCAACCGCGGCGCGAGCGCTGGACTCGCGAACACGTAGTCGATGCGGCCGGCCGGCGTCGCGGCCGGACAACTGAGCCCACGCGTCCGGGGATCCGGGTGCAGCGCCGCGAGGCAATCCGTGTAGCCAGCACGCCGCATGCGCCGCACGACCGACCGCGGCATGTACGCGCCCGCCAACCGATCGCATACCCATGCCAGCGGGGCGCTGCGTACCGCCACCTGCAATAGCGGCCGGAACGGCCTCGCCAGGGGCGGCAGAATGTAGTCGACGCCGGGGTGCCCATGCATCGACAGCCCCTGGGCGTGCCGCGCCGCGTCCACGTCCAGCGCATGCCGCAAGACACGCGTCGCGTGCAAGGGCTCGCCTGGAGCCAGGCTATTGAAGTCGCCCAGCACCACGTGCGGCTCGCCCCCTTCACGCGCCGGCCGCATGCGCTCCAGCACGAACGCCAGCTCGCGCAGCCGCCGCCATTCCCCCGCGCCCGGATCGCTGAAGAAGGCCCGCAGGTGCGTCACGAAGCAGCGCAGCCGGCTGCCATCGGGCAGCTCTACGACGACCTCCAGCAACGCTCGCAGCAAGTCGCTCGATGCGTGCGCGCGGGTCTCGACAAATGGCCAGCGGCTTAGCGCCGCGACGTGCCACCCCGAGGGCGACGTCGCGACGGCGTAGTGCATCCCCAGGCGCTCCGCCAACAGTACCAGCAGATCAGGCCGCAGCACTTCCTGCAGGCCCACGATATCGGCACCTGAGTCGCGGATCACCTTTTCGATCGCCCCCAGGCGCGGTCCTCCCCCGACCAGGATATTGTACGTCAGTATGCCAAACGTGGCGGTCGCTGGAGGCGCCATGCTATCATCCACGTCCTGTTCGGCATGCCCCTCGGCCCCGCCCGCCTCTTCAGTCGTCGCGGCGGTTGCCAAATGCAGTATGTCAGAAGGTGGTTGCGTCGGAAGTCCGGGCGACATGAGCGTATCCAGGGTATCAGGACACATGATGTGTGGCCTCCCAGCCATCGCGATGAATCCGGCTGCGTACCGCACGCGCCGCCCTCCTACCTCGTGAGCACGCGCGCGGGGAAGCGTGGCAAGCACAGTGCGAGGGGCGGCGACTGCCGCCCCTCGCAACGCCGTACGGCGTTCCAGATCTGTGCCGGGCCCGTCGCCACCCCGCAACCGCCCCCCGCCGCGCCTCCGCCCCAGACGACCCACCTGCGCACATGACGTCTCGGCACATTCTTTGAGACGGTCTCACCCCCGCGCCGGTCACTCCCACCAGCCGCCGATCCCGGCGGCCCGGCCACGCGACCCCGAGCGCCACCGGCCACATGCGCCACACCGTGGTCATCCTGGCACGGTTCTCGCACATATCGCATAGTGATAGACTGTGGGAGAGGAATGCTCACGCCGAGAGCCGATTCCCGACACAGTCACAATGACGGTCGTTACGGAATATGCACAGGAGTCAAATGCCATGCCCAGGCGAAAAGACGTAACGCTTGATACGCTCCACTTCGAGTGGGGAGCCGACGGGAATATTGCCAGCGCCCGCCAGTCCGCCCGCTCCCGCCCCATGCCGTATGAGCTCGGTCGCGTGCTGTTAGCGCTCGCGCAGGCCGGAAGCCAGCGTAACGCGGGTGAGCCAGATCGTCACGGCGCTCCCGCACCGTCCACCAGCGAGGTCGGCCGTCTGGCCCAACTGACCGAGCGCGAAACCCGCGCGGCCCTGCGCGACCTCTTCCCTACGAGCTGCATCAAGCAACAACGCGTCAGGCTCGGACGCCAGCGCGACTTCGCCCGCTGGGCGCAGGGCTTCGAGCTGGCCCCCCAGCGGGAGCTCTGGGGACCCGGCCGTCGCCCGAGGCTTTGCCAGCTCGCCCTGCTCGTGGAGCCAAACAAAGCCTGCGGCGATCTGCTCGACGTGATCCTGCGCCGCATCGGCGTGCTGGCCGTGCAGGTAGTCACCGTGGAGGAAGCGCTCCGTCTGCTGAAGCACATCGGCTTCGACCTGGTGGTCCTGGACGCGGAGATGGCCGCCGCTCCAGCTGAGCTGAGTGCGCTGATGCGTGCCAGCCACGCCGCCGCCTGCGGACCGGCCGTACTGCTGAGCATGCCTGGCGCGCAGCTCGATCTTCCCGCGCATGGACGCCATATTCGTGCGCAGCTCACCAAACCGTTCACACCGCAGGCGTTCGAGTCCACCGTCTCGGGACTGGGGATCGGCACGGCTGCGTCGCGCACGGAGATGCGAGGCATTGGCGCCTGACGTCTGCTCCGCCGCGTTGCGCCGCGCGGCCTGGTCAGCCGCGCGGCGCATGCGCACCCTCAGGTCACGTCGGCTGAGGCGCTGGGCGTAATGAACGTCGTCGTCATGGTCTCGCTCCAGTACGTGCTCGGCCCCACCCAGTATGAGTATTCCGTGTTCGGATCGAGCACCAGTAACAATGCCTTGCCGCCACGCGTGTCATAGCCATACGCCAGCAACGAATGATTGTACGTGCCATCTGGTGCGCGCACCACGTTCAGGATGACCGGATGATCGTGCGCGATGGCGGATACCGCCCGGTCGAAATTCACACCGATCGTCGTCTGCGACGTCACCTCGACATCGGTCAAGCTCCCCACCTGTTCGATGGCCTGATCGAGCAGCGGGCGCTCACCAGGCGGCGCGACATACGCCCACCACGGCGGCCCGTGTCGCTGGTCCGAATAGTCGGTTAAGTAGCTCAAGCGCAATGCCACCATCCCCTGCGGCTCATCGGCGCCGTAGTAGTCCAGCACCGCCGCGGCATCCACCAGCGTGCAGCGGTAGCCAAAGTTGATCGGATGTCCCAGCCACCCCTGCGCCGGACTTGCCAGCGACAGCGGCGCCATGGGAATCGTATACACCTCTGCCCGTACCGCGGCACGTGCCCCTGTACTGGGCCAACCAAACAGTGTCAACGCGACTGGCATCCACATTGCCAGCGCTAGAGCGGACAGCATCGGCAGCAACACGGGCCGGCGCCGACCGCGCTCCAGGCGCAGCCATGTCCAGACCATTCCCCGCGCTCCCTGATCAGTCACCTCGCATTGAATCGTATCGCCTGGCTCGCTTCGTATTCGCTGAATTGAAGGCCGGCTCGCGGGCACCACGACGCACGACGCATACCACCGGCGTATCCACCCGCGCGCCAGGAAAGGCCCCTGGTCGCGTGCCGGCACGCGACCCAGCGGCACGACGGGCCACCGCATCCCTTCTTTAATTAAACCGTTCTATTGGTGTAGGCTGTACCCACGACCGTGGAGACCGTCCAGCCCATCACATCACGGCACGTGCACGCCGCCAGGCCGCTGGCGACTCCACCGAGGCACAGAAGTACAGAAGCACAGGAGACTCCCTATGAGATCGGACACATCACGGGCCGGCCGCGACTGGCGCATCCGTCTCGCCACCGGCGCGGATCGCCCCTTCCTGGATCAATTGGCTCCGCGCCTCGCCATCGGTATCCCACCCTGGCGCGACACGTCGGCCATGGTGGCGACCGCACGCCAGTGGCTGCTCACTGGTCTCGACACGATGGGACCAGACGCCATGGTATTGATTGCCGAAGCGCCCGACGGCACGCCGGTGGGCGCCGCGACGATCGCGCTCGGCAGGCACTTTACTGGCACGCGGCAGGCCGAGCTGGGGGAGCTCGCGGTGGTCGATGCGTATGAGGGGCAGGGCGCCGGCTCGGCGCTGCTGGCGGCAGCCGAGGCGTGGGCACGCGAGCGCGGCGTACCGTTCGTCGCGCTCGGTACGGGCGCGGCCAATACGCGTGCCCGCGCGTTCTACGCGCGCCATGGCTACGCGGAGGAGGATGTCCGGCTGGTCAAGCCGCTGTCGTGATGTAGCGCCGGTGCGGGGACGGTGGGCTCAGTTGTCGGACCCGCCGTCAGCCGCGCTGCCCGTCCGCCCCACCGAGCGCACGGAATCCAGCGCGTCCAGCACGCGCCCGACGTCGTTGGCCACTTCAGAGAGCAGATGCGGCAGCCAATCCTCGGGATGTGGCTCGTCCTGCTCGCCGTAGTCGTGCCGGTGCCCGCGCCCGGGCGTCGCATGGCCGCTGCGCCGCTCCCCGCTCATGCGAAAGCCGCTCACACCCTCTGGATCCCACAGCGGCAGTTCCACGCGCTGCTGCAGGGTCAGCGCCTCCGCCTGCAGGCCGCTCTCGCCCGAGACCATCGCCACGTTCGGTTGCGTTTCCACGGCGCGGCTGCTGTGCTCCGCCGCGTTCAGCTTCAGCGACCGCATCACCGACTGCAGCTGCTTCAGGCTCGTGTCGCTGAGCGACATATTCTGCAGCGCCAGCGAATACGAGAGCTCCAGCGTCAGCGGAGGCACCTCGTCGGTCTGCAGGTGCGGGCAGGTCTCTTCTGGCTCGTGGAAGAAGTCGCAGACGCCCTCCGCGCCTTCGAGGGAGAGGACGGTGTCGAGAGGACCCCAGGAGAATGAGACCGTGCAGGCCGCGTGGTGCTCTGCATCCTCGCATGGGCCCGCGTGGAGCGTGCAGGCGAACTCGCGCTCGAGCGACTGGGTATTGAGCCAGTGCTCAGGATGCGCCGTCAGCCCGACCTCCTCGACCGCCTCCATAAACATCTCGGTGATGTCCTCATACGTAACCATGACCGTCTACTCCTCACTCGGTCGCCTGGCCACCGTGCATGCCGTCAGCTCTACCTGGTGCACCGGCTCAAGTCTCATGCCAGCGCCCTTGCGACCGTCACGCGGTGCGTGCGTGCTTTATCATACCATACAAACATCTCGGTGCAGTGTCAATCGCAGCAACATGGCGGCGTGCTCGCGTTCCCCGCGTTACGCGGCCGCCGCGACCAGTCGGCCAAGCTGCGCGGCTGGTCGCCTGGACCGGGAACCGCTCGAGAAGGAAACGCATCGTGAACGAGGACTTCGACTCCATCGCACTCGCCGCACACTGGACGCGCACCTGTCCTGGCGGCGGCACGCTCGCCAGCGCCGGCTCCGTCCTGCGCCTCGCTTTCCCGAACGCCGCGCGTGGACGCTACACCGACGCCCAGATCGACGATTGCGACCACCTGCCGCGCCGCAAGTACCTGTGGCGCCCGCCGCTGCGACTCGACGTGCGCGCTCGCGCCTCGCATCCACAGCACGCCCCAGCGCTCCCGGCCTCCGCCCGCGATCCCGGCGCGACGCTGCGCGGGACCGCCGGCTTCGGCTTCTGGAATTACCCCTTCTCCACCACGGGCGCCGTGCTGACCCTTCCCGATGCCGTCTGGTTCTTCTACGCCTCCCCGCCCGCGAATATGGCCCTCGTCCCAGGCGTGCCCGGCTGGGGCTGGAAAGCCCAGGTCGTTCATGCGCACCGCTGGGGCGCGCTCGCCGCCGCCGGGCCTACGCTGGCCGCCATCGGTTGGGGACATCTCACCGGGCGCCAGAATTCCGCCGCGCGCTGCATGCGCTGGCTCAGCGGCGCCGTCGAGGCCCACCTCACGCCTTCCCTCGACGACTGGCACGACTACGCCATCGAGTGGCGCCCCGACCAGGCGCGTTTCCTCGTGGACGGTCAGGAAGCGCTGGTGGCGCCCAACCCACCGCGCGGCCCGTTGGGCTTTGTCGCCTGGATCGACAACCAGTACGCCGTCGCCACTCCACGCGGCACCCTCCGCTTCGGTACCCTGGACGCGGGGCCCCAATGGCTGGACCTCGCCCACGTGCGCATTACAAGTGTGTGACAACATTCGCCCCGCGCGTGCCTTGGCCAGCCCCGCCCCCGCCAGCGCGCGCCTGTGCTCCTGTGCCCCCGGCTGGGTCATTTCCGCACGGCCGGGTTGTCCCGGTGCGGTATGCTCTCAGGAGAGTCATCGTGCGCTCCCCTTCGCTCCCCCATGAGGAGGATTCATGCTTCCCGGTTCACGCTACGCCTCCATGGTCCTACGCGGCGCCTTCGTCCTCGCCTTGCTGCTTGGCCTCGGCTTCTGGACCAACATCATCCCCACCAATGGGATCGTCGTGCTCCACATGCTGCTGGGTCTGGCGGTTGTCGGTTCCCTCTGGTACCTCGGTCTGGTCCAGGCGCAACACGGCGGCAGCCTCGGGCTCACACTGGGCACCTTCGTGCTTGGCCTCATCCTGGCTATCGTCGGGCTCACGCAGACCCGCATCGAAGCCGCTATCCATACCACCGTCCCCGTCCAGATCACGCATGTCGTGCTCGCCTTCCTTGCCGTTGGCCTGGGCGAAATGTGTGGCGCCCGCATCAAGCGGGCCGGAGCCAAGGCCGCCAGCTGATCCTCGCGCCGCTGCGGGCCGGGCGGCCCACAGGCTCGCTCGCCGCCCATCCCAGCCTTGAACGGCCCTTCCCATTGCGCTACACTGTCCCTGACCCCGCGCGCTCTGCCGGCCCCTTCTCTTGGCCTGGCGCGCGGGCGGCGCCATGCGGAAGGGTCGTTGCTCATGACCGCGCCACGCGTCTTCGTCAGCCATGACCGCCACGACAGCGGCTTCTGCCGCGTGCTCGTCGGCGCTCTGCGCGATGCGGGAGCCGACGTCTGGCTCGACGAGCGCGACCTCAGCTGGCATGCCCTGCGCGACGAAATTGACCGCGAGCTGCCCACTCGCCCGTACTTCGTCGTCGTGCTCTCGCCCGATGCCCTCGCCTCCGACCAGGTGAGCCTGGCGATGGACATCGCTCGCGAGCTGCGTAGCACGCGTGAGGTGCGCGAATGCGTCGCCGTGCTCGCCCAGCCCTGCCGCCTTCCCCCTACCCTCGGCGACTTCCGCCAGCTCGACGCCTCCTCCGGCATCGCCGCCATCCTGCCAGCCCTCCTCGACGCGCTGGGCCTCTCCATCGCCGCCGCGGCCTCCGACGAGGTGGCCCTGGTCCCCGCCAACCAGGTCCCGACGGCCCACACGCACCCCCGCACGCCCACCGTGCTCCCTCCGCGCCTGGAGCAGCTCGGCTACCAGGGCTGGCGCGTGGCCGACACCGAGATCATCGTTCCGCCGCTCTGCCTCGTTCCCGGCGGTCCCTTCGCCATGGGCGGCGACGACGACCCCAGCGAAGCGCCGATCCACACCGTCGTGCTCTCGCCGTTCGCGCTCACCACCTTCCCCATCACCGTCGCTGAATACGCCTGCTTCGTGCGGACCGGCCACCCCCTCCCGCGCGATATCGGGCGCATCACCTGGAGCGTCCAGTTCAGTCGTCTGGACCATCCCGTCGTCAACGTCTCCTGGGACGACGCCCTGGCTTACGCCGCCTGGCTCAGCCAGTGGACCGGGCAGCCGTGGCGCCTGCCCACGGAGGCCGAGTGGGAGAAGGCCGCGCGTTGGGACCCCGCGGCGCGCGTCGCCCGCGCCTACCCCTGGGGCGACAGTTTCGACAGCCAGCGCTGCAACACCCGCGAAAGCAGCATCGGCGCCACCACCCCGGTGGGGATGTACCCCAATGGCGCCAGCCCGTGTGGCGCGCAGGACATGGCTGGCAACGTCCGCCAGTGGACCCACTCCCTTTATGCCGCGTACCCGTACGATGCGGCTGATGGCCGCGAGCGCCACGATGTCATGGGCGAGCGCGTGCAGCGCGGCGGGTCCTGGTTTGGCTACGCCAGTGACGCGCGCAGCGCCTTTCGCGACTGGCATGCGCCAGACGACGTTAGCTCCGTTGTCGGCTTTCGGCTCGTGCTCGATGCTCCACCAGGCGTCTCCTGACCAATACTCGCTCGCCGTCGCACCGTATGCGTGCGGCCTTCCGAACTGCTGACGCACCTTGACACACACCACCACGTTCATACTATTGTTTTATGTAGGGTCGACAACGCGTGGACGCACGGACGCAATCTCGCCCACACCGCTCGGTGCGGCTATGCTGGGGGAAAGTGTCGCCGCGCACCAGCGTGCCCAGGATCTTCAGCCGCCGCGCATCGCGTGCGGCCGCCGCCGTTCACCCAGATTCCGCGTATCGCGGGATGGAGAGCAGCCCATGAGCAACGAGGGCACTCAGCCATCACGCGCGCCTCAACCGCCTGCCGCGCGTCTCGTGCGCGCCGTCGCTGTAGGGAATCGCATCGACCTCGCCGCCGCGGCAACCGAGGAGAGCTTCAGCGCGGAGCTGACGCGCGTCGTCGGTCTGGCCGTCCCACATCTGGTCTCCGACCGGCCTGACCTCGTCGTGCTGGGCGAGTTGCTGGGTCTTCCCGCCGCGCTCATCGGTCCGCGAGCGCGCCTGGCTCGCTCCGCCCATCGCGCGCGCGCCGCCCTCACGCTGCTCGCCTTCGCGCACCTGCCGCGCGTGGTGCACTACCTCCGCCGCTGGCCCGGTACCCCCCTCCAGCGTGCGCTCCTCCTGGCCCTCACCGACACCATGTATCGCCCGTTCGTCAACGCCCTCTCGCGGCTCGCCGCCGTCCATGCCACCCACCTCGTGGCCACCACGCTCGCACCCCGCGTCCGTCGCTCCACCGACCCGCGCGACATCGCTCGCTTCGGTCGTCCTCGCGCCAACTACTGCTATGTCCCCACTGGTCCTGAGGTCTACAATGCCGCCTTCGTCTTCGGCCCCGATGGCACGCAGCTCGGCCGGGTCGACAAGGTCTTTCTGACCCCCGGCGAGCGCCAGACGCTCAAGCTCACGCCCGGCCGGCTGGAAGACGTCCACGTCATCCCCACCGCCGCCGGCCGGCTCGGCATCGCCATCAGCCTGGATGCCTTCACGCCGGACTACCTGCGCCACCTGGCGCATGAGGGCGCCGAGATCGTCGTCCAGCCCGATGCCAACGATCAGCTGTGGGCCGCACCCTCACAAACCTCCCCCTGGCAGCCGCAGGAATGGCTCAACGCCGTCCTGGGCTCCGTCCAGCCCGCCTATGCCGGACTTCGCTACAACGTGTGCGCCATGCAGACCGGTCTCTTTTACGACATCGTCTTCGACGGCCAGAGCAGCATCACCGCCGCCGCATCCACGCCTCCCGAGGCCGATCCCGCCCGCCGCTTCGTCGGCACCGACGGCTTCTTCGACACACGCACCGGCGAGCCGTTCCTCGGACACATGCTGGCCGTCGCCCCCTGGGTCTGCGCTGATCCCGTGCTGGCCACGCCCGACCTGCCACTGGCCGAGCGCCGCGCTCAGCTTGCCGCCGTCGCCGCCGACCTCCTGCCAGGCGGCAAACGCGCCGGCGCCTTCCGCGAATCCGTCATCTGGGCCGATCTCGCGCTGTGACGCACCCGCCGCTCACAGCTGGCGCGCCTGGCGCGAGTACGGATGCCCCTTCGCCCGCAGGTCCAGCCGGTTGAACCATCCAAACGCCGTCTGGCTCACCGCGAAGCCGCGCCCGGTCAAGCGCGCCTGCCCCATGTCGAGAATCTCCCGCGCGACCCCAGGCGCCGAAAGCTCGCCGAATAGATGCGCGAACGAATGCAGCACGACCGTTCGCACCTTGAGCTGGCCCGCCACCTGCACGACCGCCTCAGCCATGCGCTCCGCCACGCCCGCCGCGTCCGCCTCGTCGGCTTTCTCGGCCTGCGCGAAGACCACCAGCGCCTCCTCGACACTGATGCTGGCCGGCTCCGCATCGGCCACCTTTGACCGGCCTCGCTCCGTTGGCTCCGAGGCGAAATGGTCCACATGCCACATCAACAGCCGCATCGCTCACGTCCTCCTCATCACTCATCACCCGTCGCCACTCCGCCTCACCCTGCCATCCGGGCCTCACTGGCGCACCATCTACCCCACACCGTACCATAGCGCATACCGGCACACCACAGTCCAGCGCGTGCCGGCCAACCGAGAGGAGCGCTCAGCCCATGGACCCCATCATGACCCTTTATGAGCGTGCGCCGGCCCCCGACCAGAGCCTCCCCGCGGCCCTCGCCCAGCGCTATGGCGGCGGACTGGCCATCCCCGAAGCCGGCCCCGGCGGCCGCCCGTACGTCGTCGCCAATTTCGTCGAGACCGTGGACGGCGTCATCTCCTTCATGGAGGCAGGACACGCGGGCGGCGGCGAGATCAGCGGCTTCAACGAGCCCGATCGCGTGGTCATGGGGCTGCTGCGCGCCCGCGCCGATGCCGTCATCTTCGGCTCCGGCACCCTCCACCAGGATAGCGGCCATGTCCGCGTCGCCCCGTTCATCTACCCCGACCTCGCCGGCGAGTACGCCGCCCTGCGTCGCTCGATCGGGCGCGACCAGCCCTATCCCCTGAACGTCGTCGTCAGCGCCACCGGCCGCGTGGACCTCTCCGAACCGACCTTCCATTATCCCGGCCTGCGCGTGCTCATCGCCACCACACCGGCCGGCCAGGCGCATCTCGCCGGCGCGGCGCTGCCTCCCGGCGTGGACGTGCGCGTCGTCGTCGGCGGCACCCACGCCACCACCACCGACGCGAATCCGGCGCCCGGCGCCGCCGAAGGCGGCGTGCGGCTGGAGCCGCCACAAGACGCTCGCAGCGGCGTAGATCCCCTGGCCCTGCTCGACCTCCTGGCCCGCGAGTACGGCATCCGCGTCGCGCTGCACGAGGGCGGACCTCGGCTGCTCGCCGCCTTCCTGGCCGCCGGCGTCCTCGACGAGCTCTTCCTCACCTTCTCGCCGCAGCTCGCCGGCCGCGCAGCGGGCACTCCGCGCCCCGCGCTGCTTGAGGGCCACGCGTTCCCTCCGGGCGGCGCGCCGTGGGGCCGCCTGCTGAGTGTCAAGCGCGCCGGCGAGCACCTCTTGCTGCGCTACGCTATCCTCCCGCCCCGTAGTAACCAGCAGAGGTAGCCACCACGCGGGAGCGCTCGCCCTCAGCCCGCCGCCTCCGGCCTCAGATCATACCAAGTCGTCTCGATCAATCGTGCTTTCAATTCGGGCCGAGGCGCGGTCACAACCCACATTCCGCACGAGCGGTTGAGGGTGGTTTTGGATTTTCGCGTGAGCCCGGGCAATTCCTGGGCCGGAGCGCACGATGTGCAGCATCTGCCTTAAGGCGAACGAGCTGAATGATGCGGAAACGCCAGGTAGAGTGCGAGCACACCTCTCGATGCTTGATAAACACCCGCTCCGTTGATGAAAGGCCCGTAACACTTGATATTCAGCCCGCCATCCTCCAGTATTCAGGCGGGCTGCGACGACGCTCATGCTCACCGGTACCCTGGTCATCTCCTCACCCCCCTCGTCCTCGCTCCCTCGTGTCCCTTCCATCCCCCGACCACTCCACGGGCCCCGCCGCCGCGGTTCGCAAAATTCTGACACACATCCTACGCAGCATCTCCACTAGAACCCGGCGGCGTTTCCTGCTATACTGGCGACGACATTTGGCGCCCGGTTGGCAAATAACTGTGGAGCTTCATCGAGCGCCGCTTGCAGCGCCTTGTCAGCAGCACACGCACACTGCTCGGCAACTAGAGTCTCCTGGATTGCAGCACAACGCATGAGGGAAGGAGGAATTAGCATGGATCGGGGTGAGTACCATGACGCGGTGTCCGAACCGTCTCGTGATACGGGATCCACTGACGCCATCGGACAGGAACACAGCGCTTCAGACGAAGCAAGAGTTCATCGGGTCCAGGCACTTGGCGCTCTCGCGCGAGACCGGGATGCGTCCACAGTAGCCCCTGCATCCACCAGTTCGTCCGGCACTCACGTGGTTGCCTCTGGAGTTGGTCGCCGCTGGCGCTTCAGAGTCGCGGGAATCGCGCTCGTGCTCCTGGGCATTGTGGCGGGTGTCCTCGGCTACATCTTGCTGCCACGAGCAGCATCCATCGTGGCTCCGCGCGCGCCTGACCGCCTCACCATCGACCTACATGGGTCTGGATATTCGTGCCCTTCCGCGCTGGCGTGGGCACCCGACGGGACCCGCGTCGCAGTGGTTGCGCAGCGTGGCCCATGTAATCAGCAGTTTCCAATGGCGAGTTACGACGCCGTGCTGATCTATGACTCAATACACGGCGACGCATCCCACAACGCCAGGTTGTTGCGCATACTGGATCCCTTACCCACGCTGACGGCAGCCCACGGGATCATTTCGACCCCGTCCATTAGCTGGTCGCCTGATGGCACTCGAGTCGCCCTGCAGGTGCTGATCGAACCTCCCGCCGTTGGGTCAGCCCATCCACCCGCATATTCCGCCTTGCTTCTGCTGCCCGTGGCGGGTGGCAATCCCGCCTTGTCCCCCGCACCGCAGGTCATTCCTGGCAGCGCGGTCATCTGGGACACGACGACGGCCACGCCTACCGGGGCCCTAACGTACCCTCTGCCGCAAGCCCTCAGCTATCAATGGACCTCCGATGGTCACCTCACGGTCGGTCAACCTGTGCCGGCGTCATTGGCTCCCGATACCTACTTTAGCAGCTCAGTTGCGTGGCCCCATGATCACATGGTTCCGCTCTGGGCAGCCGGCGCACTCATCCCAATCTATCCCGATCCTACTCGGCCGAGCGCCAGCACCGTCGTCACCTTATTCGGCGCCAACGTCTCAGCGTGGTCGCCGGACGGGCGCTATGTGGCACCGCACCTGGAATTCGCCGCGCCCCTGCCCGCGGCCGCAGACGCCCTGCGGCTGCTCACTCCGAACTCCTGTTCGGTGATCAGTTCCGCCCCGTGCGCAGATCACCCTCTGCCATACCCCGATAAAGCGCTCCAGTCCATTGCCACTCGACTGGTGCCACAGCCCCTCCAGAATGTCGTGCCGGTGGCGTGGCGGCCGGATGGCAAGGTGCTGGCGACCATTTTGCCGGGCGAGGGCATCGGCGCTGCTGATGAGGTCGTGCACGTCTCGCTCGTGATGACCGCAACAGGCGAGACCGCGAACGTCCTGAGTGTGGATTCGCGGAGCCAAGATTATGCGATTGGAAGCTACGCCGTGTTGCAGTGGTCCCCCACTGGCCGACAGCTTGCCTTCATGGACACATTCGGCAGCCGAGTGACGCTCTGGGGCGAGAGCGTGTTGCCTCACTGATGGCCAGCTCTTCGCCGAGACCGGTGCAGAAGTCCTCGGCATACGGCCAGTGCTTCGACGGCCGTGATCAAGCTCTCCTTGTCACTGGCACTCCATCGAGGGCTTGGCAGAACAGCGGCACATCGCTCCCTCGCGTCGTCGCCAACGCCAGCATCCACTGCTTCAAGTTGGCACGGCGATCGCGCGAGTAGCCATAGGTCACCGCAATGGCGTGCGCATCCGGGTCCGCCACGTGCTCCGGAAGGGTAGAGGCGTCCGCTGGACGCCCGGTGGACGCACAAGCACCGGTTCACCCGATTCACCCGGGACGTGGTCTCAGGGTGTCACGTGCGCCGGCTCACGCGCCTCCGCGCCCATGTGCGCCAGACGGCCCGTCACCGGAGCGCCGCCCTTCAGCACCAGCGCTCGCTGCGCCGCGTCCGCCACCACGCCGATGTCCTGCAGCGGGTTGCCATCCACCACGAGCACGTCCGCCAACTTCCCTGGCGCCAGCGTGCCGACCCGGTCGGCTAGATGCAGCAGCTCAGCCGCTGACCGCGTGCTCGCGACGATGCTCTGCATCGGCGTCATGCCGTGCTCCGCCATCAGCACCAGCTCGCGCGCGTTCTCGCCGTGCGGCCCCACGCCCGAGTCTGTGCCCATCGCCACTTTCACCCCGGCTTCCACGGCGCGCCGGAAGCTCGCGCGATGATCCTCGATCACCATGCGTGCCTTCTCGATGGCATACGGCGGCATCAGATCCGGCTTCAGCTCCGCCAGCCGGATCACATCCTCCGGCGCCACCAGCGTGGGCACCAGGTACACCCCGCGGTCCAGCATCATCTGGATCGCCTCGTCGTCCAGCCAGATGCCGTGCTCGATAGAGGCGATGCCCGCGCGCAGCGCGTTCTTGATGCCCTCCGTGCTTTGCGCGTGCGCCATACAGCGCTTTCCCTGCGCCGCCGCCTCATACACCGCCACCGCGATCTCCTCGACGGTGAACTGTGGCGAGCGCGGCGAGTCCGCCGCCGAGATGACCCCTCCGCTGGTACACAGCTTCACCCAGTCCGCCCCCGCGCGCAGAATCTCCCGCACCTTCCTGCGCATGTGGTCCTCGCCGTCCACCACACTGTGCGGCACATCCGGCAAGGTCGGCGCGTCCAGGTCCACGCAGCACGGCATCAACCCGTCCGCGTGCCCGCCTGTCTGCGAGAGGATCGTCACCGCCACGAGCATGCGCGGCCCCATGAAGAGTCCCTGGTCCACCGCCATCTTCACGCCGGCGGGCGTCCCGCCGGCATCGCGTACGGTGGTAACTCCCCCCTCCAGCGTGACCCGGCAATTCGGCACGCTGTAGAGCAGGCTCAACGATGGAGGTGTGGCCAGCCGGCGCAGCAAATTGGTGTACGAGCCCCACTCGTGCCCCAAATGCACGTGGCAGTCGATCAAACCGGGAAGGACGCTTGCCCCCTCCGCGTCGATCACGATCGCGTCCCGCGGCACCGCCACCTCGCTCCGCCGCCCCAGCGCGGTTATCCGCTCGCCCTCGATGAGCAGCGTTCCATCCTCGACCGGATCGCTCCCCGTCCCATCGATCAGCCGCGCCCCGACGATCGCCAGCGGAGCGTCCAGCGGCCGCGGCACATCACCGCGCACCGCCGCTCCCCCGTTCGCCCACGCCGCCCCCTTCTGCCGGTCTTTCTTCGCCTGTTTGCCATCGTTGTGATGCTTGCCGTTGTGCTTGCCGCTCATCTCGGCCCCTCCCACCCGGCGCACGTCGGGCGCCGCAACCATCGCCATATGTCCGTGCCGCCAGTATAGCACTCTCTACCCCTGCCGAAGCACGCTGGCCGTGCATCTGCCGGGTACTACGATTGCGCGACGACTCTGTACCGGTGATGGCATCCAAACCCATCGGCGCCACATGCCAGGGGCGCCGCCCGTGCCATGCTCCGCGGAGAGCGTATGGCGTGGTGCCCATGCCAGCGCTGTCCCGCATCGACGCGCGCTACCTGGCGGCTGCGCCCGTCGTGTGCCGCTGCAGCGGCACCGATCGCATCAGCGATTGTGCCAGCCGCGTGAGCGCGCTCAGATACGCCTCGTGGGGATGCGCCGGCGTGCCACCCTTCAGTGAATAGGCCTCCCCCGCCGCCAGCAGGTAGTCCGCCGGCAGCCACCCCAGCACTGGCACTCCGCTCTCCAGCCGTCGCGGCAGCTCGTCCGCCGCCGGTACCTCCACGCGGCTGAACACCACACCCACGCGGTTGCGTCCCCCCGTCTCGCCGCCCAAGCGTCGTGCCAGCCGCTCCGCGTCGCTCTCGCCCTCCGCCGTGTGCTCTACGACGAGGACGATATAGCTCAGGCCTGCTGCCAGGCCCCCGGCGCCCTCCAGCAGATTGATGTCCGTGTCCAGCACGATCACGTCGGCGAGACCCGCCGTGCGATGGCGCGCGCTGAGCAGCAGCCGGGGCAGATCGCGCGGCGCCACCGGCGGCGGCGTCCACGGCACCAGATTCTTGATGGGATCGTGCCGCGCCAGTGCCTCCAGCGTTGACGGCCGTTGGGAGAGATCGCCCAGCAGCACGTGGAGCCCTTCTTCTACGAATGCGCGCGAGAGGTAATACGCCGCCGTGCTCACGCCATGTCCCCGGTGCTCCTGGGTCAGCGCAACACAACTCGCCTCATGCGCCGTTGCGACTTCGACCGGACCTGTCACGGCAGCAGGCTCCTTCTGTGGTGTGGGGGTGAATGGGTTTGAGAGGGATCGCCTGTTCGCTGGATGCGCGTCCATCATCCTGCCCAAACCTCCTGAGGTGCCGCGGCGAGGCCCAGACATCCGGTCGCTTCCGGTCGATCCGCGCGTCGTCACGATGCACGAGGTGCGGCCCGCGGGTCGTCGTGGCGTGCAAATGCACGCCATCATACGCCATGGAAGCGTGAGCGTAGCGGCTGACGGCACACAGCACTTTTTGGGCCAGAGCGCACCCCTGCGCATGGCCGTATGCTATGCATCATAGCACGCGCGGGTGGGGTTGGTGCCTGGTTGGGTTGATCACTCGCGCATGGTCGGCGCGTCCGCTGGGCGTCCGGCGGACTTGGGCGCCATACTGCAACCAGATAGAGCGTGAGGTACGATTTGACAACTCCCCACGGCTAAAGCCGGGGGATTCCTGCTTCAACGAAGCCAGCCGAAGGCGGACGAACCCGTCCCGGTCTTACAGCCTCTCCACAGGCGGAGACCGCTAGCCCAGCGGCCTTTATGTTCTTCGCCGCGTTCACGTCGCGGTCATGGACGCAGCCACATTCCGGGCACGTCCACTGTCGGGTATCCAGAGAAAGGGAGCCGAGCACATGCCCACAATCGGAGCATCGCTTACTGCTCGGATACCACTTGTCAACGGCGACGAGCGTGCGCCCATACCACTCCGCTTTGTAGGTCAGTTGGCGCACGAACTCGCCCCAGCCGACATCGTGAATGGCCTTCGCCAGGGTGGGATGCTTGACCATCGCCTTCACGCGCAGACTCTCGACGCAGACCGTTTGGTTCTCACGAATGATGTGCCACGGAACCCAACCGGATTTGTCGTCACGCGTCATCTGGCCCAGGCCGAGCGTCCCCCTGCGCCACGAGTCCCGTTCGCCGCGCGATGGCGCCGCCAGCGCTCTCGCTTCCCTCTGTGCTGCTGTCTGGCACGGTGTGCTGGTCTGGCTGCTCGCCCTGTCGCCGTATAGGCTCGGGCTGACCTGCCTCAATCGGCGCTTGCCGCGCCACCTGCCGCCCGCGGGGCGTCAGGATGCGCAGCTGGAAGACTCGCTCGCGATGGCGCTCCTCATTCAGCAGGCGCTCCCGCGCACGCAGCAGCTCGCGCTGCGACACCAACCCGACGATCTGCCGCGGATTGGCCCGCGACACCACTGGCAGCCGCCACACCCCCGCCGTGATCATGCGCGCCGCCACCATGCGCAGCGTCTCGTCTGGATACGCCACCATCACATCTTGCCGCATGAGATCGCGCACGTACCCCAAATCGCTCCCCGCGGCCAAGCCGAGCCGCGCCACATCCGCGCGCGTCACCACTCCCGCCAGCTCCCCGTTGGCGTCCAGCACGGGATAGAGCCGCTGCGCTTGCGCAAGCGTCTCCGCCAGCCGTTGCCGCAGAGTGGCCAGCGGCAGGTCCGCCGTCAGCGTCAGCACGTTCGACTGCATCACCTCGCGCACCGCCAGCACTTCCAGCGGATCCACCGCATACTCGCGCGTGACATGGAAGCCCCGCCGCGCTACCTTCTCCGTCAGGATCGAGCGCTTCAGCACCAGCACCGTGACCGCGTGGGCCACCACGCAGGCCACCAGCAGTGGCAGCATGGCGGAGACGGCGGCCGTCAGCTCCAGCGCGAAGACCACGCCCGTCAGCGGCGAGCGGGTAACCCCAGCCAGCGCCGCCGCCATCCCGATCAGCGCCCACAGGCCTGGTGAGCCGCCTGGCAGAAACCCGGCCTCGATGCCGCCCAGCGCGCCGCCCATGAGCAGTAGGGGGGCAAGAATGCCGCCTGAGGTGCCAGAGCCGAGGGCGAGGCACCAGATGATTCCCTTCACCACAATGATGCCGACCAGCACGGAGATGGTCAGCCGGCCGGCCAGCTCATCGCCGATGGTGTCGTATCCGACGCCCAGCGCCCGCGGGAAGAAGACGCCGCCCACGCCCACCGCGATGCCGCCCAGGGCGGGCCACCACATCCAGTGGATGGGCAGCTTGCGGAACAGATCCTCCGCGCCGTAGACGCCGACCGTCAGCACCCACGCGAGCACTCCAGCCAACAGTCCCACCAACACGGATGAGAGCAATCCTGCGGTGTCAAGCGTCGGATGAGGACCGAGCGGAAACATGGGGCTCGGACTGATCAGGTGGCGCCGCAGCAGCGTGGCCACCGCGCTCGCCAGCGCCACTGGCACCAGGCTGCGCGGCTTGAGCTCGAACAGCAGCAGCTCCACCGCCAGCAACACCGACGATACCGGCGCATTGAAGGTAGCCGCCATGCCGCCGGCCGCGCCCGCCACCAGCAGCGTCTTGCGCTCGGCCGCGCTCAAGTTGAATAACTGGGCGATCACCGAGCCAAGCGCCCCGCCAGTCAGAATGATTGGTCCTTCGGCGCCGAACGGGCCGCCAGTCCCAATCGAGAGCGCGGAGGATGTCGGCTTGAGCAGCACTAGCCGCGGCTCGATGCGGCTGCCGCCCACCAAAATAGTCTCCATCGCCTCTGGAATGCCGTGCCCGCGGATGCGCTCTGAGCCATAGCGCGCCATAACGCCGATGATGAGTCCCCCAATGATCGGGATAGGAATGGCCCAGAGGCCCAACCGATTGTTGGTGGGAGACACCAGCTGCAATGACCACGTGTGATAGTACGCGAGATGGGTGATGAGACCGATCAAACCCATGAGCACGACCGCGACGAAGGCGCTCAGCATGCCCACCAACAGCGCCAGCAACGAAATGTAGATGAGACGTCCATCGGCCGTAAAGTCCCCGAGCCTGACCGGGACCACCTTCGTCGCCGGCATGCCCAGAGCAACGGGAGACTCCTCCTGAGGCGCGCCCGCCAGCCAGCCGCGCAGCGCGCGAATCAACCGAATCGCTGTCGATGGCTCCATTGGCTGTGTGCTCGCCAAGTCAGATCCGGATTCTCGTGATGCCGTTGGGCGCCCATTGGAGCTGGCGCCCGAATTGTCTCTCATACCTATCTCCCAAATGCATCGATATTATGGGCGCTCGCGGGCACCGCGTGGAGGCGCGATGCCATCGCTTCACCGCTATGGGGGCACCCGGCCGGGCGCATGCACGTCGGCGCCTGCGCGTTGGTACGGTGCGCGTGCCGCCACAGCCGGCAGAGATGCGGCGAGCCGCCCGTCAAAAGCATGTCACGACACGACGTCATAATACGATACAGTTTGTCGCGGGTGGTCGTCAATACCCCCGCTTCTCCCAGCTTCGATGCCATCCCGGTCGCACCAACCGTTCTATCGATCTCAAGGCGAGTGAGCGGCGCTGCATTCGCTGTGACGCAGGCTCCACCAAACAGGGGGCTGGCAAGGCGCCGGCGATTGAAATCGCGCCTGGATGGCCGCTGGCCGCGCAGTCCGCCGTCGC
>CAYQFU010000103.1:0-9362 GCA_964416775.1 uncultured Ktedonobacterales bacterium
TGTTCGAGCACCTCGTCGGGGCGGAAGCCCAGCAGCTGGGAGACGGCGTCGTTGGCCTGCAGGATCTTGCCTTCGAGGTCCGAGACGAACACGGGGTCGGGGGCATTGGCAATGATGATATCGGCGTCGAGCGATCCATGAGCCCGGGCGGTGTGCATGTTGCCGCGCGCAGTCGACGAGCTCTTCGGCAAGACGGTATCGGTCACGAGTTATTCCTCCGATTGATGACGATAGATGGGTCGGATCGGCATCTCTCAGCCGAACGCCGATTGCTGGCTGCCGGAATGTGCAGCGACCGGGCGCGACTATCGCGGGGAGCGCTGACACTGGCTGCGCGGGCATCTCGGGCGCGGAGAGCATGTGCCCGGAGAGGCGGTTGGCAGAGTGCTTGTCGGGCACACAAGGTCAGGACGTATACAGCAACTCGCATGCCGGAATGCACCAGCACTCGGCCAAAGGCTGAAAACTCGTGGTGTGATGGATGGGGGACGGTCGCGAGGTCAGCGCTCGGCGGGCACGCTGGCCGTCGCGGCGTACGTGATGTGGCCGTCGCGCTCGACGCGCTCCACGAGGGATTGCGCGCGCAGGTCTTCGAGGTGGGCCAGGGTCTCGGCCAGCGCGAAGCGATGGTCGTCGGGGGTGCGCAGACGATCGCCGAAGAGGTCGCCGGACAGCGTGAAGGCATCGGCGCCGCCCGGGTGGGTGGCAAGCTGGGCGAGCGTCTGGGCGGCGCGCTCCTCGTGGTGGAGGCGCAGCTCGTCCACGCGGCCGGCGAGATCGGCGAAGGGACGGCCGTGGCCGGGCAGGACCAGACGCGCTGGCAGGTCGCGCACGCGGGCCAGAGACTCGAAGTAATCGCGCAGCGGATTGGGGCGCGAATTGGGGTAGAGGCCGATGTTGGGCGTGATGCGCGGGAGGATGTGGTCGCCCGCGATGAAGAGGCCGTCCTCGCGCAGCAAACACATGTGGTAGTCGGAGTGGCCAGGCGTCCAGTAGGCGCGATAGACGGAGCCGGCAAGCCGCACCGTGTCGCCGTCCGCGATGGGGATCACGGCGCCGCGCGGGGGAAGGTGGATGGCGCGCCGCACGTGGCGGTTGCCGCGCGCGATGGACTCGAGGTCTCCGGCGGGCATGCCATGGTCGGCGTACATGGCGTTGGTGAGGCGGAAGGCCGTCATGTCCGGGTCGTCCCATACGGCGAACATGCGCTCGGACTCGGCGGACAGCAAATGCACGGGCGCGCCGGACGCGGCGTGGATGATGCCGGCGAGGCCGATGTGGTCGGGATGGCCGTGGGTGAGGATGACGGTGGTGATGCGCTCAATAGTGTGGCCGGCATGTGCCAGGCCGGCGCGCAGCGCGGACTCGCCATCTTGGGTGCCGAGGCCGCAGTCGATCAGGATGGATTCGCCCGCACTTTCGATGAGGTAGGCGTTGGCGGAGCGCAGCGCGAAAGGCAGCGGCAGGGGAATGCGCCAGACGCCGGGCTCGACCTGATGTGGCGCGTCGAGATCGCGCGAGACCTCGCGGGCCTCATCGGGTGGAACCTGCTGCACGCCAACCTCCCTGCCGGCGCGCGCTCGCACGTCCGCCGGACCGCTGGGCGGCCAGCGCCGAGCTAGCCGCCGATGTATAACCGCCACCAGTGGTCCCGGTGCCACGTGGTCCCCGCACTGGTGGACCGGGTGGGATGGGGAGCCGGCGCCGGAGCCGGCTGGGCAGGCTGGCTCGCCGCGACGACGACTGGCTGCTCGCCGGGCCGGGCGTAGCCCATAGCCCGCGCCTCATCTTCGATGGTGCCCGGTGACTCGGCCCATGCCGCGCGGCGCTCCGTCGCGGTAGTGTCTTGCCGCAGCCGCGCGTTCTGAACCTCCGTCTGGTGGATCTGCCGTTGCAGCTCGATATTGACCCAGGCTTCGCTGGCAGTGAAAGCGAGGAGCGCGGCACAAATGGCCGCCGTGATCCACAGTAGGGTACGGGTATAGAGCGGCATTCGCGACAGGTAGCGCGCGCGCCAGGCGGCAAGCCGCTCGCGGACCGGCAGCGCGGCCTTGCGCGCCGCATGACGCAGCCACCACGTTCGCGACCCACGCCGCGCAGTACGCCGCATGGTGCTCCTCCTCAACTATACCTGCGCGCGCTAGCATGCTGCAACGCAGGGTGACGACCGTGCAGAACACGTCCGCCACGTGGGGCGTGCATAATGCAGGATCGCCGCTCAATGGGATTCGTCGCGCCCGGCGCCAAAGGACTGGAGGGACTGGGCGGCGCGTGTGAGCCGCAGCCAGTCCTCGACGCTGAGGGTTTCGGCGCGGCGGCTGGGGTCAATGCCGGCGGCTTCCAGCCAGGCGAGGATGGTCTCGCGCGGCCTCTTGAGGTTGCGCGCCAGGGTATTGTGCAGCTGCTTGCGCCGCTCGGCGAACCCAGCATGTGCGATGCCGAACAGCAGGTCGCGTGTGGCGGGGTCGAGTGGAGGCTCAGGGTAGACGTCGACGCGGACGATGGCGGAGTCTACCTGGGGCGGCGGATAGAAGGAGTCGGCGGGAACCGTGCGGATGAGCTGGGGCCGCCCATAGAACTGGACGCTGAGGCCGAGCAGGCTGAGGTCTCCAGGCGCCGCGACCAGCCGCTGGGCCACTTCTTTCTGGACCATGACGACGAGGACGGTGGGGCGATTGCCGGCCTCCAGGAAGTGGCGCAGGGTGGGGGCGGTGATGTAGTACGGCAGGTTGGCCACGAGCTTGTACGAATCGTGGTCGAAGACGTCCTCGGGTTGGACCTCCAGCAGGTTGCGCGGGATGATCTCGACGTTGGTGAAGCGGCTGGTGGTCTCGCCCAGAATGGGCAGGATCTCGCGCTCCAGCTCGACGGCCACGACGCGGCGCGCGCGCTCGGCAAGCGCCTCGGTGAGCACGCCCATGCCGGCGCCGACCTCCAACACGGAATCGTCAGGCGTGAGGGCGGCGGCTTCCACGAGCGCGTCGAGGGCGGAACGGTCCACGAGCAGGTGCTGGCCGAAGCCCTTGTTGGGGCGCAGATTATGCTGGCGCAGGATGCGGCGTACCACGCGCGGATCGGTCAGGTCGGGCGGCCCTCCGCTGGCAGCCTGGGCCAGCAGCACATCTACGTCGCGGGGTGAGAGGTCCGCGGGAGTGCCACGGCGCGGGCGCGGGAGCCGCGGGGGACGCGGAGCGCCAGGCCGCGCGCGGCCTGCCTGGCCGCCGCGCTCGCCGGATGCGGGGCGATCGGCGCGGCCCGGGCGTGGCTGGCGCGGCTCGCGCCTGGGCCGCTCGGGGCGGCGAGAGGTGTGGCGATCGTCGTTCACGTAGGCTCCGTGGTAGGAGATATAGTCATCATGCGTAGTATACGGCGGGGACCGCTCGGGGTGCCGGGGAGGCGCTGCGTCCCCGTGCTGGATGGCATTCACGCAGCATTGGCTGAAGGAGTGGTCATCGAACGGGAAAACGGAGGCAGGCAGCGATGAGTCGAATGCACCGCCGTAGCCCAGCCGTGCGTGAGTGGGAGGACGCCCTGATCGGGGACTATGCCGACATGCGCTGGCGTGAGGTGCTCGATCCGCTCTATGAGCAGTTCCAGCGTTGGAAGGCGGGGGAGCTCGACCACGCCGATATGGACGAGGCAATTCACAAGACACATCGGGAATGCCAGAAGGTGTATGTCTTCTTCTCCAATCGCCGCGATGAGCTGCTCCAGATCATTCAGTGGCAGCGCGACTGGTTCGAGCCCTGGCTGGCCGCACACCCGGCGCCTCCGGGCATCGAGCTCGAGCGTTACGTACCGTGGTCGGCGGACGACGAGCCGCAGTGAGCGAAGGTCTGAAGAGCCAGATGCACCCGCTTGCCCGGCACCTGCTGGCCTGACTCGTGCGACACGATGCTGCTGGGATTATTCCATGATGTGCGGCACGTGCTCGTGCGAGCCAGGGCTGATTGGGTCTCGCGGTGACCGCGGGCGAGCGTACGAGCGTGCGTGCACGCGTGTAAGGAAGCGACAAAGGGACTCATCATGAGCACGCGCGCGTTGGATCGGGGCGAAGCGCCCATGCGCCGGCGGTTGACGGCGGCGGCGATGCGAGACCGGCCACTCATCATCGTGGCCAACCGAGGGCCGACGGAGTTTACACAGCGCGAGGACGGCAGCTTCGAGGCGCGGCCGGGCGCGGGCGGGCTGGTCACGGCGCTGAGTGGCTGCCTGCGGGCGCTGCCCGAACTGGACGTGACGTGGGTGGCGGTGGCGATGACCGATGGCGATCGGGCAGTGTTCGCGCAGCGAGATGCGACGCGGACGGTGGAGCTGGCGCAGCGGCCAGTGCGGCTGAAATACGTCGTCGTGCCGAGAGAGGTGTATCGCCAGCATTACGACGTCATCAGCAATCAAGTGCTGTGGCTGCTGCAACACTACCTGTGGTCGCCGGAGCACATGCAGCCGTTTGGCGCCTCCCACCGGCGCGCGTGGACGGAAGGGTACACGGTCGTCAACCGGGCGCTGGCTGTGGCAGTGGCGGAGGAGGCACAGCGGGCACGGGAGCGCGACGCGCGGCCGCCAGTGGTCGTCGCGCAGGATTACCAGCTGTACCTGGCGCCGGGTGAGATACGCAGGCTGCTGCCTGACGCGGTGCTGGCGATGTTCTGCCACATCCCCTGGCCGGCATTACGCTATTGGCTGTGGCTGCCGTATAAGATGCTGATGGACATCTACGAGAGCCTGGCGCAGAGTGATCTGCTGGGGTTCCAGACGCCGCAGGACGGCACGACTTTTCTCGAGGCGGCGCGCGAGCTGCTGAGTGGGTCGCGCGTTGGCTTTGACCGCGGTGAGGTGATGTGGCATGGGCGCACGGTGCGCGCGGGCGTCTACCCGGTGACGCTCGACGCGGGGGCGGCGCGGCGCGCGGCGGAGGCGGCCCAAGCGAAGCGCAAAGGCGGCGGCGGCAGCGCGAAGACCATCGTGCGGGTGGACCGGCTGGAACCGACCAAGAACATCATCGGGGGATTCCAGGCCTACCGCAAGATGCTGAAAGATCATGCGGAGCTGCGGGGGAAGGTGCGGTTTCGGGCATTCCTGGTGCCCTCGCGGCAAAGCATTCCACTCTACAAGGCGCATCGCCAGCACGTGCTGCGACTGGTGCGCGACATCAACCGGCGCTACGGACTGGCGCACTGGAAGCCGATCGACCTGGTGCAGGGGAACGACCGCCCGCGCTCGCTGGCGGCGCTGCGCGAGGCCGATGTGGTGTTGGTCAATCCACTGATGGACGGCATGAACCTCGTGGCCAAGGAAGCGGCAGTCGTCAACGAGCGGGATGGAGTGCTCGTGCTCTCACGCGTCGCGGGGGCGTACCGCGAGCTGCGTGACGCCTGCCTGCCGATCACGCCGACAGATGTGGAGGAAACGGCGTGCAAGCTCTACGAGGCAGTGACGCTGGATGCTGAGGAGCGGCACGTTCTGGCGGCCAAAGCGCGCCAGATCGTCGAGCGGCGAGATCCAGCCGCCTGGCTGATGGATCAGATCGCGGATGCGCTGGCCGCGCACGACCACGCGGCACGCCAGGCCGAAGCGCGGCACCCGGCGCGGCGGCGTGACGCTGGCGCCGCGGCATCCTGAGGCGACACGTTTGCCGACCAGCTGACGGTTGCGCTCGACGCCGTGCCGCTGCATGGGGAGGCGGCGTCCGCGGAGCCATGACCCGATCGTCAGTGCGGGTGACGCGAAGGCGCGGTCGTGGATGGCGGCGGCTCGACCCGCGTCGTGATGACGCGCGTCGGGGCTGCCTGCCCGCATGGGTGAGCGAGTCCAGGCGTCAGCGCTCTGATCGGGCGAGGAAGTCCGCCAGGTCGGACGGCAGCGGGGCGTCGAAGGTCAACCAGGCGCCGGTGACGGGGTGCTCGAACTCGAGATGAACGGCGTGGAGGAACTGACGCGGGGGCAGCGGCGCCTGGGGGCGGCCGTAGGTGGGATCGCCGACAACGGGGTGGCCGACGGCGGCCAGATGGACGCGAATCTGATGGGTGCGCCCGGTTTCGAGCTGCAGCTCCAGCAACGAGCGCCCGCGCAGCTCGCGGAGCACGCGAAAGCGCGTGCGCGCTTCGCGGCCACCGCTGACGACGCTGACGAGGGCCATGCGCTGGCGCTGGCGCGGGTCACGGCCGATGGGCGCTTCGATGACGCCTTCGGGCACGGGCATGTGCCCCTCGACCAGCGCGAGATACCGCTTGATGGTGCTGTGCTCTTTCATCTGTTCGGCCAGGTGCGCCAGCGTGGACTCGTCGCGGGCGACCACCATCAGGCCGGAGGTGTCCTTGTCCAGCCGGTGGACGATGCCAGGCCGCTCGGAGGCCGCGGCGCCGGCGGGGGCGATCTGGTCGAGGAGCGCGTTGACGAGCGTGCCGGTGGGGTGGCCTGGGGCGGGGTGGACGACCAGCCCCGCAGGCTTGTCGATGACGATGAGGTGAGCATCCTGGTAGACGATGGGCACGGGGATCGCCTCAGGCGCGAGCGGCGGGAGCGCGCCGGGCGCTGGGGCCACCTTCATGGGACTCACGTCCACGCGCTGACCCGCTTCCAGGAGTAAACTGGCCCGGCCCGCGCGGCCCGCGACGGTGACGGCGCCGGCTTCGATGAGCGCCTGGGCGCGCGTGCGGGAGAGGCCGGGCACGACGGCGGCCAGATAGCGGTCGAGCCGGGTGCCGGCGTGCTCGTCGAGGACAGTGTATGCCTGGGGAAGCTCGGACATGCGGACGGAACCTCGTATTGGTGCAAATTAAGAGCGTCTGGTAGGGCGGTGCGGCCCCAACTTGATATGATAGCACCTCAGGAGCGGCGCGTACACCGGTGGAAGCCGGGGCGCATCGAGGACGTGGCGCGAGGCGAAGGAGGGCACTCCCCGCGTGTGTCACAACGAGGTTCGCCACCGTCCGGGGACGTGTGGCCGCGCGAGACGGTGGCGATGAGAAGGTCAGCGCGTGGCGGAGAGGTCGGCGGCTGGCGCGAGTCGCCGGCGCCGTCGTGCCTCTCCGCTCGGTCGCGTCAGGACGCCGCGAGGGCGTTGACCTGAGCGAGCAGTGCGTGGCCCTGGCTGATCAGCTGCCTCGCCTGCAGCTCGTTGATGGCCTGGCCGCCGAACGCGGCGCCTTCGAGCATGGCGGACATCTGGGCAGCCAGCGTATTGCGTTGAGTGGTGATCGAGGAAAGCTGGCTTTCGAGGTTGGTGTACGTGCTGTCGTCCGACGCGCTGCCGCTCTCCAGGGCTTTCGTGGAGACCTGGAGACTCGCCAGGCCGAGTTGGCCGACGGGAGCGTTGATTTGCTTGTACACCTGGGCCAGCTGGAGCAGCGTGTCGCGGTACGCGACGAGCGACTGCGGGACGGCCCAGTCGTAGAGCACCTCGAACAGCACGCGGCCCTGATGAGCATAGTCGTCCTGGAGGCCAAGCAGCGACAACATCGTGGGGCGGATGTCGGTGTGGTCCGACCAGACGGCGCTATCCACGCCGAGGTTGCGCACGCCTGGGCCGACGAGGCCGAGCCAGGTGGTGTTGATGTCCGGCGCGACGTCACCGTGGTTCCAGGCGAAGCCCGGCTGCTCCGTCACACAGGGTGTGCTGCAATTTGGGGCACCCGCGAACAGGAAGTAGTCAGGCTTGGCGAAGAGCGTGAAGGTGGGTGTGCGCGCTGGATCGGCGGTAATCATGTGGAGCAGCTTCATCTCCACAGGATCAGCCAGGTAGTTGGTCAGTGCCTCTGAGTTGCCGGTCAGCGAATTCGTGACCTGCAGCGCCCCCACCGCGCGCTCGAATGGCCGGGTGACGGTTTCGTCGTTGGGGGCAGGATTGCCGGTGATATAGACCGTCGGCGCGGCGTCGGAGTGAACCTTGAACGGAGTCGTGATGCCAGCTTCGGTGGCGAGCAGGCCGGCCAGATTGCCGTTGAGCTCGCCGATGTTGGTGTAGGTGCAGGCAATGGTCACGCCGTCGCAACTTGCGGGCGAGGGCGGGCCGCCGACGAAGTGGTCGCCTTCGTCAGAGGTGAACACGAAGAGCGTGTTGCTCTGATTGATGCCGTCGTTGGCCAGGCGCGTGAAGAGCGTGGCGAAGGCATTATCGTACGCCTGGAGCGCGGCCACGTAGCCGGCCTGCCCAGGACCGTAGGCGGGTCCGTTGGGGTGGGCGTCGTGGGCGTCCGAGATGTAGGCGTACGTCACGGGGACTCCGTGCTCTTGCATGGCGGCGACGTACGAGAGCGAGACCGCCGCGGACATGCCATCGAAGCCCGGGAAGCCGGCGTTGCCGGTGGGGCTCTGAATGACGTTGCCGTTGAGGTCCGTCATGGGCCCGCTCGGGCTGATCTGCGGCGCGACGTACTTGTTGCCGAACAGGGCGTTGAAGTTGGAATAGCCGCCCGGCTCCTGCGGCAGCTGGTCAGGCTCCCCGCCGTTGGCGGACGAGCAGAGCGCCGCGCTCTGGGCGCAGTGGATGCCGATCCCCACGAAGTCGGCCGTCGCTTGATTTGGGTTGGTCTGGACCTCCTGCGCCTGGAGAGAGTTGGGGCCGAAGACGGTGGGAATGTCGGTAGCGATGTTTTCGAGCACGATGTTGGCCGTGGCGACTGCGCCGACGTTGCAGCCCGCCCGGGTGTAGGGCACCCACGGCGCCGGGGCATTCCTGCCACTGGCGGTGAGCATGTTGTACGTCGTGTCGCTCGGCGTCGAGGTCGTCGGATCGAAGATGGGGTCGGTCCAGTAGGCGAACGACACCCCGAGGTTACTGGTGCCATTCGGGTTGAAGTAGCGGAAACTGTTGCTGACCGGAACGCCGTGGCGGTCACCATAGACACCGGTCAGCGAGGTCAGGATGTCAGTCGCGGTATGCGCGATGAGGGGCGTATGGTGATTGTCGAGCAGCACGCCGTTGTTCTCGATAAAGTTGAGCAAGTGCGGCATCTGCTCGAGGTCAGAGGGCACGGTGGGATTGTCGCGCGTGAAATGGGTGTTGTCGAACTGAATGTAGATGACGTGCTGGATGTTGCCCTTAGCGGAATTGAGCGTGCAGACGCCGGCCGCTTGGGCGACGCCTGGGGAGACGTGCGTGATGAGCGCACCCGAGCCAAGGAGCATCACGAGCAGAGTGAAGACAGTCGCCGCACGGGTGAGGGATTGGCGCCACAGCCAGTTGATTCGGTCCATGCTTCCTCCTCGTCTGGGAGCCGCGCCAATGCGACTCCTTTAACTATGTGCCGAATGCTAGCACCACCAACAAATGGTAGTTTCACGAATTCGCTGTCGCGTGGAGATTTGGTTACGATGAAGTGGAAAGCTGGTTGTGAGAGACGCAACATGGTTGCGAAATA